>JAOTYY010000389.1 GCA_029861595.1 Gammaproteobacteria bacterium
GGCGCGCTCGTGAATCCAGGGAATAAATCGCGAAATAAGTAAGCTGTCCCCGGATTACAAGGGCCAGAACACTGCCAGCAACGGCACCGCAATGAGCACGATCAGCGCCTCCATCGGCAATCCCACCCGCCAGTAATCCCCAAACCGGTAACCCGCGGGGCCCATCACCAGCGTGTTGGACTGATGCCCTATCGGGGTCAGAAAAGCACAGGAGGCGCCGATCGCTACGGCCATCAGAAATGTATCGCTGTTCGCTTCCAGAGTGAGCGCGATACTTACCGCAATCGGCGCCATGATCAGCGCCGTGGCCGCATTGCTGATGATGTCGGACAGGAACATAGTAGCAACCAACAGCAACGCCAGCACCGCAAGCGGTGACAGGCCGCCGGTTGCGGCGACAATGGTCTGTGCGATCAATCCCGTGGCGCCGGTTGATTCGAGCGCCCTGCCCACCGGTATCAACGCGCCCAAGAGCACGATTACCGGCCAGTCGACGGAACTGTAGATATCGCGCAATGGCAACACATCGAGTAAAACGTAAACGGCGAGGGCCGCAAGGAAACACAAACCTATCGGCAGCCAGCCCGCGGCGCCCACCGCAATGGCTCCGGCGAACACGGCCAGTGACAGCCACAGGCGGCGGGGACGGTCCAACAGCAGATCGCGTTGTGCCAACGGCAGCAATACAAGTGTCTCGAGCACCTGATGGACCGCGTCGCTCTGCACCTGCAGCAGCAGGACATCGCCGGCGCGGAAGCGCTGTCGGCGTAAACGTCCGCGCAGCTGTCTGCCCTGGCGTGCCAATCCGATCAGCGCCGCGCTGCCTCCGACGCGGCGGCGCAGGTACGCGACGTCACGCAGCAACAACGGGGACTGCGTGCTGACGACTGCCTCGATTAACTCGAGATCGGCGTTCTCTTCCGGAGCGGTCCAGCGTGTGGCGCTGGTCACCAGTTCCAACCCCGCTTCTTCGAACAAGGGTCTGAGCTTCTCGGGGTCACCGCGCAATACCAGCACTTCGCCGGCGCGCAACTGGTGGTCCACTGGCGGTCCTATCGCTTGCGCCCGGTTGCGCGCGACGCCTACTATTTCCAGATCCGCGCCGTGCAACTCCTCGAACTCATGCAACGGACGATCTACCAGCGGGCTCGTCTCGCCGATGCGTACTTCCAGCAGGTAGGCGGCAATTTCAAACAGCTGTTGCGGGGCGTTGCGCTGGAGCCTGTCGGCGGGGATGAGCCGCCAGCCTACGAACGTCATGAATGCGACCCCGGCTGCAGCCACGGCGACCCCGACCGGGGAAAAATCGAACATCGCGAATCCGCTGCCGGCTATTTCCGCGCGGTAGCTGGCGATAATGATGTTCGGCGGCGTACCGATCATGGTCGTCATGCCACCGAGAATACTGCCGAAGGCCAACGGCATCAGCAGCAGAGCCGGCGAACGATTCTGTTCCGCGGCGGTGGCCATTGCCACGGGCAGCATCAGCGCCAGGGCGCCAACGTTGTTCATGAACGCAGAGGCAACGGTAACCACCAATGTCAGCGCTGCGATGTGCAGCAATGGCGTCGTGGTGAACGCGCGCAAGCGCTCTGCAACCAGTGTAACGACACCGGCGTTTTTCAACGCCTGGCTGATCATCAGCACGGCAGCCACCGTGATCACCGCTGGATGCCCGAAGCCGGAGAAAGCTTGCTGGTGGGGAACCACCCCCAGCACGACGGCGGCCAGCAACGCGGCGACTGCCACCTGATCGTGGCGAAACCGCCCCCAGGCGAACAGCACCAGAGCGAGGCCCAGCACGAAGAAAATCGTGATTTGTTCGTCGCTCACCGTATGGATAACATCGAGCGCCGCAGCCCCGTCACGCCTGCTGCAGCCATTGCAGAAGGCGAATCAGCACATCGCCATCCTCGGCGCTGAGCGCATGCGTTCCCTTATTCAGCAGCGTATGCGCCTTGCCGCGCAACGCCTGTACGCTGCGCAGATCCTGGCTCCATTCGGGCACCAGCGGATCGCCACCGGGGCCCGGGCCACTGCCGGTCCTGACCACCGAGATATAGCGTGCGGGCGGGTGCGGTCTGCGATTCAGCGTGTAGAGAAAGTTGCCAGGCTGCTCCACGGCGAGGTCCCTGTACAGCGCGAGAGATCCGCTCAGCTCGCGTGCGCCGATCAGGGGCGCCAGCCAGGCCAGCGGACTGCGCTCGACAAGTTCACCGATATGCGCCAGCGGCGTACCCAGGTGGGGCGTCGCAATAGTGATGAGGGCGGCTACGTTGGCGCCAGGATACTGCACCATGTAGAGGCGAGCGACCAGCCCGCCCGCTGAGTGCCCGATCAGGATCAGGGGCGTGCGCGGATAGCGCTCACGCACCCACTCGACATGCCTGACCAGCGCCGCCACCTGGCTCTGCAACGCTATCTGACCGTCCAGCTGCAAGGTAAAGAACCGTTGCGCGGCGCCGCTGGTAACGCCACTGTACGCGATTCTCCCGCGCCGCACACTGAGCGTTCCCGC
>JAOTYY010000169.1 GCA_029861595.1 Gammaproteobacteria bacterium
CGCCGCCGCGTGTGTAGCACGCGGGGCCGGGATCCGCCCCGGCGCTGGATGGCCCAACCTTCAGCAGTCCGTCACGATCGAACCAGGCGAGCGATCCACCGCCGGCGCCTACGGTCTCGATGTCCACCGACGGGAGGCGCACCGGAAAACCCGCCACGTCACGCTCGAAGCTGATATTGGCGCGATAGTCTCGGATCAGCGCGACGTCGGCGCTGGTCCCGCCCATATCCAGCGTGATCACGTCCGGGCGCGCAGCGAGGCGCGCGACGTGAATCGCGCCAACGGCCCCGGCCGCCGGCCCCGACAGCGCGGTTCGCACCGGCAGTGCGCGGGCCCGCTCGGGCGACATCAGACCGCCGCTCGACTGATTGATGCCGATCGCCGCGGCAGGGATCGCCGCCCGCACGCCATCTTCGAGCGTCGTCACGTACTCCGCAATGACCGGCTGCAGGTAAGCGTTGAGAGCAGTGGTCGAAAAGCGCTCGTACTCGCGAAACTCGGGTTGCACCTGCGAGGACAATGACACCCGCATCCCGCTGGCACGGCGCGCCAGGACCTCGGCCACCGCACGCTCGTGCTCGTCATTGCGGTACGCGAACAGCAGGCAAACGGCACAGGACTCGGCGCCGGCCGCGAGCGCGTGCTCGACCGCGGCTTCGATTTCTTCGGGTCGCGGCGCGACCAGCACTTCACCGTCGGCGCCGATACGCTCACGCAGTTCGATACGGTGCTCGCGCGGCACCAGCGCTGGCGGGTGGTCCGCGTATAAATCGTACATGTGCGGCCGCGTCTGGCGGCCGATCTCCAGCAGATCGCGAAAGCCGCGGGTGGTGATCATCGCCACTTTACCGCCGCGGCGTTGTATGAGGGCATTGGTACCCACGGTCGTGCCGTGCGAAAGACGATGCACGGCCGCGGTCTCGATACCGTGGCGATCGATAAGGTCGCGCAGTCCGGAAATGACGGCGTTAGCCGGGTTAGCGGGTGTGGAGGGTGTCTTGCCGACATGCACCCCGCCGCTACGCTCGTTCAGGGCGTAAAAGTCGGTGAAAGTCCCGCCGACGTCGACACCGATGCTCCAGCTCATGGCCGCACCGCGGGTTTTTTGGATGTTGTGTGCATGCTGCATTCATATGCCGAAACCGCATCCGGGTCCAGGCTTTTAATGTGACCGTACTGCCACGAGCGCATTCTCCGCTCGTCCTGAGCAGCGCCGCAAGTTTCACTCCGATTGGGGATATACTAGTGTCTAACGGGTTGGACCGCCGTCGCTTTTGAACCGTGGGACGATCCGGCAGCCGTACATTGGCGCGCAATTCCGCGACAACTCTCGATGAAATAACCGGGTCGCTACAATGAGAACCAACAGCGTAAGGGGGATGGAAAGATGATGAAGGCATGTCTGTCAATTGGGTTGCTGTTCGTCATTTCACTCGCGGTGTCCGCCCAGACTATCGAGTACGCCAGTGATGCGGAACTCGAAAGAATCATCACTGAATCGCGGGCCGCCGGCTCCGAGGTGCTGGTAATCCGGCCGGCGGCGGGTCAGATGGCAGCGGCGGCCGAGACCGGTCCCGACCTGCGCGCACTGGCGTTGGCGTTTCGCGCACGCCTGCGTGAGATTCTCGCGACTGCGCCGGGTTCTTTCCCGGCGGTGGCAGACGCCGCCTCGTCTCACGGGCAGGGCAACTGGTTGCTCGAGACCGTAATCTGGACGCTTGTTTTTCTCGGTCTGGGCTACGCGGCCGAGTGGTTGTACTCGCGGTGGGCGCGGTCGTTTCTCGTCAAATCGTTCACAGCGGAGCCCGACAGCCGTGCCGAAAAGATCTCCTACCTGCTGTGTCGCGGCGTGATACAGGAGATCGGCGTGGTGATCCAGATGGGCGTGGCGGCTGGGTTCGTGGTCGCCGTCGCTCCGGCGCCATATGTGCGTGGCATGGCGTTTATCGTCATTGCGGCGCTCGGCGGCGTGCGGTTGCTAACCGTCTTTTTCCGCGCTCTCCTGGCCGACGATGTACCGAACTGCCGCTTGTTGAATGTAAGCGACAGCGACGCCAGCCGGTTTTGTCGTTCGCTGGTGGTCGTATTTGGCGTCTCCGCGGTAGTGTTTGGCGTGGTCGCGTGGCTCAAGCAGATTGGTATGCCTCGCGACTTCGCCGCCTTGAGTTTCATGACGGGTGCCGTCATTGGCATGGGGCTGCTGCTCTGGGTGATCCTCTCTCATCGCAAGATCGTCGCCGGCATGATCCTTGGTGCCGGTGACCTCGCCGGCAAACCGCTGTTGCTGCGGTGGGTGGCGGCCAGCTGGCACATCGTCGCGGTGCTCTACGTCGTTGTCGCATTCGGTATCCAGTGCGTGCGAAACGTGCTCGGTATGCCGGCCGCCCCCGGTATCGTTGCCGGCACGATTCTCTACCTGTTTGCCGCAATCGCTGTTTACGGTGTCCTGCTGCTGATCATCGAGTCAGCCTTCGGCCGTTACGAGCGTGAGCGCGCACACAAACGGGCGGCGGCGTTGGAGGCAGCTGAGGAAAGGGCCGCACAAGCCGCATCAGAGCGTGCCGAGGCCGATCGCGCGGCGGCTATCGAAGCGGGTATCGAGGCAACGGCCATTGCCGAACCGGCAGCGGACGATGAGGAAGATCGCTATGTCCCGCCCCCGAAACCGCGCCGCACTTTCAAGGACCTCGCGGAACGGGGTGCGTCGCTGTTGGTCATCGCGGTGACGCTCGCTCTGCTTCTGGATTTATGGGGACTGAACATCGACCAGGGCGCGGGGGTTGCCAGCGCTCTGTTTCACATTGTCCTGATCGCTTTCCTTACTTACCTCGCCAGTGCATACGTCAATATCTACGTTGACAAGAAAGCGGCCGACGCCGAACTGGCCGATGCGGAGCGGGATGGCGTGGAAGGTGCCGTCTCGCGTATCGCGACGTTACTGCCGTTGATACGCAATGGCATGCTCATCACGATCGGCGTGATGGGTACGATGATCATCTTGTCCGAGACGGGCATCGACATCGGGCCGCTGTTCGCCGGTGCGGGTGTCGTCGGTCTGGCCGTTGGTTTCGGTGCCCAGACATTGGTTCGTGATGTCTTCTCGGGTGCATTTTTCCTGATGGACGATGCCTTCCGGGTGGGTGAATACATCGAGATCGGTAATACCCGAGGCACGGTTGAGAAGATTTCCATTCGCTCGATGCAACTACGCCACCACCTCGGGCCGTTGAACACCATACCGTTCGGTGAAATTAAGGAGATCACCAACTACGCCCGCGACTGGGCGATAATGAAGCTGCCGTTGCGGCTGACCTACGACACCGATGTCGAAAAGGTTCGCAAGCTGATAAAAAAACTCGGTCAGGAGTTGCTCGAGCATCCCGAGTACGGCGACAAGTTCCTCGAGCCGCTCAAATCGCAGGGCGTCAAGAGCATGGAAGACTCGGCGATGATCTTTCGGGTGAAGTTCAAGACCAAGCCGGGTGACCAGTTCACGATCCGCAAAGACGTGTACTCGAGGATCCGTCAGCTGTTCGCGGACAATGACATTCATTTTGCACACAAGGAAGTCACGGTGCGTGTCGCCCATGAAGACGACAAGCCGCCGACGGAAAAAAAGACCGTCGAAGCGGCGGGCGCAGCGGCTGCCGTTTTGGAGACGCCCACTCCTGCATAAGCGGGACGCCGGCCGTTTACATGAAATTCACTGCATCATCTGTGCGGCAGAGTGACCGAAAACGAACTGCGACGACAAGCTCGCAGATCCCACATCCGTAAGGGCAATAATGCGATGACGAAGTGGATATCGAGCATCGGGTGTGCGGGCGCCGGCATGCTCGGCAGCGCCATCATGCACAGGCTGGTAGAGCGCGGATTCACGGTGAACGTGTGGAATCGAAACCACGCCCGGCTGCAGCCCCTGGTCGATGCCGGGGCGACGGCAGTGGACACGCCCGGCGAGCTGGTTGCCACCAGTGAGATCGTGCTCACCTGCGTCACCGACGGCGCGGCGGTCGAACGTATCGTGTTCGCTGCCGATGGGATTGCGTCGCGCGGTGAGTCCGACAAGCTGCTCATCGACATGTCGACTGTGGACGCGAATCACACCCGCGATCTCGCCGAGCGCCTGCGTTCGGCCTGTGGCATGGGGTGGCTGGATGCGCCTACCTCCGGCGGTCCGCCGGCAGCACTGAAAGGAAGCATGGCAGTGATGGTCGGCGGTCGGCCGGAGGACTTCGAACGAGCGCGGCCGGTGTGGGACGCGCTGGCCGGCCGTTGCACCCGGATGGGTGACAACGGCGCCGGGCAGACCACCAAGATGATCAACCAGGTACTGGTGGCCTGCACCTTCGCGATGCTCGGCGAAGCGTGCGCGCTCGCCGAACGCGCCGGGATCGATGCAGCGTTGCTGCCCCATGCGCTGGAAGGCGGTCGTGCGGACTCGTATCTGCTCCAGGAGTACCTGCCGCGAATGGTTGGCGCCGAGTTCACAGTGGACGGCACCTTCGGAATCATGACCAAGGATCTCGAGATGATCCACGACCTGGCGAGAGAGGTCGGCGCCAGCATGCCGGTCACCGCGCTGGTCCACCAGATCAACCGGAAAATGGTCGCAGACGGTTACCTCGACCGGGACAACTCAGAGATCGTCAAGTTCTTCCGCGGCGCCGGCGCACAGGCTGATTTGTGCTCTTCGAGTCAATAGCAGCTTCCGGGGTCGCGGAAGCGGCACGTTGTGGCTGACTAATTGTGGTCTGTATCCATTTTCGCTCCGGGTAGATCTTCGCTACGCCCCCCCGCCGCCAGCATGGCCTGAATTGCGCCGCCTTCGATGCCGATCTGCATCGCGTCATTGAAGCGGTTGAAAAAACCGCACAGCGCGGTGCGCAAAGTAAGCTCGACGATCTGCTCCTCGGTGAAGTGCCGCCTGAGCGCTGTGAAAATCGCATCGCCCATGTACTGGGGCTTCTCCGTCACCTGCACCGCGTAGTCGCGGACCAGCCGATCCACGTCGTCGAGCCCCGGGCAGTCGGGCTCGAGGATCTTCGACGCCGTCTCCGCTCCCAGCCCCTGCTCGGCCAGACGCGGCGCGTGGTGGGCGACACAGTACGCGCACGTATTGAGCCTGGAGACAACCACCAGCGCGATTTCCAGGTAGCGCTTGGGCAGCAGCGCCTCGTCGGCGAGTTCGAGCAGCAAACCCATGATGTGCTTCAGGGCCGGTGGGCGGTGGGCAAAGATCTTGACCTGGTTCAGGAAGGGCCCGTAGTCACTCGCGTAACGCCGGTAGATTGGCTGAACGTCCTCGGGAAGCTCGTCGATCTCGACCTCTCTGACTCGTGGCATGAATTGACTCCCGGGCGTGGACGCGTGCATGGACGAAAGACACAAGCATAGACGCTCGACTGTGCGGTGCAACCGGTTTGCCGTCGTGCAGACCTCCTTTCGCGACCCGCCCTCGGCGAAAACAGGCGGCCCGCCACACCAGGAGGATTCGCGCCGATGTTAGACGCAATGACAGCGATTACCGTCTCCAGACGAGATCGGCATCGACCTGCCCGGAGGGTTGGGGTCTTGCTGTAAGATCAAATAAACCTCGTTGCACGACGCGAGGGTAGATAGCTGAATTCATTGGTGGGTACGTCTATCGCTCGCGTCATCAGCCATCGGTGAGTGTTAGCAGGACATCGGCATACCAGGCACAATTCAGCCCGAGAGCCTCGTCCAGTTCAAGATCACGCGTCCCTACGTCGAGTCGAGTCGAGTGAACGCCGAGCAGTATCCAAGGCAGATCTCCCGATATCGGGTCGTGCCCGGGCAAACGCATCACGACCGGTGCACCACTGATGCCCCGGTGGGTGCGGGCATCTGTAAGGAAGTACCCCTCACCCTGGAACCGCAGGCCGAAAGACGATGCGATCACTGCGTGGCGCACCACCGGCATGTGGTGCAGCGTATCGTGGAAACCCAGCGGGAAACCCACTACAAGCAGCGTGGTACCGACCTCGACCCGATCGATTGGATCGAGAAGGTGCTTGGGTGTGAAGGCACTGTAATATGTTGCGCCTGGCAACGCCACGCGCTCGATTTCGATTACGGCCACGTCGATCTCTCCAGCAGTGTCCACCGCCTGGCGCCAGATGCTCTTGCCCTCGCGGTACAACGGAATCGAGAAACCGGTGGACTTCGCCATATTGTGAGCGTCGACGTGCAACTCGATTTCAATACGGTCGGGAAAATGTTCGCTCGGTTCGTCGATCATGACGTGCCGGCTTGTCACCAGGAACAGCCGCTCGTCACGCTCGAAGAAAAAGCCCGTCGCATTCGTCAATAGTCGCCGCTTTTCGAATGTTGAGACGCGAACCGCTGTCAGCAGAAGGGATTCGATCATTGGCGTTTCATTCAATCCGACCCGTAATCTCATCCGTCCAGACGCGGAAACTTTGCAGCGTGTTGGGACCGAACGTCGTTGAGATAGCGACATCGGCCGCGTCCCTTCCTCGCGCCATGAGAATCCTGCCGATGCGGGGCACATTGTTTCTCGGGTCAAACGTATACCATTGGCCGCCGAGATAAGCCTCGAACCACGCGGCGAAATCACCGGGTGGGTGAGGTAGCGGCATGCCTACGTCGCTGAGATAACCGGTGCAGTAGCGCGCCGGAATGTTCAAGGCTCTGCAGAACGCCACAGCAAGGTGCGCGTAGTCGCGACATACTCCGCAGCGCTCCTGATACGCTTCGGAGGCCGTCCTGGTCACCCGCGCGTGCTCGTAGCCAAACGTGATGTGTCGATGCACAAAATCACTTACCGCTTGGACCCGCGCCCACCCCGGTTCAGTCGTTCCGAACAAAGCCCAGGCCAGGTCCAGCAGCCGGTCACTGTCGCAGAATCGGCTCGCCAGCAGGAATACGAGAGTCTCTTCCGGAAGCGCTTCAACGCGTACTTGTTCAGCATGAGAAACGACCGGATCCGGCTGACCTGTATCTCTTACGATCGAATCAGCCGAGATGAGCACGTGGCCTTTCGGAGCAAGAATCCTACTGCACCAATTGCCGAAGCCATCTCGGTAACCCGAAATGGAAACACCGGGGTCGACCAGGATGTGGTCCGGCATCGCGAGGTCGGCAACGCGTGTGAAATGGACATTCAGCAGCAAGATAACCGGTGTCGATTGCGGAAACTCATACTGCAATTCGTAACCGACTCGAAATTTCATCTCGTCTCCGCTGCTACACAACCAGCGCTCTTTTCACGATGGCAGAGGCCGCATTACCGGTCGCGACCAGACCGATGGATTTTTCCACGGTTACTACCATGTCTCTAGCGGCCAGCCGTACGTACCAATTCCTGAACGGTATGCGGTGAATACTCGTAACCTTCGAAACCGTCGATCAGGTCATCGGTGTAGGCGTTGCCACTATACGGTTGCAGAACCCTGGCGCCATCATCGTCTTCCACAAGTCCGAACGCGACGATGGGGCGGTACGTGCGTTGTCCGTCATCGGATGAAAATACACTTACCCAACCGGGGTGAGCCGGTACTAGCTGGACTACCTTAGACATTCACAAATCTTCCTGCAGAATCTTGTCTTCATCGAGTCACGCTCGCCGATGACTGGCGGAGGTTGAACTCAGGAAGAGATCGGGGGAGGGTCTCTAATTGCCAAGCAGTATACAGGATACCCGGATCAATAGTTGGCGATGTTTAGACAATCGTCCGTCATATCCTGCGGGAAGATGCGATTCTCGCATTTCAGCCTCACCACAAACTGCCGGTCAGGATCGAACGGTCTAACGTGACAATTCGTCGTTATTTGCACCTGTTCGATTGCCCGAAGGTGCCGTTCCGCTCCAGGCGGCGAGCAGGACAGTGACGGTGTGGACATGCCGTCGCTATCAAACCGTAATGGGCGTACACTGCGCATACGATCCGATAAACAGCACGTGACATCCAACCTCTACCATCTGACAGAGCACTGGGCCGCGATCTGTAGATACGCTGTCGCTCTGAGCAGGTTCACCGAAGATGAGGTCAATCGAGAACAACGCTACCCGAACGCCCCTCCCAGCGCGCCGTGCAGATCCTCTAGCAAAGATCCATAGACAAGGCATTCGCCACGAGGCAACGTACTAATGCGATGACGAACAACCCACAGCAGCTTCTACTCGCTAACCGCGGCAATAGCGATGCTCAATTCAATGTGGCTTTGCACTACCAAGATGGCACAGAACTGCCACAGGACTACGCTAAAGCCTACTACTGGTACCACAAGGCTGCGCTGCAGGGGCATGCCGCGGCCCAGTACAGTCTGGCCCTCCTCCTGGGTAAAGGACTGGGCCATCCGAAGGACGAGCGGGAAGCGGCTGCCTGGTATCGCATGGCGGCGGAACAAGGACATCAAGCGGCCCAGTTCAGCCTCGCAGTAATGTACGAAAACGGCGAAGGTGTTTCGAAAAATCTCGTCATGGCCTACGTGTGGTTTGCTCTAGCCGGTGCTGGTAACACGCTGGGACCGTACATGCGGTCGGCCGAAACAGGTCTGCCGGCGTTTCGAGGTTCACTGAAAGTGCGCAAAGGTAAGACAGTTGCCTCAGGCAATCGAAATCGATTGGCGCTATTGTTCGATGCAGCAGAGCACGAGTTGGCCAAACAGTTGGCCGAGGAATACTACATCAAGCACTTTCTTCCTTTTCACTGACCTGCAGGCGCGCAGCCGATACCCGCGATTGACTATTCAAACCAAACGTCCACTCACCTACCGCCAGGTAATTGCCTTCAATAGCTGCTTTTTCTGGTGAAGAATCTCAGCGGTGCGTTGGAATTCCGAACAGTCACCGTCTTTTATGGCAGGATCAATGTTGTCGAGCGCCGCCTCCAGCGCAGCTATCTGCCGCTCCAGGCGCTGTTTGCGTGGATTCGGAGCAGTCGAAGTATCATTTGATTTCATTGGCTGTCTGCTTGCTTTCTTGCTTTGGCTCGCAATTTCAGTAGTTCAGCTCGCAGCAAATCCCGTCTACGCACATTCTTTGAACACTTAGTTGAGCTTGTGCGACTCGATCAAAGCGACATTATCGGAACGGCAATACGTAACGGATGCAATACTTGTGAGCGAGTTTTTCGGCATGTTGCCGCTGAGCGGCGGTGAGCTTCAGGAAAATACGGTCGCTGTTGCCCTTCGCTGCCAGCCCACCTTTGCTCGTGGAATACGATAATCGGGACGCAATGCCGTCCGTGCTTTGGTGGCGTAGTGTCTGTGCTTTCTTGCCTTGCGCGCCCGCTACGAAAAACCACACGTAGGCCATAACCAGGTCACGGGAAACACCGAGTCCTTGATCGTACAGGATGGCGAGATTGAACTGAGCTGCTTGGTGCCCTTGTTCCGCCGCCGT
>JAOTYY010000390.1 GCA_029861595.1 Gammaproteobacteria bacterium
TGTTCCACGATGTGCGACACGATTCTCGGCGCATGCGTGATGCTCGGCGGTTTGTAACGCGCCATTACGTTAGTCCAGGGAATGCCGTCTTCCTGGATGTAATGCTCGGTCAGCGTATAGCCGATGCACATGACGATGCCGCCCTCAATTTGTCCTTCCAGTGTCAGCGGGTTGATCGCGCGACCGACATCGTGTGCGGCAACCACTTTACGCACACTGACCTCGCCGGTGCGCATGTCGATTTCGCACAGCGCGGCTTGAGCACAGAAACTGAAAGCAACGTGCATATCGCCACCGCTTCCCAACGGCCTGGTCTTGGGCGCCCAGTATTCGTGCTGCGCTTTAATTTTTGTTGCCGGATCCGCTGTCGCGAGTTGCGAAGCCACGTCTTTCGCCGCCAGGCGCGCCGCATTACCGCTGACATACGTCTGGCGGCTGGCGGTAGTGGGACCACCATCGGGGCAATAATCGGTATCACCCAGCAGGACGCTGACGCGGTCAGATGAAATGCCGAGCTTTTCGGCCACGCAGGCGGCGAGCACACCGGGCAGGCCCTGGCCCATTTCCGCCGATGAGGTTCGCACTTCGGCGACCAAGCCCTTGTCGGGATCCTGCCACGCTTCGACTTCGGCGGTCGCCTTGTCAGGTGCGCCGCCGCCAAGCCCTGTGTTCTTGTAGCCGATGGCAATGCCCCAGGCGAAGCGCCGATGGCCCTCATCCCAGGTCCACTGAAAACCATCATCACGCATGTCGTGTTCGACCTTGTCGATACACTCGTGCAGACCCACGCTTTCTCGTAGCACTTGTCCGGTCGACGTCTCCGAGCCGACGGTGAGTGCGTTCATGCGGCGGAACTCAACCGCGTCGAGCTTAAGTTTCTCCGCCAGCATGTCCATGTTGCTTTCGACCGCGAAACAACTCTGGGTTACGCCGAAGCCACGGAACGCGCCACAGGGAACATTGTTTGTGTACAGGGCGAAGCAGTCGACCTTGACGTTCGGCACATCATACGGGCCGGTGGCATGGGTTGTTGCCCGGGTTAGCACCTTCTCACTGAGGCTGGCGTAGGCTCCGCCGTCTCCGTACAGCGTCGCTTCTACGGCCGTGAGTTTGCCGTCGCTGCGAGCCCCGGTGCGGATGCGAATGATCGTGGCATGCCGCTTGGGGTGCACCAGCAAGCTTTCCTGGCGCGAGTACAACATCTTCACCGGACGTCGCGTGGCCTCGGCGAGGAGGGCTGAATGAATCTGGCCAACGATGTCTTCCTTGCCGCCAAAACCTCCACCCATCAACGTGGCGACCACTCGCACGTCGCTCTTCTCTACCCCAAGCGTGGCGGCGGCCTGGTCGCGGTCCAGATACGGAATCTGGCTGCCCACGTAAATCGTCGTCTTGTCGTGCTTTGCGTTTTCACCGCGCACCGCCAGGGCTTCGCAGAGCCCGCCGAAGGTCGTTGGGTCGTAACCCGCCGGTACACCGATCGAGCACTCCGGCTCAAGAAACAGGTGTTCGGTAGTGGGGGTGCGGTAGGTCTGGTCAATGATCACGTCGGCGTCAGCAAAACCGGAATCGATATCGCCTTTCTTTACCTTGATGTGCTTTAAGAGGTTGCCGTCGGGACGCTCCTCGTGAACGGGTGTTGCGTCGGGCTTTGCCGCTTCGATCACATCGGTGACGGCGGGTAGTTCCTCGTAGTCGATGTTGATCAATTCCAGCGCCGCAGCAGCGATCGCTTCGGACTCGGCCGCAACGATCGCCACGGCATCGCCGACATATCGCACTTTGCTGCCGCACAGCACCGGCCAGTCGATGCTCACTATGCCGTGCGCGTTGCGGCCGGGAATATCCTCGTGCGTAAGCACCGCGTGCACACCTTCAAGTTTGCGCGCTGCTGCAGTATCGATCGAGCGAATGCGTGCGTGCGGCACGTTGGCGCGTTTGGTGCGCGCGTAGAGCATGCCGGGGAATTTGTAATCATCGGTGAAGCGGGCGCTGCCCCTGATCTTCGCCAGTGCATCGGGATTGGATTGCGCCTTGCCAACAGCGAGGCCAGGTTCCTGAGTCTCGGGGACGTACGGTGGGACGTCCTGACCCGACGCCTGCTGGATCGCATTGATCACACTCTGGTAACCCGTGCAGCGGCAGTACGAATCTTTGAGTGCGATTCTGATGTCCTCCTCGGTCACGACTTCTCCGGCGGCGCTCGTGCGATCCAGAAGGCCCTTGGCCGTCATGATCAGGCCAGGCGTGCAGATGCCGCACTGCACGGCGCCGTGATCCAGGAATGCCTGCTGGAGCGCATGCAGGCCGCCGTCCTGCGATAGACCTTCGATCGTTTCAATCTGTGCACCCTGCGCCTTGAACGCCGGGAATACGCAGCTGACCACCGCTGTGCCATTTACGAGAACGGTACAAATGCCGCACTCGGCCTCGTTGCAGCCAATCTTGGTGCCGGTTAGCCGAAGGTCCTCGCGCAGCACTTCGGACAGGTAGCGTGACTGCGGCA
>JAOTYY010000014.1 GCA_029861595.1 Gammaproteobacteria bacterium
ACTCGCCCATTTACCCACAGTACGTTGGCGGCGTAAGCGTCATCCGCCGCCAGTACAATTCTGCGGTAGTTTGCGAAAGCCGGATGCCCGGCAAATTGATCTGTCATCAGCAGCGCGTCGTCTGCAACCTGGCTGACGCTGGATTTCAAATGCAGGCCGGCGGCGACTTCCACAGCCGTACAGCAATAGCCGTGGCGGCGCAGTATTGGTGCAAGCTGCTCTGCCCCTGAGAGGTTGGTGCGTTGCGAAACCCCGATGTAAGCATTTGTGCCGATGAGCAGAACGTCCCCGCCATCCATCGTGCCTGGCGCTTCTATGTATGCCAGTTCCCGGTATTGATTCAGTGCAGGTTGCAGGTGCTCCGTTTCACCGCGCCGCTTTGCGGCCCCCGGCCGTGTGACGATGGCGATGTCAGCGAGCACGACGGCCGCATCCTCGACGAAATACGCGTCCGGGAAACCAGGCAATGGCGGTAACGTCGTTACATGCAGGCCCAGTTTGCGCAATAGGCTTTCGTAGCCTGCATGCTGTGCGAGCATCGTCTCGAGTAGCGGATCACCTAGCCGTGAGGTGGTAAGACCAGCGGCGAAGTCCGCGCCGGGTGTGCGTGTGATCGCTCGCGTGCACAGCATCGCGGTCTTAGAAGATCCCCGCGTCCAGGCCGGCCGCTACGGTCGTACCCAGTTCCTCGCAATCATCAATGAAGTGCTCGTCGTAGTCACCTTGCAATACCAGGGCCGCCTGTACCGCCCGCCAACGCAGCCCGGTGGTGATTTTTTCTATCGCGATGCGTGTACCCGTGCCGTCCTTGCCGGCCCGTATGTAGGTTGCATAAGGCAGCCCTTCCGTGCGTTGCAGACAGGGGTAATAAATGCGATCAAAAAAATCCTTCAGAGCACCACTCATGTAGCCGAAATTCTCGGTGGTGCCCAGTATGATGGCGTGGGCCCGTAAAACGTCGTCGGGCTGAGCCTGCAAAGGGCGCACATGACGAACCTCGACGTTGATTATGTCGGGATGGCTGGCACCGCGCAGCACCGCATCGCACAACGCTTGAGTATTAGGCGATGGCGTGTGCGCCACGACCAGCAGATTCCTGCGACTTGATTCGTGCACCCTTGCCAGTGTCTCCGATTGTTTGTATACCGGTGCTCGTCGATAGCACGAAGGATATGTGATGCATTTTACCGAACCGCCAGGCTATGACGACCCGCTGCGCGATGCGGTTGCCGCGCAGTACCGTGCCGACGAGACAGCTACCGTGAATACCCTCCTGGAACATATCGCGTTGACGCCGCAAGCGCGGCACCGTATCGCCGTTCAGGCTCACAAGCTGGTCGAGGCTATTCGCGGAGAGCGCCGCGCTCATGGCGGTCTCGACGCATTTCTGCATGAATTCGACTTGTCCAGCCGCGAGGGTGTGGTGTTGATGTGCCTCGCCGAAGCGTTGTTGCGAGTGCCGGATGCGGTGACGGCGGACCGCCTGATCAAGGACAAACTGGGCACGGCCGACTGGGAGGCTCATCTCGGGCACAGTGATTCGCTGTTCGTCAACGCCTCGACCTGGGCGCTGATGCTGACCGGACGCCTGGTGCAGCTGGATGACGAGGCGCAGCGCGACCTCGGCGGGTTCATGCGGCGCATGGTGGCTCGCAGTGGCGAGCCCGTGATTCGTGCGGCGATCGGGCAAGCAATGCGTATTCTGGGTGGTCAATTCGTACTTGCCGAGGACATCGACGGTGCTTTGAATAAGGCACGGATACAAGAGCAAAAAGGTTATTGTTACTCATACGATATGCTCGGCGAAGCGGCACATACGATGGCCGATGCTCAACGATATCTCGGCGCCTATATGCATGCCATCGAGACCATTGGCCAGACTGCGCATGCCGACCAGGTAATGCACAACCCGGAAATCTCTGTGAAACTTTCCGCGCTGCATCCGCGCTACGAATTTGCGAGCATGCAGCGGGTGATGGATGAACTGTTGCCCTGCGTCAAGCGCCTGGCGCTGGCAGCGAAACGTTGCAATATCGGTTTGACTATTGATGCCGAGGAAGCGGATCGGCTGGATCCTTCGCTGTCGATCCTGGAAGCGTTGGCCGGCGATACTGAGCTTGCCGATTGGCATGGCTTGGGATTGGCGGTACAGGCTTATCAAAAACGCGCACTTTATGTGGTCGACTGGCTGGCCGGAGTTGCCCGGCGAACGCGACGCCGATTCATGGTGCGGCTGGTGAAAGGCGCCTACTGGGATGCCGAAATAAAGCGTACTCAGGAACTGGGACTGGCGGACTACCCGGTTTTCACACGTAAGGCCAACACCGACGTTTCCTACCTCGCATGTGCGCAGAAACTGCTGGCCGATCCGACGGCTTTCTATACCCAATTCGCCACACACAATGCGCATACGGCGGCGGCCGTGTCGGTCATGGCCGGCGAAACGCCGTTCGAGTTTCAGTGTCTGCACGGCATGGGCGAGGCGCTGTATGCAAAAATCGTCGAGGATTCGGAAAAGCCCGTGGCGTGCCGGATCTATGCACCAGTAGGCGAATACAAGGATTTGCTCGCATACCTGGTTCGCCGCTTGTTGGAGAACGGTGCCAATACCTCGTTTGTCAATCGGCTGGTGGACGAGAAACTTCCCATCGAGGAAATCGTGGCGGATCCGGTGACCAAGGTGCGGCGTGAGACGCGCACCCGGCATCCGTCGATACCGTTGCCCGCGGATCTGTACGGTCCTGAGCGGCGCAACTCCAGCGGCATCGATATCAGTGATGCGCACCGTCTGCGGCACCTTGCGCGCGAGATAAAAAGTATCGGTGCGACATGGCAGGCGCGACCGTTGTTGGAGCACGGCACCGGGCGTGGCGGCAGCGCACGCGACGTGACCAGCCCCGGCGATCGAACTCGGACCATCGGGCGGGTTATCGAGGCTGGCGAGAGCGACGTTGAGGCGGCTCTGGCAAGCGCGAACGAATTCGCGCCAAGCTGGGATGCGACAGCCGCCGGGCAACGTGCCGCTGCCTTGAGGATGGGCGCGGATCTGTACGAAGAGCACAGCGCCGAGTTGCTCGCGATCTGTCAAAGTGAAGGCGGCAAGACATTGAACGACGCCGTTGCCGAAGTGCGCGAGGCGGTGGATTTCCTGCGCTATTATGCCTTGCAGGCCGAGCGCGATTTTGGCGGGCCACAGGTTTTACCGGGACCGACTGGCGAACGTAACGAAATATCCCTGCATGGCCGTGGTCCGTTTGTGTGCATCAGTCCCTGGAATTTTCCGCTGGCGATTTTCACGGGCCAGTTATCGGCGGCGCTGGCGGCCGGCAACGTGGTGCTGGCGAAGCCGGCCGAACAGACGCCTTTGCTTGCTGCTTTTGCGGTGGATCTGCTGCACAAAGCCGGCGTGCCACGCGCGGCGTTGCAGTTGTTGCCTGGGCGCGGCGAGACAGTTGGTGCCGCGCTGGTGCGGGACGTTCGCGTAAGAGGCGTGGCGTTCACCGGATCGACTGAAACGGCGCGCATTATTGCGATGGGATTGGCGAAACGCGGCGGGCCTATCGTGCCGCTGATTGCCGAGACCGGCGGACAGAATGCCATGTTGGTGGATTCCACGGCGTTGCCGGAACAGGTCGTTCGAGACGTGATAGTTTCCGCGTTTCAAAGTGCCGGGCAACGCTGTTCGGCGCTGCGTGTATTGTATCTGCAGGACGACACTGCCGATATTGTGATCGAGATGCTTGCCGGTGCCATGCAGGAGCTGGTTACCGGTGATCCGGAGGATCTCGCTACCGACGTGGGACCGATAATCGACGAGGAAGCCTGCGCGACGCTCGAGCAACACGTTGCACGTATGCGCAGTGCGGCGCATCGTGTGATAAACGCACCGCCTTCCACGGGTGCTGCCGGCGGGTACTATTTTCCACCTGTCGCGTTGCAGATCGACAGCATCAGTCAACTGCCACGTGAGGTGTTCGGTCCGGTACTGCACATCATCCGCTATCCGGCCAGCGATTTCGATGCCGTGCTCGATGACATCAATGCCACGGGGTATGGGTTGACGCTGGGTGTGCACAGTCGCATCGACACCACGGTCGAGCGTGTGCGTGCCCGGGCGCGGGTGGGTAACCTGTATGCCAACCGCAGTATGATCGGCGCCGTGGTAGGCGTGCAGCCGTTCGGCGGGGAAGGGCTGTCCGGTACCGGTCCGAAAGCAGGCGGTCCGCGCTACTTGCATCGTTTCGCGACCGAGCGCGCGATATCGACCGACACGACGGCTGCCGGGGGCAATGCGTCGTTGATGTCTTTGCAGGACGACGTATGAACCCTCACCCCCGGCCCCTCTCCCAGGGGGAGAGGGGAGAAAGAGCCCAGCGGTCTCTGTCCCCAAGGGGGAACTTTGGATGTTGGACTATTCCCTCTCCCCTCTGGGGAGAGCGCCAGGAAGAGGGGCTAATAAGGCAGGACCTATAACGGTACAACGCCGCCGTAACTCACACCCGTGAGGTAAGCCATGTCACGGTCCCAGGTTGTGAGATCATCGGGGCACAGCGCGCTCAGTTCGTGGTGACCGCAAGCGCGTGCCATGACCTGCATCAGATGTACGGCGGCGCCGAAAAACTTCGCCAGGCGTTGTGCCGAGATATCGATGTCCAGACGCGCGCGCAAATGTGGTTTCTGCGTGGCGATTCCTACCGGGCAGTTGTTGGTGTGGCACGCACGCATTGCCTGGCAACCAATCGCCTGAATGGCAGCATTGGATACCGCGATACCGTCGGCACCCAGCGCCAGAGCTTTAGCGAAGTCCGCGGGACTGCGCAGACCGCCGGTAATGATCAACGTCACTGCCGGCCGGCCGCTTTGCTGCAAATGTTTACGCGCTCGTGCCAGCGCCGGGATGGTCGGCACCGATATGTTGTCGCGAAACAGCAGCGGCGCGGCGCCGGTGCCGCCACCGCGGCCGTCCAGAATAATGTAGTCGACGCCGATTTCCAGCGCCGCATCGATGTCACGTTCGATGTGTTGCGCTGACAGTTTCACGCCGATCGGGATGCCGCCGGTCTCGTCGCGCACCTGTGCGGCGAACTCACGATAGTCGTCGAGAGTCTCCCAGTCGGGAAAACGTGGCGGCGATACCGCTGCGGTGCCTGCGGGCAACCCGCGCACCTCGGCGATTTTCCCCTGCACTTTGTGCCCGGGAAGGTGACCGCCGGTGCCGGTTTTGGCGCCCTGCCCGCATTTGAAATGAAACGCCTGGCATTTTGTCACCTTGTCCATGGAGTAGCCGAATCGTCCCGAGGCCAGTTCGTAAAAATAACAGCTGTTCGCGGCCTGTTCCTCCGGCAGCATGCCACCTTCTCCGGAGCAAATGCCGGTGCCGGCAAGTTCGGCACCTTTGGCCAGCGAGATCTTCGCTTCTTCTGACAGCGCACCGAAGCTCATGTCCGAAACCAACAGCGGAATCTCCAGGCGCAAAGGTTTCTGCGCATTGGGACCGATCACCAGCTCGGTGGCGACCGGTGCGTCATCCAGCAACGGCAGGCGTTGCAATTGCCCCGTGACGAACTGAATGTCTTCCCAGCGTGGTAACTCACTGCGTGGTATGCCCATGGCGGTGACGCGGCCGTGATGGCCGACCTTATCCAGGCCGTAGCGAGCCAGCTCTTGCGTATAGCCGGTGTACGGCTCGATCGGTATGCCGTGCAGATCCACATAGTTTCCGAGATACGCGTCGCGATCGTAGGCTTGTGGATTGCTTCTTTCCCAGGCGGCGATTTCGTCCGCGTCCACCCAGACCGCTTCGTCTTCGACCCACGCGTTGAACTTGTGCAGTTGTTCGCTGCGGTTATATGAACTGATCCCGCTTTTGTAACCGTAGTCCCAGTTATGCACGCCGCAGATCAGATTTTCGCCGCGCACGTAACCATCCGCCAGTAATGCGCCGCGATGCAGGCAACGCCCGTACAGCACCGACACGTCTGTCTCGTCCGCCCACTTGATGATGACCAGATCGACGTTCTCGATCAGTGCGTGTGCGGGTCTGGCAGGTTCCAGTGATCCCCAATCGGCGACTTTTTCCTTACGCACGGAAATGACCTCCTCTGCGGTTGCTGTAGGTTTGCTGCATTGCCATTGCCATTGCCATTGCCATTGCCATTGCCATTGCCAACGCTGGCGTTGACCGTTTGCTCTTACTGAGAATCGGACGCTCGGGGAGCGATGCGGTGTTTGCACATGATCGGCTAACCAAGCGCTGAAAAAATCCGGTCGCGGATTTCCTCCACGCCGCCTATGCCCTCTATACGCAGGTAGCGGGGGGCGGCAGCGTCACCTTTTCGTTGCCAGTCGGCGTAAAAATCGATAAGCGGTGCAGTTTGCTCATGGTACACGGTGAGCCGATTACGCACCGTATTCTCCTCGTCGTCCTTGCGCTGCACTAGATCCTCGCCCGTTACGTCGTCTTTACCGGAAGTTCGCGGTGGATTGAATGTCACGTGGTAAGTGCGTCCCGATGCAGGATGCACGCGTCGTCCGCTCATGCGCTTAACGATTTCCTCGTCGTCCACCGCAATTTCCACCACGGCGTCTATGTCGACATGCTGCGTTTTCAACGCTTCCGCCTGCGCGATGGTGCGCGGAAATCCATCGAACAGAAATCCGTTCGCGCAGTCGTCTTCGCGCAACCGCTCCGCGACCAGGCCCAGGATCACGTCATCCGAGACCAGGTCGCCGGCGTCCATGATTGCCTTGGCCTGCAGTCCCAGCGGCGATCCTGCGCTTATCGCAGCGCGCAACATGTCACCCGTGGAAATCTGTGGAATGCCGTAACGTTCCGTTATGTAGGCCGCCTGTGTGCCTTTGCCGGCACCAGGCCCGCCCAATAGTATGACTCGCATGATTGCCCCCGAGTTTTCCTCGCCGCCCACAACGAGTGTGATGCGGCGAGGTAGTTACTGTTCTACACGACTTTGCTGAAATCTGTTCCGGGTTTCGGTCCGACTACATTTTCCAGATCGAGCGCGCGTAGCAGCCGATCGACCGAGCTCTGGCCATGTTCTTTGTGCACTTCGTGCAGAATCAGCCGTGTCGCGTTACGGTTGTAGCCGCCGCCCATACTCGTCTGCTCGCAGATCAGCTCTCTCGCCCGCCGCAAGGTCATGGGTTCTACCTGTTACAGCTCGAAGGGCCGCAGTTTCGGTTTCACCCCGATGTTTTTGAGTTGCACATATTGCGGCAGCCCGTCTTTGTACGGCGGGTAGTCCTCACCTTTGATCAGTGGCTCCAGATAGGTCCGACATCTCGCGGTGATCCCGAATCCCTCCTTGTCGATGAAATTGCGCGGCATCTTTTTCTCCACGTTCGCCACTCTCGCCAGGCGTGTCGCGCCAATGCTCCAGCGATAGGGTTTGCTGGATTTGCGTACGATGGTTGGCATCACGGAATTCTTCCCCTGCAACGCGAATTGCACCGCAGCCTTGCCCACGGCATAGGCCTGCTCGACGTCGGTTTTCGACGCGACGTGGCGGGCGGCACGCTGCAGATAATCCGCCACCGCCCAGTGGTATTTGTACCCGAGTTCGCGGTTGACCAGCGCCGCGATCACGGGTGCGACCCCACCCAGTTGCGCATGGCCAAAAGCATCGCGTGTGCCTACGTCGGATAGAAACTGCCCATCGCGGTTGCGCAGGCCCTCGGACACCACAATCGCGCAGTACCCATAGTCATTTACGCTTTTCTCTACTTTAGCGAGAAAACGCTTTTCGTTGAACACCACTTCCGGCAACAGGATGATGTGCGGGGGATCGCCAGGCTTCTCGGCCGCCAGCCCGCCGGCGGCGGCAATCCAGCCGGCGTGGCGGCCCATGACCTCCATGACGAAAACTTTTGTCGACGTTTTGGCCATCGAGGCGACGTCGAAGCCGGCCTCGCGGATGGAGACGGCGACGTATTTGGCGACCGAGCCGAAGCCCGGGCAGTTGTCCGTTACCGGCAAGTCGTTGTCCACGGTCTTGGGGATATGAATTGCCTGAATCGGATAGCCGGTACTGTTCGAAAGTTGCGAGACTTTCAGGCAAGTGTCTGCCGAATCGCCCCCGCCATTGTAGAAAAAGAAGCCGATGTTGTGCGCTTTGAATACCTCGATCAGGCGTTCGTACTCATGCCGGCTCTCTTCGAGGCTTTTCAGCTTGTACCGGCACGAGCCGAAAGCGCCGGACGGAGTATGGCGTAGCGCGGCGATGGCTCGTGCTGATTCGCGGCTGGTGTCGATCAGGTCTTCGCTGAGTGCGCCGATGATGCCGTTGCGCCCGGCGAATACCTTACCGATGCGGTCCTTGTGCTGGCGCGCGGTTTCGATCACCCCGCAGGCGGTGGCGTTGATTACGGCGGTGACACCGCCTGACTGAGCGTAGAACGCGTTAGTTTTGCTCATTTTTACTCCGCTGGAATAAAGTCTAATCGCTTGAGATTCAGAACCGGTGCGAACGGACGCCCCTTGTGTGCGTCAGCCGTCGGGTTGGCGATCGCGATAAGCGCCACTGCGCACACTTCGATGATCTGCCTGGACGCGCAACAACGCGACGGCGCACTCGCTGATGTCGTCGTATTCGGGGATGCCGGTTCCGTACTGTTGCAGATCCTGATAGAAGAAATTACCGCGAAACCGCCCTCCACGCGTCTTTACGATCACAAAGCTGCATTCCTCTACCTGCCAGAACAACGCGGGGCTGCTGGTGAGTTCTTCGCTGTGCGGGTCGAGCTTGAGTTCCACGTCGACCGGATGCAACTCGACCTGGTCCCGGCGTTCGTTACAGGTCGTCTGCACCATCCAGCGCTCCGCACTCGTGATGTCCGCAATAGCCATCAGTTTTTGCCCCGCGCGAACGGCAGATGCCTGGGGTGCCAGAATCGCGAGCGCACGTACGCATCCACATCGCAGTCCGACAGTGCTGTGTTGCGTGCGACACCCTCCTCCAGAGCGTACCGGATCACGCGTGTCGCCACGCTTATGCTCACTTCTTGAAGTTCCCGTGCCGGGGGATAGACGCGTCCCGTTTCCAGATGATTAGTGGCCGTGTAGTCGGCCAGCGCATAAGCCGATTCCAGCACCATGTTATCAGTGATTTTTTCGCATTCTGAGAGGATCGCAGCAAACCCCAGTCCCGGGAAGATGAACGCGTTGTTTCCCTGGCCGATAGCGTACATTTTGCCGTCGTATTCAACGTCCTCGAACGGGCTGCCGGTGGCCACGACTGCACGCCCCTCGGTCCAGGTGAGCACATCCTCGGGCAGCGCCTCGATAATCGAGGTTGGATTGGACAAAGGAAATATGATCGGCCGCTTGGCGTTGCGGCACATAGCCGCCACCAGCGGTTGCGTGAACGCCCCGGCCTGACCACTCAGACCGATCAACGCGGTGGCCCGCGCATTTTCGATGACTTCAAGCAGGTTGGGTACTTCGTCGGCGATTCGCCAATCCTCGATCAATGTTCTCTTCTGCGCGTGCGCTCGCTTGTACGCGTCCGTGTTGGCGCGGCCTTCGAGCAACAGGCCATGGGAATCGAGTACCAGCACGCGCCGTTCTGCGTCGGCACGCGAGAGACCCTCGCGGATCATGCCTTCGCATAGTGCATCGGCAACGCCTATGCCGCCGGCGCCCGCACCCAGCACCACGATTGTCTGTTCGGTCAGCGACTGGCCGATCAGCCGGCACGCCGACAGCATGCCCGCCAGCGCCGTGGCGCCGGTGCCCTGAATGTCGTCGTTGAAACTGGCGATTTCATCGCGATAACGCTGCAGTACGTCGAACGCGACGTTCTTGGACAAATCTTCCCACTGAATCACGGCGTGTGGCCAGCGTGATTTGATGGCGCCGACGAACTTGTCGAGGAAATTCAAATAGGCGTCGCCGCGCAACCGCGGCTGGCGCACGCCCAGATAAGAGGGATCTTCGATCAAATCCAGACGATCCGTACCAACGTCGAGATTCACCGGCATGGTGTGAAACGGGCTGACACCACCGCCGGCGGCATATAACGCCAGTTTGCCGATCGCGATCGCCAGGCCGCCGTACCCTTGATCGCCGATGCCGAGAATCGCCGATGAGTCGGTGGCCACGATCATGCGCACTTCGCTCATCGGGTAACGCTCCACCAGATCGATCGAACGATCGATGTTCAAGGGCGACAACGACAGGCCGCGCGGGCTCTGATACAGGTAGCTGTACTCCTGCACCGCCTGGCCGACCGTCGGGGTGTAAACGATAGGCAGCATTTCCTCGAGATGCCGCACCAACAGCGCGTAAAACAGAATCTCGGAGCGTTCCTGCAATGCGCGCAGGTACTGATAGCGCGCAATGTCGCTGACTTCCCGCTGGTAGCCCCGATACACACGTTCCAGCTGTTGGTCGATAGTGTTGACCTGCGGGGGCAGCAGGCCATCCAGACCGAGTTCGATGCGCTCCTGCTGGGTAAATGCTGTGCCTTTGTTGGTGAGCGCCAGGCGCAACAGGGCGATACCCTCCAGGTACACTTCCATGTACTCGTTACCTTGCACGTCTGTTTTGATATCGAAGTATTGGCTCAGTCTGCCCACAATGGCGCCTGTGCGAGAGGAAACCAATGCTAACGATACAGGCGTGTTGCGGAGCAAACAAATACTAGCGCCAGGCTATGCGGTACCGCGGGTTCGGCCACGCCCGCTGGGAAAGCCGCGTGTATAATGCTGCGCGGTTCGCCGCTGAGGCGTGCGTGCCATGCGCAAACCCACGCAACCACAGGAGTCGATCATGAAACCACCGGTCAGAATCGCGGTGACGGGTGCCGCCGGACAAATCAGCTACGCCTTGCTGTTCCGGCTTGCGGCGGGCAACCTGCTCGGCGCCGAGCAACCTGTCGTTCTGCAACTGCTGGAAATCTCGCCGGCGCTACAGGCGCTGGATGGCGTGCGCATGGAACTGGACGACTGCGCGTTTCCACTGTTGCACGACATAATCTGCACGGACGATGCCGCCGTAGCGTTCCGCGATGTCGACTTTGCGTTCCTGGTGGGGGCGAAACCGCGCACTGCGGACATGGAGCGCGGCGATCTACTGGCCGAGAACGGCGGAATTTTCGCACCCCAGGGCAAGGCGCTGAACGAGCACGCCAGCCGTGACGTGCGAGTGCTGGTGGTCGGCAATCCGGCCAACACCAATGCGCTGATCGCGATGCGCAACGCACCGGATCTGAATCCGCGCCAGTTCACCGCTATGACTCGGCTGGACCACAATCGCGCCTTGAGCCAGTTGGCGGGCAAAACGGGCGCTGCGGTAACGGCGATCGAAAAAATGGCGATCTGGGGCAATCACTCCGCCACCCAGTATCCGGATATTTCCCATGCGCTGGTTGACGGCAAGAAGGCAGCGTCGCTGGTCGACGAGAAATGGGTGCGCGAGGAGTTTATTCCGACAGTGCAGAAACGCGGCACTGCAATCATCAATGCGCGCGGTGCATCCAGTGCCGCGTCGGCCAGTGCCGCCGCGATCGATCATATGCGCGACTGGACGTCGGGTAGCGACGGCTGGGTGAGCATGGCGATTCCCAGCGACGGGTCATACGGCATCGAGGAGGGGATCATTTATTCTTACCCGATGGTATGCAAGGACGGCGATTGCAGCATCGTGCAGGGACTGGATATCGATTCGTTCAGCCAGGAAAAAATGGATGCCACCAAAGCGGAATTGTTCGCTGAGCGCAACGCGGTGGAGAATCTACTCTAGCACGCCGTCTTTCGACGGCCCGCCAGGCGGTGCATGGACGTGCCGCCATTGATCAACGGCGATAAGCTGTTGATCAATATAGTGAGTTGGCAGTCGCATTTTCAAAAAGGGCCTGATCCCCTGCGCCTGGTGCGAGGGTGGCCAGGAATTCGCAGGGTATTTGGACGGATCAGGGCGGGCAAGCCGGCCGGCTAGTGGGCGTTGTGCGTCGCAATGCCGACGGCAAACAGCGCGTCCAGCGTCGAAAAAACCGTCCAATCAATCACTTATACGCTAAAGCGTAGTGACGGCGCGCCGCTAACAGCAGCATGAACTACCGTGTGCGCCGTTGTTTGATCTGTGCGTTGTGCGCGTGGGCCTGGGTGGTGGCGAACGCCGGACTTGCACGCGCCCAGGCCGTAGACACACGCGTTCTGATCGATATCTCCGGCAGCATGAAGCGCACCGACCCGAACAATATGCGCGCAGCCGCGCTGCGCCTGGTGACGGACCTGCTGCCCAGCGGATCGCAGGCCGGTGTCTGGACGTTCGGCCGCTACGTGAACATGGAGGTCCCGCACGGTGTCGTAGACGACGTCTGGCGAGCTCGTGCCGAGCGCGGTGCCTCGCGTATCCATTCGCGCGGTATGTTTACCAACATAGAAGACGCTCTGCGGCGCGCGACACGCGACTGGCAGGGCGCCTCGAGCGGCTCGCGCCGCAATTTGCTGCTGCTTACCGATGGCATGGTCGATGTCTCCAAGGAGCCGGGTGCGAATCAAGCGTCTCGCGCCCGTCTTCTGCAATTGCTGTTGCCTGACCTCAAGGCGCGGGATATCAAGATAATGACCGTGGCATTGTCGGCTGAAGCCGACCACGAGTTATTGCGCATGCTTGCTCGGGAAACCGCGGGCTGGTACGAGTTGGCCAGCGACGCCGGTCAACTGCAGCGCGCGTTCCTGCACGCCTTTGAGAAAACTGCCGATACCGACGCTGTCCCGCTGCACGACAACGGCTTCCAGGTTGATGCGTCCATCAAAGAGCTGACGCTGCTGGTGTTCCGCGCCGAACAGGCGTCGCCAACACTGTTGCAGTCACCGGATGGGACCGAGTATTCGGCAAACACTCCACCGCCCGGCGCGCGCTGGCGTTCCGATGAGGGCTACGACCTGATTACCGTCGAGCAACCGCAAGCCGGCCACTGGCAGGTGGACGCGCAGCTGGACCCGGACAACCGGGTGCTGGTCGCTACCGATCTGCGCCTGCAGACCGGCGAGCTTGGCAATCACCGCTTGCCAAGTGACGGCGTCGAAATAAGCGCCTCGCTGCAGGAGGCCGGGCGGCGCATAGAGCGAGCGGATTTTATGCAACTGGTGCAGGTTTTTGCCGAACATACGCGGCCCGATGGTAGCGTGAACTCGTATCGCCTGCAGCCCAACGCGGCACAAGAGTTTACCGCCACGATCGGCGATCTGCGTGATGAAGGCGTGCACTCAATCGTGATCAGCGCCAGCAGCGACACGTTTGCCCGCGAACGGCAGGTGCGTTTTAACGTGGCGCTGCCGGTGACCCTGGATCTGGGAACTGCCGAACAGGATTACCCGGTTCGCATCGCTGCCCGTACGGAGTTTATCGGCGCCGAGCAGCTGCAGGTGCAGGCCTCACTGCAGGGCGTACCCGGGCAGCTACGCCCACTCGATTTAGTGCGCGATGAAGACGGTATCTGGTACGGCCGGATCGGGGAATTGCCCGCCCGCGAGCATACGTTGAGCCTGCGGATCACCGGAACGTCGCCCAGCGGGCAGCCGGTGGACTTCGATCTGCCGCCGGTGGTCATCGAACAGGCGCCAGCGTTGCCCCCCGAGCCGGTGATCCCGCCCCAGCCGCCACCACGACCTCGATTCGACTGGATTGAATACGCTTGGCCGCTGGCGGCGGCGAACGTTGCTGCGTTGTTTCTGGTTAGCGCCCTGTGGTGGTGGCGTAAACGCCGCGACAGTGACCCCGGCCTGCGCCTGGGGGAGCTGGAATCTTGATCGAAATCAACGCCGCGCTGTTCACTTTGCTGGTGGAGGGCTTCGCCCTGGCCTGTGCGTTTCTGTTGGTCAGTTTCGTTCGCGGCGCGTGGCGCAGCGGCCGGGACCGTAAAGCGCTGCGCGCGCTGGTGGCCAATATCAACCAAGAGGCGGGAGCACGTCTCGAGCGCACCAGGGAACTGCTCGAAGACGGGGACAGCGCCACCGCGCTCAGCAATCACGAGCGCGGCGTGTGCCAGGCTTTCATAGGTGCTTACAACAAGCGCGCCGCCGGATCGGTGATCAACATCTACACGCAGTTGAAAACGTTGGTGGACGCCTATCAGCAGCAGCTCGAAGATCAGCGGGGCAATCCCGTGTCTGAACCACCGGCCGGCGATCCGGCCGAAAGCCCCAAAGACGCCGTCATCGAAAAACTGAAAACCGACTACGAAACGACGATCAAGGAGCTGCATAAAACCAAGAGCACCATGGACAAAATGCTGCGCGAGTACAATTCGATGTTTGCCGGAGGCAGCGGCGAGGAAAAGGATTCGGAAATGGATCTGGAAGCGAGGGAAATTCTGCAGTTGCTCGAGTCCGGCGAAGTGGACGATGCGGGCGATGCAGTCGAAGTCACCGACGAACAGGTGGATCGCGATGCCGAGGTGGAGTCCGAAACCCGGTAATCGATGCTGCTACGCAGCATTGCTTTGTATATAATTATGCGCCGTTCGCAGCTGTCCGTATCCGGGCCAGACGGTCACGATCAGCCGCGGAGTCATCCACCGTTGCCAGCAGGCTGCGGGACACCCTCATCACTTGTAACTGTGAGATGCCGATATGACTGACAGCTTCAATGCCCGCGCAACGCTGACAGCGGGCGGCAGTGACTACGAGATCTACCGCCTGGCCGAGCTCGACGGGGCCGAGCGTCTGCCGTTCGCACTGAAAATATTGCTTGAGAACCTGTTGCGTAACGAGGACGGCAGCAGCGTCACGCGCGGCGACATCGAGGCGTTGGTCAACTGGGACGCCAAAGCCGAGCCCCACGTGGAGATAGCGTTTCGGCCGGCGCGAGTGCTGCTGCAGGATTTCACCGGTGTCCCCGCGGTGGTCGATCTCGCCGCGATGCGCGAGGCTATGCAGGCGCTGGGAGGTGATCCCGAGCGTATCAATCCCCTGCAACCAGTGGAACTGGTCATCGATCACTCTGTGCAGGTGGACGGTCATGCTTCCAGCGGTGCGCTGGATCTCAACGCGCAGCTGGAGTTTCAGCGCAACGGCGAACGTTACAGTTTTCTCAAATGGGGGCAGCAGGCGTTCGACAATTTCAAGGTCGTGCCGCCCGATACGGGCATCGTGCACCAGATAAATCTGGAATACCTCGCGCAGGTGGTCTTTTCCCAGCAGCGCGACGGCATTCAGCAGGCATACCCGGATACAGTGGTCGGTGCCGATTCGCACACGACAATGATCAACGGCGTGGGCGTGCTCGGTTGGGGCGTGGGCGGTATCGAGGGCGAGGCGGCGTTGCTGGGCCAGCCGATAACCATGCTGATACCGAAAGTGGTCGGTTTCGAGTTGCGGGGACGCCTGCCAGAGGGGGCAACCGCCACCGATCTGGTACTCACAATTGTGCAGATGCTGCGCCAGCACGGCGTGGTCGGTAAGTTCGTCGAGTTCTTTGGCGACGGTCTCGATACCCTGCCGCTGGGCGATCGTGCGACGATCGCCAACATGGCGCCCGAGTACGGCGCTACCTGCGGCCTGTTCCCGATCGACGATGAAACGCTGCGCTACCTGCGGCTCACCAACCGCGATGAACAAACGGTGGCGCTTACCGAGGCTTATGCCAAGGAACAAGGCATGTTCCGCACGTCCGGGCAGACACCCGCTGTCTACAGCGAGACACTGGCATTGGACCTGGGCAGTGTGCAGCCCAGTCTGGCCGGGCCAAAACGGCCGCAGGACCGGGTGCCGCTGCGCGACGCCAAGTCGCGGTTCCTGGCCGACGTGAAGGCGATCAAAGAGGAACGCTCGATCACCGGCGCGGGCCCGGTGAGCACCACCATAAAAGGCGAAACGGTGGAAATCACCGACGGCGCCGTGGTGATAGCGGCGATCACCTCCTGCACCAATACCTCCAATCCGAGTGTCATGCTGGCCGCGGGGCTGTTAGCGAAAAACGCCGTCGAAAAAGGTCTGCAAGTGCAACCGTGGGTCAAGACGTCGCTGGCGCCGGGGTCCCTGGCGGTCACGCAGTATCTGCAGGCGGCAGGATTGATGGAGAGCCTCGAAGCGCTGGGTTTCCATGTTGTCGGTTACGGGTGCACGACCTGTATCGGTAATTCGGGACCGCTTCTCGAAGAAGTGTCCGCGGCTATTCGAGACGGCAATCTGGTGGCCGCCTCGGTGTTGTCGGGAAACCGCAATTTCGAAGGCCGGGTGCACCCGGAAGTGCGCATGAACTACCTGGCGTCACCGCCGCTGGTCGTCGCCTACGCGATTGCCGGGCGCATGGATCTCGACTTGTATAACGATCCGCTGGGCCAGGACGGCGACAGCAACCCGGTGTACCTGAAAGACCTGTGGCCCAGTCAGCAGGAAATTCACGACGTGGTGCAGGCCAACGTCACCAGGGAAAAATACAGTGAAAGCTATGCGGACCTGTTCGCCGGAGAAGCCAACTGGCGGAACATCGACGTCGACGACGGTCAACTCTACGCCTGGCAGGACGATTCGACCTACGTGAAGAATCCACCGTATTTCGATGGTATGACGATGCAACCGGAAGCCGTCAGCGATATCGTCGGCGCGCGGGTACTGGCCAGCCTGGGCGATTCGGTTACCACCGATCATATTTCTCCCGCCGGTTCGATCAAGGCCGACAGTCCGGCCGGCGAATATCTGCAGGCCAAGGGTGTTGCGGTGAGCGACTTCAATTCCTACGGCGCGCGGCGCGGCAATCACGAGGTCATGATGCGCGGCACGTTCGCCAACATCCGCTTGCGCAACAAACTCGCGCCCGGTACCGAGGGTGGTGTAGGCGTGCATCTTCCCGACGGCGAGCAGATGTCCATCTTCGACGCGGCGATGAAGTACCAGGCCGAAGGTGTGCCGACGATCGTGCTTGCCGGCAAGGAGTACGGTTCGGGTTCCTCGCGCGATTGGGCGGCGAAGGGCCCGCTGCTGCTGGGCGTGCGCGCGGTAATCGTGGAAAGCTACGAGCGCATCCACCGGTCCAATCTGATTGGCATGGGCATACTGCCATTGCAATACCGCGACGGTGAAAACGCCGAGACGCTGGGTCTGACCGGCCGCGAGGTGTATTCGATCACCGGCCTGGGTGACGGCACTGCCAGTGAGGTTACGGTAACTGCGCAGGCAGACGATGGCGCCAGGCGTGAGTTTCAGGCGCAGGTTCGCATCGAAACACCGCAGGAAGTCGAGTACTACGCCCACGGCGGAATTCTGCATTACGTGCTGCGCAATCTGGCCGCTTGAGAAGTCTGCCCTCACCCCCGGCCCCTCTCCCAGAGGGAGAGGGGAGAGCGGAATTTCTGCCCCTCTACCCCAGGGAGAAAGATCGGCCCGCTTCTTTTCCCCTCTCCCTCCGGGAGAGGGGTTAGGGGTGAGTGTTCTTTATTGCCAAAGACAATGACGCAGGCCAGACACACGCCCACCGGAGCACCGATCGATGCCCTGCGCGCAGACATTGAATTCGCAACCGAACTCCGCGGACGGCGATTCGAATTTGCCACTACCTGGGGATTGTTCTCGCCGCGCGCGATTGACGCCGGCTCGCAACTGCTGATCAGGCATCTGCACATCGACACGCAGGACGACTGTCTGGATCTGGGCTGTGGTTACGGCGCGATCGGCTTGAGCATGGCCAGCCTGGCGCCGCAGGGCCATACGTTGATGGTCGACAAGGATTTTGTCGCGGTGCATTACGCGAACCGAAATGCCGCGCGCAATGGCATCACCAATGCCGAAGCGTTGCTGAGTAATGGCCTGGCCGGGATACCGGCAGGCCGCAGTGATGTGATAGCAACAAATCTGCCGGCAAAATCCGGCAAGGAACTCTACCAGATCATGTTTTACGACGTGGCGCGGCGCCTGCGCCCCGGTGGCCGCTTTTATGTGGTGAGTCTCAGCGGGCTGCGGCGTTTCGTTGCGCGCGAACTGCAGACCGCTTTCGGCAACTGCGAAAAGCTGAAAACCAGCGGCCAGTACACCCTGGCGCTGGCGCGCAAGGAGTGAACGGCGTACGCGGTCAGTGTTTACTCACCTGATGGCCAGGCGAAAAAACCTCTCCGCATTGCGTGTGGTCTCGCGGGCTACGTGCCTGGCCGATTGATTTCGGGCAGCTGCGACTGCCTCCAGCACGTGTGGCAGATTAGCAGGCTCGTTACGCCGCGATCTGGGTTTGGGTTTGAGGTCGCGTGGCAGCAGGTACGGTGAGTCGGTTTCCAACATCAGGCGGTCATCGGGTATTTCCGCCACCAGCTCCAGCAAATGTGCGCCACGCCGCTCGTCGCAGATCCATCCCGTTATCCCGACGTAGCAACCCATCTCCAGATAGTGCGTGAGGGCCGCGGCGTCGCCGGTGAAACAATGTACGACCACGTTACTCAGTTCCGCGATATGCTCAGCGAGAATTGCCGCAAACTGTGCATGCGCGTCGCGCTCGTGCAGAAACACTGGCAATCCCTGCTCGCTTGCCAGTTGCAGATGTTTGACAAACCATTCCTCCTGCACCGGCCGTGGGGAAAAATCGCGGTAGAAGTCCAGCCCGGTTTCGCCCACTGCGACGATAGGATGCTCAGCCAACAGGGCCCGCAGCTTGTCCATAGTGTCCGCGTGACAGTCCTTGGCGTGATGCGGGTGAATACCGCAGGTTGAAAACAGATCCGGCCGGGTGGCGGCCAGCTGTGCGGCTTGTTCCGACCCTTGCTCATCGGCGCCGGTAACGATCAGGCGTCGCACTCCCGCTTCGCGAGCGCGCTGCAGAACCTGTGGCAAATCGCCGCGAAACGATTCGTGCGTCAGATTGGCGCCGATATCGATCAGCCCATAAGGAGTGCTGTTGGCGGTCATGGCGCGTGGAGTTTACTCCAGCAGCACCCCGCAATGCTTGCGCGCAGGGACAAACCTGCATAACGTTAAGCGCCATGTCTCTGCGTGCTGTATGTTTTGGCTGTCTTCTCGCGGCGACGCCGCTCGGCGGCTGGGCCAACTCTTCCGAATTCGCCGCGCAGCGCCCGCTGTTCAAGGCGGTCCTGGCGGCGATCGATCAGCGCGATGCATTGCGTGTGGCGGGGCTGACACTGGCGCTCGGCGACTATCCTCTGATTGACTATCTGCACTATCGATGGCTGCGTGAGCGTTTGCGCGACGGTGAGCAACTGGATACGCAGATCAGAGACTACCTCACCTACTATCCCGGTAAGTACGCTGAGCGTCTGCGCGGCGTCTGGGCGCAACAGCTGGCCGAGCAGCAGCGCTGGCGGAGTCTGCTGCTGGTGGTACGTCCGGAGACCTCGGACTCGCAGCGCTGCCTGGCCTATCGCGCGCGCTTTGCGTACGGTCAACGGCCGAGCTGGGAACCGCCGCTGAGCGAGTTGTGGTCGCGCGTCGGAGGCTTGCCGAAGGCTTGCGACGACGTTATGCAGGTACTGGTTGCGACTGCGCCGCCCGGCGAAGAACTAGTGTGGAAGCGCGTGGCGTCAGCGATCGACAAGGGGCGTCTGCAAACAGCGAAACAGATGGCGACGTATCTTCCGGAGCCCGACCAGCGTTTGCTCGATTTGTGGATACTTGCCGAGCGCAAGCCGCGCGCAGCATTGCAGCAGACACTGCTCGACAAAGACACACCGTTGACGCGGCGCATATTCATGCACGCCGTCAAGAGACTGTCCCAGGACGATGCCGAACTGGCGCGCGGGGCGTGGCTGGCACGGCGCGGAAAATACTCGCTTGGGGAACAGGAAATTGCACGGGTAGATCGCTACGTGGCTGTGCGCGCAGCATTGCAGCGACACGCACAGGCCCCCCAATGGTTGCGATCGCTGTCGGCCTCGGCGCGTAACTCGCAAGCCTACACATGGCGAGCGCGGGCCGATCTGTATGCCGGAGATTGGCGCCGTTTGCGCGCCAGCGTGTTGGCGATGCCGGCGGAGTTACGCACCGACGAACGCTGGCGCTATTGGCTCGCGCGTGCCGACGACGAACTCGGCAATCGCGATGCGGCGCAACGTGCGTACAACGAGTTCGCTGAGCGCACCAACTACTACGGGTTTCTCGCCGCCGACCGTATTGACAAGGACTATCGAATCAACGACCGGCGCACCGTAGTCGCGAGCGACGTGTTAACCGATCTGCAAAACCGTGATGCGGCGATACGCGCGCGCGAGTTTCTGGCGGTAGGTCTACCCGTTGAAGCCCGCCGCGAGTGGCAGACGTTGCTGAACGGCCTGGACGAGCAAGGCAGGTTGGCCGCGGCGTTACTGGCGGACGGTTGGGGATGGCACGACCGCGCTGTTTACACGATCGCGGGAACCAGGCAGCGCAATGACTATGCACTGCGTTTCCCGATGCCGTTCGACCAGCACATCGATGCGGCGGCGCGGATTTTTTCCGTGGAACCCGCGCTCATCTACGGTGTGCTGCGTCGCGAAAGCGCGTACCGTGAAGATGCCCGTTCCCGAGCAGGTGCACTGGGACTCATGCAGCTGATGCCTAGCACCGCGCAGGGGGTGGCGAAAAAACTCGGGACCCAGGTGAGTAACGGCGATCTGCTGCGCCCGGATGTGAACATCCGTCTCGGTACCTGGTACTTTCGCGACATGCTGGACCGGTTCAGCGATCATCAGGTGCTGGCGGCCGCGGCCTACAATGCAGGCCCGCGACGTGTCAGGAAATGGTTGCCGGACAGTGGCTCATTGCCGGCCGACGTGTGGGTGGAAACGCTGCCGTTCAAGGAGACCCGCGGGTATGTGCAGGCCGTGATGGCTTACACGACGATATTCGATTGGCGCCGCGGCGGCGTGGACATCGTCCGCTTGCGCGAGCGAATGCCGGAGGTGGCCGCCCCCTGATCCTTTGCTTGGGATTGTGTGAAGTAGTAGCCGCGCCCCTCTTACTCCCCTCTCCCCCCGGGAGAGGGGCCGGGGGTGAGGGTTCCACCGCCCCGGCACTGTGGTGAGTCCGGTGTGGCGCCCGCGCGCTCGAACCACTCGTCGGGTGTCAGCGTGTGCAGCGCCAGCGCGTGAATCGTACCGGCCAGTTCGTCGGCCAGCGTTTTGTTTACCATGCGGTGACGGGCGACCAACTGCCGGTCGTTGAACCGCGCCGACACCACCGTAACCTTGAAATGCGATTCCGAACCGGGTGGCACGTTGTGACTGTGGCTTTCGTTTACTACTTCGAGAAACGTCGGCGCAAGTGCTGCCTCCAGCTTGCGTTCGATCTGTGCTTGTGTGCTCATGGGGCGCAGCTTAATGCATTGCCACGATGACCGGTATACTGGGGTGCCGCGCACAGCTTGTCGGCGCCTGGGAATGACCTGATAATGGCCCCACCAGAAGTCGTCGAAACAGGCATATGTGTTTGATTATAATGGCTTTATCAAGCCACCCCAGGTACCCGCTCGTGGTTGCGGCAAATCGCGACGAATTCTATGCGAGACCCACCGCCGGCGCGGCGTTCTGGGAGGACGCTCCGCACGTGCTGGCCGGGCGCGATCTGCGTGAGGGGGGCACCTGGCTGGGGGTGAGCAGACACGGCCGTTTTGCCGCCGTAACCAACTACCGGGGGCCGGATAGCGGAATCGCTGAACCTGTATCGCGCGGGCGACTGGTTGGCGACTATCTGCTGGGCGATGCGGGCGCGGTGGACTATCTGGCGCAGGTCGCGAGCGAAGCGCAATGCTATCGGGGATTCAATCTGGTGGCGGGCACAGGCGGTGACTTGCACTATTACGCGAATCGCGATAACGCGCACCCACGACGCATCGAGAGCGGCGTTCACGGGTTGAGCAATCATTTGCTGAACACGTCCTGGCCCAAGGTCGAACGTGCTAAGACGCGGCTGCGCACGCTGCTGGAGGACGATACCATCGAAACCGACGCGGTCTTGGATCTGCTGTACGACCAGACCCGTGCAGCCGAACACGAACTGCCGGACACGGGGATCGGCTCTGAACGGGAGAGTCAGTTGTCTGCGATCTTCATACGCACCGACTCGTACGGCACGCGGTCTTCAACGGTGTTGCTGATCGATGCACGCGGCGAAGTCAGCTTCACCGAGCGGACATTCGTCGCTGGACGTTCGCACACGCAGCAGAACTTTCGATTCCGCCTGACGGAAATGGCTGCTGCAACGCATGGCACCGGGACGCATTCGCAACGGTAATCGGATGGCTCGCAAGCGCCAGCGCGCCGCGCGTACCGAGCGGCAGAGCTTCGACCTGCAGGCGGCTTTCCGCCAGGCCGGAGAGGCGTTCAATGCCGGGCAACTGCCACGCGCCGAAAGCCTGTTGAAAAAAGTGTTGCGGCAGCAACCTGAAAGTCTGGTGGTTTTGAACAATCTCGGTTTCATTCAACACCTGCAGGGGCGCACCACCGAGGCGATAGGTTGCTACCAGCGGGTGCTGGATATCGACCCGCGTCACGCCGGCGCACGCTTCAATATGGCCAAGGCGTTTATCGCTCTGGACCGCAGCAGCGAGGCACAAGAACAATTGCGTTTGTTGTTGCAGCACGAGCCGACGAATGCCGAGGCACTCAACGAGCTCGGCAACCTGCGGCATGCCGCCGGGTACGTGAACGAGGCCCGCGAGTTGTATTGCGACGTGCTGGCACGCGAACCGAATCACCCGCATGCGCTGCTGAACCTGGGTGAGCTGTCGCGTGCACAAGGCGACTTCGAGAAGGCCGCGCAAACGCTGCGCCGCTACCTGGACGTGGAGACCGGCGATGAGCAAGCCTGGTTGAGTTACGGCGAGGCGCTGCTAGGCAGCGGTGTCGCCGATGAGGCATCGGCGGCGTTTGGCCGTGCCGCCGAACTGGCGAGCGACGAAGTCGCTTTCTGGGTGCGTCTGGGCGAGGCCTGGTTGCATACGCGAAACTGGCGCGGTGCGTTGCACGCGTATCAGCGCGCCAGGCGTTTAGCCCCACAGGATCCCACGGTGTCGCTGGGACTGGCCAGAGCCTGTCTGGAGGCCGGCGAACTGGAGGCCGCCGAGTGCAGCGTCGCGGATGCATCGCTCGACAGCCATGAACCGTTGCAGCGTGCAGAGCTGCTCAACCTCCTGGGGGTCGTGCGCCTGGCCCGGCAGGATGTCCAGGGTGCGGAGCAGGCATTCATTGAAACTCTGCAGGCGCAACCAAACAGCGCCTTGGCGCGTTCGAACTTCGGTCTCGCGCTCGCTGCCCAGGGGCGCCGCGATGAAGCACAGGCTGCTTTCCGCCAGGCCATCGAGCTGGATGCGGATTTCGGCGAAGCTTATCGCAACCTTTCGCACAGTCAGCATTGCGAATCGCTGGACAGTGAACTGCCGCGCTCAATCGCTGCTGCCCTGCAACGCGATACATCGGAGATGTCGCGCATGCACCTGCACTTTGCGATGGGTAAACAAAGCGACGATTGCGGCGCGCACGATCAGGCGTTCACTCACTACGTGCGGGCCAACGCCATTCATTTTCGACGCTTCCCCTTCGACCTGGCTGCTTTCCGGCGACACGTAGACCGCATTCGGTGGACTTTCGGTTGCGACTATTTCGCAAACCGCACGGCGCCGGTAAACACGTCGCGACTACCGGTGTTCGTGGTCGGCATGCCGCGGTCGGGAACCACGCTTATCGAGCAGGTGATAGGCAGTCATCGCCAGGGTGCCGGGCGCAGCGAATTGCGCAAGATAGAACAGCTGGTGTTTCGCCTGGAATCCGACGGCGGCGTGTATCCGGAAAGTGTGCCGGAATTACCGTACACCCAGTTACAGGTAATGGCCCGGGATTACCTCACGGAACTGCAGCAAGCGAGCGGAAACGACTGCGCTCGTATCGTGGATAAGATGCCGTTCAACTTTCTACACCTCGGGCTGATCGCCACGTTGTTCCCCAATGCCGGCATCGTGCATTGCAGGCGCGATCCCCTCGATACCTGCCTGTCGAACTATTTTCAGTATTTTTCCGCTGGCGCCGACTACTCATACGACCTGGCGACGCTGGGAAGGTACTATCGAGCGTACGAGCGTCTGATGTCGCATTGGCAGGAAACACTGCCGCGGGCGCCTTTGAAAATTAACTACGAAGCGTTCGTCGAGGATGCGGAATCGCAGACGCGCATCCTGTTGGATTATCTGGATCTGCCGTGGGACCCGGCGTGCCTCGCGTTTCACGAAAGTCCACGTAACGTTTTGACCTTGAGCGCCTGGCAGGTGCGCAGACCCTTGTATAAAACGGCCATGCAGCGGAGTCGCCATTACCAGGCGTTCCTTGCGCCGCTGTGCGCGGCGCTGGAGGAAAGCGGCTGAAAAACTGATCAGTAGTCGTGGCGGATGGCGGCATACAAGGTAGTAGCGTTTTCGCCCACGTCCGGCAACACGCCCAGTATTTCGGCATACACGCGAGTGCGCTTGCTGAGCCTGTTGTAAACCCCGCCCATGACCGTGTCGAATTCACCACCATCGTCGTCCATAAAGGAGTCCACACCGATCAGGAAACTCAAGCCGCCACGGGTGAAGATCGAGGCGTTGATTCCTGCTAGCAGACTATCTTTGTCGCTGTCGTCGGCTCTGTTGATCAGCCCGGCGCGCAGCGCCGCGCCTTTAGCGATGCCGATCGAACCGGCGATCGCGATGTCCTGCTGGTCGCTGCCGCTACTGGCGACGACGTTGCGGATACCGCCGGAGAACGAAAAAGCGCCGCTATCGAAAGTGCCGTGCACCTGGTATTCGTCGGCGTAAGGATCGCCGCCAAACGCACCGTCGGCGCGAACATCGACGTCGAACGTGATTGCACCTGCGCTGCCGGCGTATTTGATCATGTCGGACTGGCGAAAGGCGCCCCCCATGAGGGAATAGCCGTTGCCCACAAACCAGCTGGGATCGAGGAAGGTTCCCACATGGTTGAACTGCGAACTCCACTGACGACCGAGAGTCAGGCTGCCGGTGTCGTTGCCCAGGCCCACGTAACTGAGGCGGTTGCTGGGTTCGATATTGGCATCGTCCGCCAGCACCCGGAACTCGAAACGGTATATGGCGTTCATGCCGGTGCCAAGATCTTCCGAGCCTTTCCAGCCGAAGCGGGAATTGATTCCGGATACGTCCAGAAACGCATCTGCGCCGGAGTTCTCCGTGATGCGGACAAAATTACCGGCGTCGTCGAAATCGTCGACCTCCCGGGTGACCTCTTGACCGGCGTCGACATACAGCAACCCGACATCCAGACGGCCGTAGCCGCCGATATCGACAGCCAGCGCGGGAGCTACTGTACTGCCGAGGCCGCCCGCGACAGCCAGAGAGACAGCACTCTTTCTAAATGTCATAGGTTTCACCTTTGCTGGAACGGCGGGTGCCCACGCTCGCGGCGAAGTGCGCGGTTGGGCGTACCGGTAACGCGAGCGAATAGTACCACGGCGGTTCTGTTAGTCTTGGCGGATATGCTCGGTAAATGCAAGACTACAACGACATGTGACCAGTTCGCGACCGCGCGGAGGGATTCGAAATGCTATGAGTGAAGTTTTCCATCGTCATACACGGATGGCTCCGCCGCGCGCGGTCGCTGGCGACGGTCCTTACCTGATCGACGACAAGGGGCGCCGGTATCTGGATGCTTCGGGTGGCGCGGCAGTGTCCTGCCTCGGGCACAGTCACCGTGAGGTGATTGACGCGATCAAACAGCAGCTGGATCAGGTCCCGTATGCACACACCGCGTTTTTTACCAGCGAAGTGGCGGAACGCCTGGCCGAATTTCTGGTACGGCGCAGCCCCGGGCAGGCGCGCGTGTATTTCGTCTCGGGCGGGTCGGAAGCCATGGAAGCGAGCCTCAAACTGGCGCGTCAGTATTTCCTGGAGAAAGACGAACCGCAGCGCCGGTATTTCATCGCCCGCCGGCAGAGCTATCACGGTAATACGCTCGGTGCCCTGGCGGTGGGTGGCAACCAGTGGCGGCGCCAGCAATTCGAGCCGCTGCTGATGGAGGCTTATCATATCTCGCCGTGCTACGAATACCGTGACCGGCGCGAGGGTGAGAGCAGTGAAGCGTACGGGCTGCGGGTTGCCGACGAACTGGAAGAGAAGCTGCAACAGTTGGGCGCGGAGAATGTTATCGCGTTTATCGCCGAGCCGGTGGTGGGCGCCACCGCCGGCGCGCTGCCGGCCGTGCCGGGCTATTTCAGACGAATCCGGGAAATCTGTGACCGGCACGGTATTCTGTTGATCCTCGACGAGGTGATGTGCGGTATGGGGCGTACCGGCACTTTGTTTGCCGCCGAGCAGGAAGGCATAGAGCCCGACATGGTGGCGATCGCAAAAGGTCTGGGCGCGGGGTATCAGCCTATCGGCGCGTTGCTTAGCAGCGCGGAAATCTATCGCACCGTCGAGGCGGGCAGCGGTTTTTTTCAGCATGGCCATACGTATATGGGCCACCCGACGGCATGTGCCGCGGCGCTCGCCGTGCAGCACGTAATAGAGCGCGACAATCTGCTGGAAAACGTGCGCCGCCAGGGCAGCGCGCTGCAGGACGCACTGCGGCAGTGTTTCGGACAGCACCCGCACATCGGGGATATCCGGGGACGCGGGCTGTTCGTCGGCCTGGAAATCGTCGCGGACCGCGAGACCAAAGCGCCGTTCGATCCGGCGCTGGCCGTGCATCAGGCCCTCAAGCACCAGGCCCTGCAAGCGGGGTTGATGTGCTACCCGATGAGCGGCACGCTTGACGGGCGGCTCGGGCACCACGTCTTGCTGGCGCCCCCGTATATCATCGGTGCGGAGCATGTTGACGAAATAGTCGACAAGCTGGAACGGGCGCTGCAGGAAACGAGTAAAGAGCTTGGTTTTTGAACAATCCTCACCCCTGACTCCTCTCCCGGAGGGCAGAGGGGTAGATAATGGTTGATCCCTTTCCCGGTGGGGAGCGGAGTAAGAGGGGTCGACGACTGCTTATGCAAAAATCCGCATGGGGTCAAGGGTCGGGATGAGTCGGAACATGTTACGCGCCTGCCGGGAGAAGCGATGAGCGGCAACGTGTTATGGGAGCCGAATCCGGAAGCCGTAGAACGGACCAACATGATGCGCTTTGCCCGGACTGTACAGCGAGCCGCGGGGCTCGCTGATACCGGCTATCAAACGCTTTACCAGTGGTCTGTGCAGGAACCGTCGGCGTTCTGGTCGCAGTTGTGGCACTTTGGCGAAGTGCGGGGCGACATGGGTGAGCGGGTGCTGGTGGATCCCGAGCAGATGCCGGGTGCACGCTGGTTCCCCGATGCGCGGTTGAATTTCGCCGAAAACCTGCTGCGTTGCAACGATGCCACGCCCGCAATCGTGTTCCGTCGCGAGGACGGTGCGCAACGCACGCTATCGCACGCCGAGTTGCAGATTGAAGTGACGCGTTGCGCACAAGCGCTGCGGCGCTGCGGCGTAGGCGAGGGCGACCGGATCGCCGCCTATTTACCGAACATTCCCGAGGCCGTGATCGGGATGCTGGCCAGCGCGTCGCTGGGGGCGGTATGGTCTTCGAGTTCACCGGATTTCGGCGTGCGCGGTGTGCTCGACCGGTTCGGCCAGATAAAGCCCAAGGTGCTGCTCGCGGCCGATGGCTATTTTTACAACGGCACGACGCACGATTCGCTGGCTAAACTCGCTGAGATCGTTGCCGGTCTGCCCAGCGTCAAGCAGGTGGTAGTAGTCGGTTATACCACCGATGATGCGGACCTGAGCGGTGTGGCGCGAGCGCAAAGCTGGCACAAGTTCACCGAGCACACCGGCGACGAACCCTTGACCTTTGCGCGCCTGGCGTTCGACCATCCGCTGTACATCCTGTATTCGTCGGGCACCACGGGCGTGCCCAAATGTATCGTGCACGGGGCCGGCGGCACACTACTGCAGCATTTGAAAGAGCTGCTGCTGCACACCGACGTGCGCCCGGGCGATCGCCTGTTTTATTTCACCACTTGCGGATGGATGATGTGGAATTGGCTGGTCAGTGGATTGGCCGGTCAAGCTACCCTGATGTTGTACGACGGGTCGCCGTTCTACCCGAATGGCAACGTGCTTTTCGACTACGTGGCCGATGAGCGGATCGATATTTTCGGCACTTCGGCAAAGTACATCGATGCGGTGAACAAGGCGCAGCTGCGGCCGCGCGAAACGCATGATCTGTCCGCCTTGCGCGCTATCCTTTCCACCGGTTCGCCGCTGGTGCCGGAGAGCTTCGATTTCGTCTACCAGCACATCAAGCTGGATGTATGCCTGTCTTCGATTTCCGGCGGGACGGATATCGTCTCCTGTTTCGCGCTGGGTAATCCGACGTTGCCGGTCAGGCGCGGTGAACTGCAGTGCCGCGGTCTGGGGTTACGGGTCGAGGTGTTTGACGATCAGGGACGACCGCTGCGCGGGGAGAAGGGCGAGTTGGTATGCAGCGCGCCGTTTCCCTGTATGCCGATCGGCTTCTGGAACGATCCTGGGGACCGCAAGTACCACAAGGCGTATTTCGAGCGCTTTCCCGGGGTGTGGTGTCACGGTGATTACGTGGAGCTCACCGAGCACGACGGCGTGGTGATCTACGGCCGCTCGGATGCCGTGCTCAACCCAGGTGGGGTGCGCATAGGCACCGCCGAAATCTATCGGCAGGCCGAGCAACTCGACGAGGTGCTGGAAAGTCTGGTCATCGGGCAGCATTGGCGGGGTGACGTACGCGTCGTGCTGTTCGTGCGGCTGCGAGAGGGCGTGCAGCTTGATGAGGCACTGGTAAACCGTATTCGCGAGCAAATCCGCTCGGGCGCCAGTCCGAGGCATGTCCCGGGCAAAATCGTGCAGGTCGGCGACATTCCGCGCACCAAGAGCGGTAAGATAGTCGAGTTGGCGGTGCGCAGCATCGTGCATGGGGAGCCGGTCAGAAACAGGGAGGCGCTGGCGAATCCCGAGGCCCTGCAACAATTCGAGAACCTTCCAGACTTGCAGACCGATTGAGTGATGCACATCCCCGGGTCTCGCCGGGCAGTTGACCGGAAATCGATAATGGATCCAGTGAGGGGGGCGCCGCTAGACCCGCATACAATAATCGTCGAATTTCCAATTACATAGAAGGGTTAGTCGATGTTAGATAAGAGCAAGTCCCAGAAGCGTACGGCCGAGCGGATCGAAAAGATCGTCGAATACGGTCGGCAAACCGCGAAAGGCGACCAGCAGCAGTTGGTGGAAGCCTTCACCCGGCAGTATTTTGCGCGCGTGCCTTACAGCGATTTGATTGCGCACGAGATCATCGACTTGCACGGTGCCGCGATGGCACACCTGCATTGCGGGCGCAAACGTACTGCCGGTCAGGCGCTGGTGCATGCTTACAACCCACGTTTCGACAAGCACGGTTGGCAGTCGACACACACGGTTCTGGAAATCGTTGCCGACGATACGCCGTTTCTGGTCGATTCGGTGGCCATGCAAATCAACAGTTGCGGGTTTACCACACACCTGACTATTCACCCGATCATGCGTGTCGTACGAGATGCGAAACGTGTCGTTAAAGAACTCGTGGATGTGGAATCGGAACGGGGGCAGCGCGAGTCATTCATGCAATTCCAACTGGATCGGCAAACCGATACGGAAACGCTCAAGCAGCTGGAAAGAAGCGTGCGCAGCACACTGGAAGATGTGTATCTGGCGACTGGCGATTGGAATGCCATGCGCCAGTCGGTGGTCGACATAGTGAACGAACTAGAGAATGAGCCGCCATCCAGAGATGCTAAGGAACTGGCCGAACTCAGCGAGTTCTGCCGCTGGATCGAAGACGGGCATTTCACGTTTCTCGGCTACTGCCGGTACGAAATGGACGAACCAAAGCAGGGGCTTGTGATCGTCGATGAATCCATCTGCGGCTTGTTGAAACAACAACAGCGCAGGGAGCAGTTGCTAAGCGGCGACCTTATCCCCATGGAAGTGCAGGCTTACGAGAACACATCGGAACTGCTGATCGTAGCCAAAGCGAACACGCGCTCGACAGTGCATCGTTCCGGCTACCTGGATTTCATCGGCCTGAAACGTCTCGATGCGAACGGCAAGTTGATCGGCATTCATTGCATCTTCGGTTTGTTCACATCCTCCGCGTATCGCCGAGGCACCCGCGAGATCCCCATGCTTCGTCACAAGGTCGCCCGTATAATCAATGCGTCCGGCCTGATCAGAGCCAGTCACGAAGGTAAGGCGCTGGACAATATCCTCGAATCGTACCCGCGTGACGAATTGGTCCAGGCCTCCGACGATGAATTGCTCGCGACTTCAATGGGCATTCTCGAATTGCAGGAACGGCAGCGTATTCGACTGTTCCAGCGTCGCGACAGTTTCGGACGCTATCATGCTTGCCTGGTATATATTCCGCGCGAGAAATACAGTCGCGAGTTGCGGCTCGCGATTCAGGACATTCTAATGGAAGCGCTGGAGGGTGAGAGTGTCGAATTCGATACCCTGTTCTCGTCCGAATCCGTGTTGGCGCGCATCTATTACGTGATTCATACCACTCCCGATTCACAACCACGGATCGGTGTGGACGAAATCGAACGCCGGCTGGTGGAGGCCGCGCGCTCCTGGCAGGACCAGTTGCGTACCGCATTGGTCGAACAGTTTGGTGAGGAACGCGGCAATGTTCTGTTCGATCGCTATGGCGATGCGTTTCCGGCCAGCTATCGCGAGGACTTCAGCGCGCGAACCGGTGCCTACGATATTCAGCAGATCGAGCAGCTGGCCGTCGACGGTGGCATCGGCATGCACCTGTACACGCCGCTCGCCGATGCCGACGAAAGCATTCGTTTCAAACTTTTCGCCGCCGGAGAAGTCATGTCGCTTTCCGAAGTGTTGCCGGTGATTGAAAACATGGGCGTCAAAGTCGGCGGTGAGCGGCCTTATGGTATTGCACCGGCAGACCTGGAGGAACACTGGATTCATGAATTCGATCTTCGTTATGACGGGACTGTCGATACCGAACGTGTAGCGCAGATTTTTCAGGATGCGTTTGCGCGTATCTGGTATGGCGAGGCGGAAAACGACGGCTTCAACCGGCTGGTGCTGGGGGCAGGTCTCAACTGGCGCGACACGGTGATGTTACGCGCCTATTGCAAGTTCTTGTTGCAACTGCGTGTGCCGTTCAGTCAGGACTACATGATCGAAAGCCTGGTATATAACAGTCACATCACTCGCCTGCTTACGGAAATGTTTCACGTGCGCCTGGACCCTGCTGATCAATCCGGCAATGCGGATCGCGCGGCGGCGCTGATGAGCAGTATCGAAGAGGCACTGGAAGACGTCGAGAATCTGGATCAGGATCGCATTCTGCGTAGCTACATAGATGTCATTCAGGCGACGTTACGCTGCAATTTCTTTCAAACCAACGAGCAGGATACGCACAAGCCGTATCTGTCGTTCAAGTTCGATCCGTCGCGTATCTCGCACATGCCGCTGCCCAAACCGAAGTATGAAATATTCGTCTATTCGCCACGCGTCGAGGCGGTGCATTTACGCGGTGGCAGCGTCGCCCGCGGCGGCCTGCGCTGGTCGGACAGGCGTGAAGACTTCCGTACCGAAGTACTTGGTTTGGTGAAGGCGCAGATGGTCAAGAATGCCGTCATCGTGCCGGTGGGGTCGAAAGGCGGTTTTGTCTGCAAACGTTTGCCGAACAGCGATCGCGAAGCAATCATGAACGAGGTGATCGACTGCTACAAGACGTTCATGTGCGGCATGTTGGATATCACCGACAATCTGGTATCCGGCGAGATAGTACCCCCGCGGCAGGTAGTTCGTTATGACGGGGACGATCCGTATCTGGTTATCGCGGCCGACAAGGGGACGGCCACGTTTTCGGATATCGCCAACGGCGTCGCCGAGGAGTACGGCTTCTGGCTCGGCGATGCATACGCATCTGGCGGGTCGGTCGGTTACGACCACAAAAAAATGGGTATCACGGCGCGTGGTGCCTGGGAATCGGTAAAGCGCCATTTCCGCGAATTGGGCGTGAACATTCAAACCACCGACTTCACCGTTGTAGGTATCGGTGACATGGGCGGCGATGTGTTCGGCAACGGCATGCTGCTGTCGCGGCACATCAAACTGCTCGCGGCCTTCAATCACATGCATGTTTTTCTGGATCCTGATCCCGACCCGGAGAAATCGTTTGTCGAACGCGAGCGATTGTTCAATCTGCCTCGCTCCAGCTGGGAAGATTATGATGCCAAGTTGATTTCAGCGGGCGGCGGCGTGTTTCCACGCAGCGCAAAATCGATACCGCTGAGCGAGCAGGTGAAACAAACGCTGGGCATCAAGGACGACGCGTTACCGCCCAATGAGCTGATACATCTGATCCTGCAGGCCAGGATCGATCTGGTCTGGAACGGTGGCATCGGCACGTACGTGAAGGCGGCGTCGGAAACGCACGAACAGGTCAGCGATCGCGCCAACGATCCCCTGCGCGTAAACGGTGCGGAGTTGCGATGCAAGGTGTTCGGCGAGGGCGGCAACCTCGGCGTGACCCAGTTGGGACGTATCGAGTTCGCGGAGAACGGTGGGCGTATATACACCGACTCCATCGACAACTCGGCCGGTGTCGATTGTTCGGATCATGAAGTTAACATCAAGATACTGTTGAACGCTATCGTTGCCAATGGCGACATGACGAGCAAGCAGCGCAACCAGCTGCTTGCGGACATGACCGACGAAGTTGGAGATCTGGTTCTGCAGGACAACTATGCGCAAACGCAGGCCATCAGCATAGTTGCGGAAGAAGCGTCGGAGTTGCTCGACGAGCATGCGCGCTTCATGCGTGCAATGGAGTATGAAGGCGCACTTGACCGAGCAATCGAATACCTGCCCAACGATGAGTTGTTAGCTGAACGCGCCGCTGCCCAGGAGGGTTTGACGCGACCTGAACTCGCTATCTTGCTCTCTTACAGCAAGATGAAACTGTACGATCGGGTGCTGGAATCCGACGTGCCGGAAGCGCCGTTTCTGGCCAGTGAGCTGGACAGTTACTTCCCGGGCGTTGTGAGCGACAAGTTCGCGTCGCAAGTACACTCACACCGCCTCAAGCGTGAAATCATAGCTACTCAGATCATCAATGATCTGGTTAATCGCCTGGGCCCGTCCTTCGAGTTCCGTATCCGTGAGGAAACCGGTGCGACAGCCGCGGACATCGTGCGCGGGTATGCGGCGGCGCGAACGATATTTGATCTACCCGCTATCTGGGAGACTATCGAGAACCTGGACAACGAAGTGTCTGCTCACTCGCAGATCGAGATGATGATTGTTGTGCGCGGGTTGCTGGAAAGGGCAATACTGTGGCTGTTGCGCAACCGCAGAGGCGGCGATGACATCGGGGCAATAGTCGACAGCTTCCGCGACGGTGTGCAGGCGTTGCGGGAAAGTCTGCCGCGGCCGCTGGATGCGGAAAGCCGTCTGGAACTGCGCAAGCGCACGCGACGTCTGGCCGGGACCGGAGTACCCGAAGAGCTGGCGGCACGCATATCGCAGCTGATTTATCTGTCCTCGGCACTGGATATCGTGGATGTGGCAAGCCGCTCCAAAGCCGACGGCGCGCGTGTGGCTGCGGTCTATTTCGAGCTCGGTGCACGTCTGGAGCTGCAATGGTTACGTGAACAGGTAGCGCTTCTAACCGTGCGCAACAATTGGCACAACCTGGCCAAATCGGCATTACGGCATGATCTGCACAACCAGCAACGCATACTGGCAGCGCATGCCACGGCAGCCGGTTCCGGGC
>JAOTYY010000170.1 GCA_029861595.1 Gammaproteobacteria bacterium
AAATCATCCTGTCAAATCGGGCGCGATGCGGTGAGACTTCCGTTTCCGCCTGAATATGCGGACGGCAAGTCGTGGTTTGGATTGAAGAAATCTTTCGCGGCGCCGATTTCCTGTCAGTCTCGCCGAAGTTTTCGCAAATATGGGCGCCACAATGGTTACGATTGTGGCACTCGAGGTAGTCGGCGGGTAACGGGAGTAAACGCATGAAACTTGGCCATTATCTGCTCGCCGTTTGCGCATCGACCGCCGCGACTTCGCTGGCCAAAGCGCAGAACAGCATCGAGTTGCGCGTTGTCGCGCAACAGGAGGTGGAAGTGACCACCGACGCCGGCATCCGGGAGTATCGCCTGATCCCGGCGACCGAAGTGCTGCCCGGGCAGGAGGTGGTATACACGATTTTCTTCAAGAACGTCAGCGATCTACCGGCGACCGATATCGTCATCGACGATCCGATCCCCGCGCAAATGTATCTGAAAGCAGGCACGGTGTTCGGCTCGGGCACCGACGTCACCTATTCGGTGGACGGCGGCAAATCTTTCGATAAACCCGGCGCGTTAGCCGTCGTCGATCAAGGCGTGGCGCGGGAAGCCAGGCCCGATGAGTACACACACATCCGCTGGGTGTTTCGCGAAACCCTCAAACCCGGCGACCAAGACATCGTCGGTTTTCGCGCAATTCTACGTTAACGGTGCGCAAATAAATCTTAACTAATTCAGTGAGTTGGTTCAGTCCCCTGGACGTAACGGAGCCTCCGCGCGAACTAAAGATCTCGTTCAGATTGCCGATGCATTGAACGTTGATCACCTGGATACGTGGCGAGCGCCCCGGGCGTCGCGGCCACACCGAAAAATTTCGGCTTAATTGCGAGGAGTACCACTGTGGATCTGGCCACTCTCTTGGGTCTTGTCGGTGCACTGGGCGTGATCACGACGTCCATTATGCTGGGCGGCGACATCACGCAGTTCGTCAACGCACCTTCGCTGGTAGTAGTGTTCGGCGGCACCTTCTGTGTGGTGTTGTTCCGTGTCAGTGTGCGTCAGTTTTTCGGTTCGTTCAAAGTCGGGCTGAAAGCATTTCTGCACAAGTCGACGGCGCCCAGGATGTTGATCGACGAAGCGGTGGAACTCGCCAACCTCGCCCGGAAAGAAGGCATCCTGGCGCTGGAAGGACGCGAGATCAACCATCCGTTCCTGGAGAAGGGCATCGGCATGTGCATCGACGGGCACCCCCCCGAGGTCGTACAGAAGATGCTATCCAAAGACATAAACCTGACCATCGATCGGCACGATATAGGTGTCAGCATGTTCAAAGCTACCGGAGATGCGGCGCCGGCCATGGGGATGATCGGCACGCTCATTGGTCTGGTGCAGATGCTTTCCAACATGGAAGACCCCAAAGCGATCGGTCCCGCGATGGCGGTGGCACTGTTGACCACGCTGTACGGTGCGATCATCGCTAACGCGGTGGCGTTACCGGTGGCGGAAAAACTGCGCTTGCGCAGCAATGAGGAAAAACTCAACAAGAGTCTGATTCTCGAATCCATTTCAGGAATACAGGAAGGCGTGAATCCACGCGTGCTCGAGCAGTTGCTGATGACCTTTTTGCCGGAGAGCAAACGCGACATCGCGGGTGATTCGGAAACACCCGAATAATCTCTGACCAACAGGAGCAGCGCCCATGAGCGTCGATACTCAGGATTGTCCCGAATGCGAACCAGGCGCACCTGCATGGGTCGTGACATTCGCAGACCTGATGTCGCTGCTGATGTGTTTTTTCGTACTGCTGCTGGCCTTCTCGGAAATGGACGTGCTGAAATTCAAGCAGGTCGCTGGCTCGATGTCGCAAGCCTTTGGTGTGCAGAAAAAGATCAAGGCCACCGAGATCCCCAAGGGTACCAGCGTCGTTGCCCAAGAGTTCAGTCCTGGGAAACCTACGCCCACCGTGCTCAACGTCGTGCAACAGATGACGGTGGATGACAGTAAGAAAAACCTCGAATTTACCGATTCCGATTCACGCAACGACTCGCGCAAGGGAATGCTCAACGAGGTTGCAGAACAGGCCAAGAAGCTCAACCAGGAACTGCTCAAGGAAGTGCGCGAAGGACTGCTGGAGATCGTTACGTTTAACGATCAGGTGGTAGTACGCATTCGTGAGCGCGGCTCGTTTCCGTCCGGCGGCGCGAAGATTCACGGTTCGTTCGTGCCGGTCCTGAACAAGATCAGCACCGCGCTGAAAAAGGTGGACGGTCATATCATCGTGGCGGGTCACACGGACAATGTGCCGATCGCCACCTCTCAGTTTCCGTCCAACTGGGTGCTGTCCGCAGCACGCGCCGCAACGGTGGTGCACTACATGACAAAAAACGGTGGCGTACCTCCCAATCGATTGCAGATTCGGGCCCACGCCGACATGTTGCCGCTGGCGCCTAACGACAGTCGCAGTAATCGCGCAAAGAACCGGCGCGTCGAAATAATCGTGGCGAACGAAGAGCAACGTAGAAAAGTTAACGTACAAGTAAAAGCCGCGGCCAAGCAAGGAGCCTCGTGATGACCCAATCCAATATCTCGCAACTCGAAGCAGAACGCCGCCGCGGTTACCGGGTGGACGATCGCATAGGATTGCGCGTCAGTCTGGTCCCATCGAAGGCCGAGCAAGCAGCGTTGAACAGCGCGAATGCGGCGCGCGAAAGATTTGCAATGATCAACAAGTTGCTGGTTAGCCGCGAGAAGGCGCTACCGGCGTTTCGTAAGATCGAACGGCGTGCGCCAGACGTGGCAAAATACCTGCGGCACTTGGAGAAACAAATCGAAACCGTGGCCCGCGTACTCGGCCAGAGTGGCAATGCGCTGCCCGGAGAACCGACAGACGACGTGAACATCAGTGCCACGGGGCTCAGTTTTGTGAGCGAATCGGCTTATCCTGTGGACGCACTACTCGAGTTGCGTATGGTGTTGTTTCCAGAACAAGTGCACTTGTTTTTGTACGGACGTGTCGTGCGCGTGGACACTGAACTGGATCTGGACCTGCCCACCGTTTCCGTTGCGTTTGACGGTATCTCTGACGAGGATAGTGAGCTGCTGATCAAGCACCTGCATAACGTGCAAATGCGCGCGCTGAATACCGAAACCTAGTGTCCGCTATCCCCGCGCAATCGCCAGTGGCGCGCGCGCCGATTGATATGCAAGCGTTGGGCGAACTCGCTCTACCGACGCTCGCATCGCGTAAGAAAGCCTGTGTCAGCCTGCTGGCACGAAGAAATTGCACACTTGGTGATGTAATAAGCATCGTCGTGGTCGATCCGGGGTTGACTGTCGCCGTTCTACAGAACGTCAATCGCAGACGCGGCAAAAAACGCGTGCGCATAGCGTCTGTAGAAAGTGCAGTCAACCTGATAGGTCAAACGCAGCTGAAAGCCTGTATACAGGAAGTTCCGGAATTAGAGACTGTTTGTCGGGCGGAGAATTTGCCGATGACCCTGATGTTGTGGGAACGACAACGTCATGCGGCCGCGCAGGCAACGCATTGGGCACAACTACGTGAGGACAAATCACCCAGTGAATGCGGAATAGTGGCGCTGTGTGCCGGCTTGCCGGAATTGATGACCTGTGTCTACCGTCCGGATGAGTACCGCGCCGTATTCAGGGCGCAGGACGAACTCGGATCGCAGGGAGCTGGTGTCGCGCGCGGTGTGGATTTTGCCGAGCTGGGCCGCCAGCTCGTGCAGCGCTGGTGTCTGCCGGAACTGCTCGGTGATGTGTTTCGCTCCGAGCGGTACGAGTTCTATCGTCCTCTGGGTATCATGCTCGCCAGCGAGCTGGCGCGCCTGGTCGACAGCGGCTGGTATATCGCTAAAACGGTAACCTGCCTGGAGGTCGTCGCTGAATACCTGGGCTGGCCTTACGACCGCTGTGTGGAAATGGTGCATCAGGTGGCAGTGCGCAGCGCCCGCAGCGGTTCGCTGCCCGGCGCGGTTCCCGCCGCAGCGCGATTGGTGCAACAAACGGGTGAAGTCGTGATTGCAGACGTCGCCGCCAGCAACCGTGAAGTACCCGAGAAAAACAAATCAGACGATCGCCAGACGCGGCTGCAGGGCATACTGCTGCAATTCAAACAGCAATTGCAGGGAGCCGATCTGCGCACCGTGCTGACGTTGACGATGTCGGTGCTGCACAAACGGTTGAAGTTTTCGCGTTGCGTGATCTTTGTGCTGGACAAAGGAAAACCCTCGATGCAGGCGCGTATTGCCCTGGGCGAGGGCGCGGAAACGCTGCAGCAGCTGCGACTGGATACCGGCAAATCTCCCGTGTTCAGCAGCTTGCTGAAAAAGCCGCAATCGCTGCTGGTAAACACGCAGAACAGGCAACGTTATGCGCCGCATCTACCCGTAGAGTTCGACGCTGCGAGCGCAGACAGTTTTGCCTGCATGTCGTTGTTTTTCGGGCAACGGCCGATTGGCGTGGTGTACGTTGACCGGCAGAGTGGAAAATCGTTTGGCGCTGACCACTACGCGTGTTTCAAGAACATCTGCGGACTGGCGAATCAGTCGTTGCGTGCAGCGGCGACAAAAGCAAAAACTTCCTGTCCCCAGAAGATCAGGGTGAGGGTGCCGGCTCTTTGAAGGTACCAAGCGCCGCCTGAACAGCTGTGCACAGGTAGTCGCTGATCCTCGCGTCCAGCCAGTAGACGGCCCGGCCGGGAACTCTTCCAGCTACGAATCCGACGTGTCCGCCACCGCGGGCAATTTCCAGTGTCACGCGAGGCGCAAGCTCTTCGGCATCCGGCAATACCTCGGGTGTCATGAACGGGTCGTTGCGGGCTTGTAGGATCAATGTATCAGTAGCGATATGTGCGAGATACTGCCGGCTGCTACTCGACGAATAGTAGTCGTCGACATCGGCGAAACCATGTAAAGGAGCGGTGATGGCGTCGTCGAAAGTCCAGAAATCACGGTAGTCGGGCAGCTTGTCTACGTCGATGCCCTGTTCCTCTAGCAGATGGCGTTTACTGACCACGCGTTCGTGCAATGACGACAGCAGATACCGTTGATAGAGTCGCGACAAGCCGCTGCTCAAACGGTGTGCTGCTTTGTGCAATTCCAAAGGTACACTGACTGCAACTGCCGCTGTTGGAATTGCCCGGTGGCGTTGCTCGGCCAGATATTTGAGCAGCGCGTTTCCGCCCAGCGAGTAGCCGACGCACACGATCACGGCATCGTTGTGGCGGGCCCGCAACGTTCGCAGAAGAAAATCTATATCGCCCGTGTCGCCCGAATGATAACTGCGCGCCAGCCGATTCGGTTTTCCGTCGCAGCCGCGAAAATGCATGAGCACGACGGAGAAGCCGAGGGCATGGAGGCGCAGCATGACCCGTTGTGCGTAGTGCGAATGTTTGCTGCCTTCCAGTCCGTGAAAAACTACCGCGATTGGGGCGTCGTCACGTGCGAGCCAACTCAGCGTCAGCGCATCGCCATCCGGAAGTTCCAACACTTCGTCGCAAGTGTCCACGCGAGTACGGGATTTGACAAGCACGGGCCACAAGGTCTGCAGGTGTCCGCCTGGTAACCACCATGCTTCGCGGAATTTACTTGGAACGATCATCGAGGCCAGTTCGGTGTCCAGTCAGTCAGCCAACGAGTGTGAGGATGCTGGCGCTGCGCCTGTATTGTGGTAGGGCATTTGCCACAAGTGGCGATTCGAGTCAATGGAAGGCTGTGGTACAGTCGCGCGCAGACATGAAGGAAGTATGACATGGCCGAACTGCGAGGCGTGTGTACGCCGGTTTGCACGATCTTCAGCGAAGATGGCAGCGTGGTTGACGACACCGCATTGCGTAACCATCTCGATACGTTGATCGAAGCGGGCGTGCCCATCGTCACGACTTGCGGCGGCACGGGAGAGTTCTCGTTCTTGCGTGCCGAAGAACGGCGACAGGTCACGGAGGTTACGGCGCGGCATATCGAAGGGCAGGCGCAACTGATCGTGCATGCTTCGGCGGTGATGACCGAAGAGGCTATTGAGTATGCTAAACACGCAGAAAGCCTTGGTGCCGATGCGCTGCTGTTGTTACCGCCGTATTTCGAAGGGCCTAACATGCAGGGCGTGTACGAGCACTATGCGCGGGTAGCGGAAGCCGTGTCCACGCCGATCATGGCCTACAATATCCCGGTGCATTCGGGTATTTACCTGGACCCCGATTTCTACGCTCGTCTGTGCAGCGAAATCGACACGGTGCGCTATCTGAAAGACAGTACCGGCGATTTTCTCGCCTTGCAGGAGTTCCTGCGCCGAGGCGCGAAGGTCTTCGTGGGGTGCGATCCGCTGATGTACCACGGCGTGCTGGCCGGCGCGGCCGGTTGTTTCTGGGGTACCGCCAACGCGATACCTGCGCAGGCGGTGAAGCTTTACGAGCTGGCGGCGGCGGGCGAGTTGCAGGCGGCCAACGCGTTATGGCAAGTCCTCTATCCGGTTAACCAGTTTGTCTGGTCGCACCCCTTCAACCCCAGTGTCAAAGCCGCGGGCCGAATTCTCGGGCATGATTTACGCGAGTGCCGGCGTCCCGCGCAGCCCTTGACCAACGACGAGCTGGCCGCGTTACGCGAGGCTCTGCAACCGCTGCTTGCGTGAGACAGGATTGAGCGAGCGCCGCGATCACGGTCGTGTTGTCGTCGTCGGTGCCGGGATCATCGGCATCTGCTGCGCGTTGTTTCTGCGCCGCAGGGGTTTTGCGGTTACGGTCGTGGATCCAGAGGCCCCCTGCAGTCAAACGTCATCCGGCAACGCGGGCGGGTTCGCAGTTACCGAGGTAATGCCGATGTCGGCGCCCGGCCTGATATGGAGAGTGCCCGGCTGGCTGTTCGACCCGCTCGGGCCGCTGGCCGTTCGCTGGCGCTACCTGCCGCAGCTGCTGCCCTGGCTGGTGCGTTTTATCGGCTCGGGCAGCGCCGCGAACATTCAGCCGCGAGCACGAGCACTTGCTGCGCTGATGACATCGACCTTCGACGATTTCATGCCGTTGCTGCAGGCGGCGGGTGTTGCCGACTCGGTTATTTCCGCGGGTGCTTTGACAGTCTACCGCGACCGCGCAGCATCTCGCGCGGACGCATTGGAGTGGCAGACTAAAAGGGCGTGTGGTATTCGCTGCGAAGAGCTGGATGGCGCCGATGTGCATGACCTGGAGCCGGATCTGTCGCCCGACTTACGTTTCGGAGTGTTTACGCCGGATTGGCGGCATACGCTTGACCCGCATCGTCTGGCGACGGCACTGGTCGATTTATTACAGCGCGAGGGCGGGGCCGTGCGGCGCGGCCGTGTCACGATTGTCGAGTCGGATCATGGCGGAACCCATTCGGTTCGTTTGCAGGACGGTTCGGCGTTACTGGCCGATAGACTGGTGGTGGCCGCCGGTGCATGGTCCAGGCCGTTTGCACGGCAACTCGACAATCTCAACGTGGCGCTGGAATCCGAACGCGGTTACAACACCACCCTGCCGACGCCCGGCGTGCAACTGCGCCGCGAGGTGATTTTCGCCGAGCGAAAATTTGTCGCCACCCCCATGGCCATGGGTCTGCGCATTGGCGGCGCTGCGGAATTCGCCGGGCTTACTGCGCCACCCAACTACAAACGGTGCGCGGCACTGCTGAATCTTGCCAGAACGTATTTACCGGCGCTGCGCACCGAAGGCGGCAGCCAGTGGATGGGGCATCGCCCGAGCACGTCGGATTCGTTACCGGTGATCAGTCGATCGCCACGCCACGCCAATGTGTTCTACGCTTTCGGTCACGGGCACCTGGGGTTGACGCAGGCCGCAACGACCGGCCGGTTGATTGCGGAGCTTGCCTGCGGCGATACGCCTTCGATTGACATCGAGCCGTTCAACGTCACCCGCTTTTAGCTTGTTCTGCAACCAGTCGTGGTAACCTGCGCGTGCGTAAAGCGTGAAACGACGTACGGTGATTATTCGTAGCTGCAACAGCTGATATGGCCAAGCATACGTTTTTCTGTGTCGATGCACACACTTGCGGTAACCCGGTGCGCGTCGTTGCCGGTGGCGCTCCCGTCCTGCGTGGCGCGACCATGAGCGAGCGCCGCCAGTATTTTCTCCAACATCTGGACTGGATACGTACCGGACTGATGTTCGAGCCACGAGGCCACGATGCAATGTCGGGTTCGATTCTGTACCCGAGCACCCGCGACGATTGTGATCTCGGCATTCTGTTCATCGAGGTGAGCGGCTGCCTGCCGATGTGCGGTCATGGCACGATCGGCACGGTAACCGTTGCCCTGGAACAAGGACTGGTGCAACCGCGTGAGCCGGGTGTTCTGTATCTGGATACACCGGCGGGCCGGGTAACTGCCCGCTACGCGATGAAGGGTGAATACGTCGAATCCGTGCAGTTGACCAACATAGGCAGCTATCTGCACGCTCGTGAAGTCGCAGTTGCAATGCCGGAACTAGGAACGCTCAACGTGGACGTCGCATATGGCGGAAACTTCTATGCTATCGTCGAACCGCAAGGTAAATTCGAAGACCTGGCACAGTTCAACGCCGGCGATATTCAAAGATTGAGCCCGATGTTACGTGAGCGCATTAACGCCGAGCACGAATTCGTGCATCCGCACGATGACACCATTGCCCGCGTATCTCATGTGCAGTGGACTGGCAGGCCGACGCAACCCGGCGCGCATGCGCGTAACGCGGTCTTCTACGGTGACAAAGGTATCGACCGTTCGCCATGTGGTACCGGTACCAGTGCACGCATGGCGCAACTGGTCGCGCGTGGCGATCTGGCAATCGGTGATACTTTTGTGCACGAAAGTATTATCGGCAGTTTGTTTACCGGGTGTCCGGTGGCAACCACCCGTGTTGGCGACTTCGATGGAATCATACCGACCGTCCAAGGCTGGGCACGCATCACCGGTTTCAATACCCTGATCATCGATGAGCGCGATCCTTACGCGCATGGGTTTCTATTGCCTTGAGGATAATGGGGACAGTTTACTTATTCCCGCCACCTGCAGCGGGAATAAGTAAACTGTCCCCATTTTCCCTTAGAAAATATCCGCCGAAAACTCCCCACGCATGCGGCCGCGCAAGTCGTTGATCGCATCCAGTCCGTTGACCAGCATGTCTTTTTCCCGCTCGCTCAAGACGTCTGGGGATATATAGGGGCCAACCGGAAGGTTCGCATCGAAATCCTGCAGTTGCTGGCGCAGCACCAGATGTGTGATGTGCCGGAACGCGCCGCTTAGATAATCCTGTTCGTCGTTACTCAGTACGTTGCGAGAATGCAGTTCGGCAATGCGTTGCAGCGTGGACGTGGCCACACCCTCGCGTAAC
>JAOTYY010000171.1 GCA_029861595.1 Gammaproteobacteria bacterium
GATTCCGGCATCGATTTCATCGAAAATCAACGTCGGTATACGCGCCGTGTGCCTTGCCACGAGTTGCACGGCCAGACTGATACGGGACAGCTCGCCTCCGGAGGCCACTTTGCGCAACGCGCGCAAAGGCTGCCCCGCGTTTGCGGTAACGTCCAGACGTACCGCGTCGTAACCGTATTGGCTGGGTTTACGGTCATCGGTATCTATAACCACCGTTAATTCACCACCCTGCATGCCCAGCGTCTGCATGATTTCCGTCACCGAACGACCGAGCTTCTTTGCCGCTTTGCGACGCGCGGTACTCAAACGGCCGGCTACGTCGCGATACGCTTGCAAGGCATTGTCCAGATTCCCCTGGTACTCCTCGATCCGCGACCCCGCGTTTTCCAGATCGTCGAGTTCGGTGGACATCTTGTCGAGCTGTGCAGCCAGTTCCGCCGGTGTTATCCGGTGTTTGCGCGCCAGCTCGTGCATCGCCCCCAGGCGTCTGTCGATTTCAGCGAGCCGCGCCGGGTCTGATTCGCACCCCGCCAGCTGGTCGCGAGCCTCGCTCACGGCCTCGTCGATATTGATGCGCGCGCTTTCCAGTAACTGGCCAAGCCGGGAATAGTCTTCGTCGACCGCACCCATAGATTGCGCCTGGCCCGTCAGCCGCGCCAGCCGGTCGTACACGCTGGCATCGGTTTCGTACAGCTCGTTTATCAACTCGGCGAGCCCGGTGCTCACGCGGTCCGCGTTGCTCAATTTGACATGTTGTTCTTCCAGCTGCTGCAGTTCGCCGGTGCGCGGGTCCAGCGCTCGTAATTCGCTAACCTGATAACGCAACAGGTCGAGCCGTTCGTCGCGGTTGTCTGCGGCACCCTGCAATGCCTGCAACCGCTCCACGCAATTATGCCATTCGAGGTAGGCGTTGGCCGTGGCGCTGGTCAGCGAATGCAGCGCACCAAATTCGTCGAGCAACTCGCGTTGCACGGCATCTTTCAACAACGACTGGTGTTCGTGCTGGCCGTGTATATCCACCAGTGATTCGCACAGCGCGCGCAAGCTCTGTAACGGGACGGGGCGCCCGTTGATATAACATTTCGAACGGCCGTCCGCGTTGATCACACGCCGCAGGACACACTCATTCTCACTGTCGAGGTCGTGCTCCTGCAACCAGCGGGTCGCCGATTTACTGTCGGCGATGTCGAACACCGCGGTGATATCCGCGCGCTCCGCGCCGTGACGAATAACGCCGCTGTCCGCGCGATCGCCAAGCACCATTGACAACGCGTCGAGCAGGATGGATTTACCCGCGCCGGTTTCACCGGTCAGCACCGTCATGCCATTCCCCAGCGTGACGTCCACGCTGTCGATGATAGCGAAGTCCTTGATGTTCAATTGAGTGAGCATCGGGTGTCCTGTGGCAGGCGACTCATCCCCAGTTGAGTTTCTCGCGCAGCAGTTCGTAAAAATCGTGACCTTCGGGATGCAGCAGGGTCACGCTTTCGTCGGCTCGCCGTATGCGGATGCGATCGCCATTGTGGACGCGAAAATTCACCTGCCCGTCGCATACCAGTTGCGCCGCATCACGGTTGTCGTCGCGCACCAGCAATTCGACCAGACTGTCGTCGCTCACCACTACGGGCCTGCTGCTAAACGTGTGCGAGCAAATCGGCAACAGCAGGATGGCTTGCATGTCCGGGGTTAGTACCGGGCCGCCGCTGGACAGCGCATAGGCCGTCGACCCGGTGGGCGAGGCTGCTATCATGCCGTCCGCACGTTGCTGACTGACGAAGCGACCGTCAACATAGGTCTCGAATTCGAGCAGACGCACACGTTCTCGAATACGCAGCACCACATCGTTCAACGCGAGTTCCTCGAAGACGGTTTTCTCGTTACGCACCACCTCGGTGGTCAGCAACGAACGCTGCTCGACCAGATGCTGGCCGCACAGTACGGCATCGAGCACCGCAAGGTCATCGCTGGGGGGTACGTCCACAAGAAATCCCAGACGCCCCAGGTTCACGCCGATAAGCGGTACAGAATAGGGTGCCAGAGAACGCGCCGCCCCCAGCAACGTGCCGTCTCCGCCGATCACGATCGCGACATCGCAACCTTCGCCGATCTGCTGTGCCGAACTCGTCTCCTGGATATCCAACATATCGGCGGCGTTTTCATCCAGCAACACCTTGGCTCCAACCACCAGCAAGTGTTCGCGAATCGTCGCCAGCGTTTCGCTGACGCGGTTACCACCGCTTTTCGTGATCAGTCCGATGTTGCGGTATTTGTACATGCTACGAGAAGTTACCACGCACTGCGCGGCGCAGCCAACCGCCCAGCTGCGCAGGAAGCGCTAACGCTGGCGGCGCTCGGCGTCGCGCAGTGTATGTAACCGGTATAGCGTTTCCAGCGCGTCGCGCGGCGATATATCGTCAGGATCGAGGGTGTCGAGGTAGTCCAGCGCAGCGCTCGGTTGCGCGGCGGGGAACAAAGAAATCTGGTCTGGCGCACCAGTCGCGGAAACCTTGACTACGCCGCTCTCGAGTTCGTTCAATTTCGCGCGTGCGGCGTCGATTACCGGTTTCGGGATGCCGGCCAGCCTGGCTACCTGAATGCCGTAGCTCTGGTTCGCCGGCCCTGGTTCCACGGCGTAGAGAAAGACTATGTCGTCGCCGTGCTCGGCCGCGTCGAGATGCACGTTGGCAATGCCGTCGCATTGTTCGGCGAGCGCGGTAAGTTCGAAATAGTGGGTCGCGAATAAACTGTAACAGCGCTGCTGCTGGGCCAGCGCGTAAGCTGTCGACCACGCCAGCGACAAGCCATCCAGGGTGCTGGTCCCGCGTCCGACTTCGTCCATCAGCACCAGACTGTCGGCGCTGGCGTTATGCAGAATATTTGCGGTTTCAGTCATTTCGACCATGAAAGTTGAACGCCCGCCGGCCAGATCGTCCGCCGCGCCGATGCGCGTGAATACTCGATCGACCGGGCCGATGCGTGCCTCTGACACCGGCAGAAAACTACCCATGTGAGCCATGATCACCAGCAGCGCAACCTGGCGCATGTAAGTCGATTTACCGCCCATGTTGGGTCCGGTGATGATCAGCATCCGATGCGGATCCTTAAGTACACAATCATTGGCGATAAAGGGGCTGTCCAGCATCGCTTCGACGACCGGATGCCGTGCCTGGCACAGTTCGATCCCCGGTTCGTCACTCATTTGCGGGCGCGCGAAATTCAACGTCGCAGCGCGCTCGGCGAAACAACCCAGCACATCGATTTCGGCAACCGCCTGCGCGCTGCATTGAAGTGCCGGAAGTGGTTCCAGGAGTTTCTGCAGCAGTGCTTCGTAAAGTGCTTTCTCGCGCGCCAGCGCGCGCTCGCGGGCGCTCAGTACCTTGTCTTCGAACGATTTCAGTTCCTGGGTGATAAAACGCTCCGCGCTCTTCAGCGTCTGCCGGCGCGTGTAATCCTCGGGCGCGTGTTGCGCCTGGGTGCGGCTGATTTCGATGTAGAAACCATGCACGCGGTTGTAGCCGACTTTCAGGTTGCCGATGCCGGTACGTTCGCGCTCGCGCGCTTCCAACTGCTGCAGGAACGCGCCGGCATCGTCACTCAGCGCACGCAGTTCGTCCAACTCTCGATCGTAGCCGGGCGCTATGACGCCGCCGTCGCGAATGACGGCTGGTGGACTCTCGACCAGCGCGTCAGCGAGTAATTCGACCAGCTCGGGAAACTCCCCGACGGTGGCATGCAGGGTTTGCAGACGCCGGCATTCGAGGGGGGCGAGAGCGTCGCGCAGCTGCGGCAGTTCGTGCAACGAGGCAGACAACGATGCCAGATCACGCGGGCGCGCGGTACCGAGCGCTATACGTGTCAGCGCGCGCTCCACATCGCCTATGCGTCGCAGCGATTCTCGCAGCAGCTCTCGGTCGCTTTCGCCCAACAATGCCTCGACCGCGTCCTGCCGTGCCTCCAGGATCGCCAGATCGCGTATCGGTCGGTTCATCATGCGCCGCAGTAAACGGCTGCCCATCGTCGTGGCGGTGTTGTCCAGTATATTCAGCAGCGTTGCCTTGGGGTTGCCGCCGAGACTGGTATCCAGCTCCAGGTTGCGGCGGCTGGCGGCGTCGATGATCACGGCATCAGCAGGCTGCTCGGTACGCAGCCCGGTGATATGTGGCAGTTGTGACTTCTGCGTCTCGCGGACATACTGCAAAACGCAACCCGCCGCGCCGGTCGCGGCGTGCATGTCGGCGCAGCCGAACCCACTCAGGTCGCGCGCGCCGAACTGTTGCGCGAGATGTTGCGCGGCGCTCTTCGTATCGAAGTGCCAGGGTGGACGGCCGCGCGTCGCGGCACACTGTCGCAGGCCGGCATCCAGGTCCTGTTCTTCGTCGAAAAGCAGCTCGGCCGGTGCCAGCCGTGCCAGCTCGTCGCGCGCCGCGTCGAGCCCTCTCACCTCGCTCAGCGAGAAACGCCCGCCGCCGAGATCGAGAGCCGCGAAGCCGTAGACGTCGCCGCGCCGGTGCACGGCAACCAGCAGTGTATCCTTGCGCTCTTCCAGCAGCGCCTCGTCGGTCACGGTGCCCGGCGTAAGAATGCGCTGCACTTGGCGTTCCACGGGACCCTTGCTGCTCGCTGGATCACCTATCTGTTCGCAAAGGGCAACCGACTCGCCGAGGCGCAGCAGGCGCGCGAGGTAACCCTCTACGGCATGATAGGGCACGCCGGCCATGGGCACCGGCGCGCCCGATGATTTGCCCCGTGCGGTCAGTGTGATGTCCAGCAGCTCGGCGGCGCGCCGCGCGTCATCGTAGAACAGCTCGTAGAAATCGCCCATGCGGTAGAACAACAGCATGTCCGGGTGCTGCGCTTTAATGCGCAGATACTGCTGCATGACTGGTGTGGGTTTCGCTGTTGCGGCGAGAGCGGACATCGCCGAAGTGTACCGAAACGCTTGTGCCGGGGCACACTCGAGGCTAAGTTGCGGCATGCACGATCTGCAGGACACGGTGCAACGTATCGCTCGATGCGCGCAGCAGCACGGGCTGCGAGTGACCACGGCCGAATCGTGCACCGGGGGACTTATCGCCAAGTCAATGACCGATCTGCCCGGCAGTTCGAATTGGTTCGAATATGGGTTCGTCACCTACAGTAACGGCGCGAAATGCGACCTGTTGGGCGTTGACCCGCGAACCATCGAGTCGCACGGCGCCGTCAGTGACGCAACGGTACGCGCTATGGCCGAGGGTGCTCTGGCGCGCGCCCGCGCCGACTACGCGATTGCCGTGAGCGGGGTCGCGGGACCGGGCGGCGGCACCGCGCAGAATCCGGTCGGGTCTGTGTGGATCGCGTGTGCCGGCGGTGGCCCGACCGCGACACTGCATCTGCACCTGGATGGCGACCGCGCCAGCATTCGCGAACAATCCGCGCACGAGGCACTGCACATGCTGCACGACAGGATGAATAACGTATGAGGTATGGTTGCGCGATCGCGATTTTCTGGTTGCTCACGGGCGGCCCTGCGCTGGCACAGTCCGACACCGAGGCAGTGGATCTGGAACTGCAGCAAAAGCAGGCCGATGATTTACGCGCGATGGAGGAGCAACGCGCCGAGTTACTGCGGGAACTGGAGCAGTTGCGCGACGATCTTGCTGCAAGCGAGGTGCGCATTGCGGCGTCGCGGGAGCGCATTCGCAACCTGCAATCGCAGCAAACCCAGAGCAAACCTTAAACGGTTTCCGACAAGTTCAGCCGAAGCTCTTGATTATACTGACAGATCGAATTTCAACTGCAGATAAAGGGCGGCGTCGGGGTAGTCAATTAGTTACGCATAGTCAAGCACGGCATGTGTTTTATACCCGCCAGGTGCTGGGCGGGCAGTCCGTCGTTATGGGATAATAAAATGTTTACGCGGCGCACGGAACGTGCCCGTGATCTAGAACCCGATCACAGGAGGATTGCGAAGGTGGACGAGAACAGAAAAAAGGCGTTGGCGGCGGCGCTCAGTCAAATTGAGAAGCAGTTCGGCAAGGGTGCCGTAATGCGTATGGGTGACGCCAGCGCGGTCAGCGAGATTGGTGCTATTTCCTCGGGCTCGCTGGGGCTGGACGTGGCACTGGGCATCGGCGGGCTGCCGCGCGGGCGCATCGTGGAGATCTACGGGCCGGAGTCCTCCGGCAAGACGACGCTGACGCTGCAGGCCATAGCGCAATGTCAGAAAGTTGGGGGCACCGCCGCCTTCGTCGATGCCGAGCATGCGCTCGATCCGGTGTACGCGGGCAAGCTCGGTGTGAATGTCGATGATCTGCTGGTTTCGCAACCCGATACGGGGGATCAGGCGCTGGAAATCACCGATATGCTGGTGCGCTCGGGCGCAGTGGACATGGTGGTCATCGATTCCGTGGCAGCGCTGACACCGAAGGCGGAGATTGAAGGCGAGATGGGTGATTCGCATGTCGGGTTGCACGCGCGTCTCATGTCGCAGGCGTTGCGGAAACTGACGGGCAACATCAAACGTTCCAATACGTTGGTCGTGTTCATCAACCAGATTCGCATGAAGATCGGCGTGATGTTCGGAAGTCCCGAGACGACCACTGGCGGAAACGCGCTGAAATTTTACGCCTCGGTGCGCCTCGACATCCGCCGTATCGGCGCGATCAAGAAGGGCGAAGAGGTAATCGGCAACGAAACGCGGGTCAAGGTCGTCAAGAATAAAATAGCGCCGCCGTTCAAACAGGCGGAATTCGAGATTCTGTATGGTGAGGGGACGTCGCGCGAGGGTGAGCTTATCGATCTGGGCGTGGCCAACGATCTGGTCGAGAAATCCGGTGCCTGGTACAGCTACAACGGCGATCGCATCGGCCAGGGCAAGGACAACGCGCGCAACTTCCTTAAGGAGAATCCCGATATGGCGAACGATATCGAAACGAAGTTGCGCGATCTGCTGCTACCCAAAACCGGTGCCGAAAAGGCCGCTGAGGCAGCGACGGAGCCGGTTTCCCAACTGGCCGCAGACGCGTAACGTCGGATAGCGGACGCCGCCGGAGAATCCACGCGACCTGAACGGTATTCACGGGACCCGGCAGGGTACCGTGGCCGCGCGCTACAATGAATGGCCGCAACAATCAGCAGGCCGCAGCCGCGTACGACACAGCGTTGCGATTGCTGGCGCGCCGCGAACACTCGCGCCGGGAGCTGCACACCAAGCTGCAGCTGCGCGGTTACGAGAGGCAACACATTGCGCAGGCGCTGGACCGCCTGTGCGAACAGAACCATCTCAGCGACCGACGCTTCGCCGAAGCTTACGTCGACGAACGGGTCGCCAAGGGTTTCGGCGCGCTGCGCATCGACGCGGAACTGCGCGAGCGCGGCATCGACGGTGAATTGATCGACGCGGCGCTCATGCCGTTCGCCGAGCAGTGGGATACGCTGCTCGCAGACCTCCTGCAGAGCAAGTTCGGCGGCGAGCCGCCCGCCGACCGTCGGCAGTGGCTCAAGCGCGCGCGCTTTCTCCAAACACGGGGATTTCGCGCCGATTCGATCAAACGGCTGCTTGGCGATTATGAGTAACGTGAAATATACTGCGTAACTTGTTGATAATTTGGGTTTTACGTGGAACAGAAAACACTGGAGTGGGTGAGCGCAGCTGATTTACGGCGGCGCTTCCTGAAATTCTTCGAGGCACGTGAGCACACCATCGTCGACTCGTCGCCGCTGGTGCCTGGCAACGATCCCACGCTGCTGTTCACCAACTCCGGCATGGTGCAGTTCAAGGATGTGTTCCTGGGCACCGAGCAACGGCCCTACCGGCGTGCCACCACGTCGCAGCGCTGCGTGCGTGCGGGCGGCAAACACAATGATCTGGAGAACGTCGGTTATACCGCCCGCCACCACACGTTTTTTGAAATGCTGGGCAATTTCAGCTTTGGCGACTACTTCAAGGAGGATGCAATCAAGTTCGCCTGGGAGTTCCTCACCGGGGTCCTGAAGCTGCCGGCGGAAAAACTCTGGGTCACCGTGCACTCCAGCGATGACGAGGCAGCCGATATCTGGCTCAACACCATCGGCGTGAATCCGGCGCAGTTCACGCGCATCGACAGCAGCGATAACTTCTGGCAAATGGGCGACACCGGACCCTGCGGTCCCTGCACGGAGATCTTTTACGATCACGGGCCGGAGGTGCCCGGCGGACCGCCGGGCACGCCCGAACAGGACGGGGACCGGTACATCGAAATCTGGAACCTCGTATTCATGCAGTACGAGCGCGACGCGGACGGCACATTGACGCCGTTGCCCAAACAATCGGTGGATACCGGCTTGGGCCTGGAACGTCTTGCCGCGGTGATGCAGGGCGTGCACAGCAACTACGAGATCGACCTGTTTCAGAACCTGATGCGCGCGATTGCCGCGCTCGCCGGCGTGGACGATCTCGACAACAGCTCGCTGCGTGTGATAGCGGACCACATTCGATCATGTGCCTTCCTGGTGGCGGACGGCGTCACACCCAGCAACGACGGACGCGGCTATGTGCTGCGCCGGATCATCCGGCGCGCCGCTCGGCATGGGTACATGCTCGGATTGCACGAGGCATTTTTCCACAGGCTCGTGCAACCGCTGGCCGAGGAAATGGGTGAGGCTTTTCCGATCCTGGTGAAATCGCAGGTCCAGATAGAAGCCACGCTACGCCGCGAAGAGGAACGGTTCCTGGAAACCCTGGAGCAGGGCATGCGCATCCTCGAGGAGAATCTGCGTGACCTTAAGGGCACGGAGATCCCGGGCTCGCTGGTGTTCAAGCTGTACGATACGTTCGGGTTTCCCGTCGATCTGACCGGCGACATCGCCCGTGAACGACAAATGACGCTGGACATGCAGGGGTTTGAACTCGAGATGGAAGCGCAGCGCGAGCGCGCACGCGCTGCAAGCCAGTTCGGCGTTGACCACAGTACCCGCCTGGAAGGCGAGCCGGAAACAGAATTTACCGGCTACTCGCACCTGGACCAGGACGCCGAAGTGCTTGCGGTGTACCGTGATGGAGAACGCGTGGATGCGCTGCAGGCCGATGAATCGGGCATCGTCGTGCTGGACCGCACGCCATTTTACGCGGAGTCCGGCGGTCAGGTCGGTGATCGCGGTGTGATACGTGCCGATGATTTCCACTTCGATGTGCACGATACCCAGAAGCAGGGCGGTGTGTTCGTGCACTCGGGCACGCTTGCCAGCGGCCGCTTGACGCCCGGCAGCAGCGCACATGCGAGCGTCGACGCGGCCCGGCGGCAGGCAACGGTACTCAATCACTCGGCTACCCATCTGCTGCAC
>JAOTYY010000391.1 GCA_029861595.1 Gammaproteobacteria bacterium
CGCGCACTATCCGCTACAGCGGTGCGCAGGGCACCCCCCGCGTGTCGGAGAAGCGCATCTGCGGCGCCGAGTTACCTGCGCTGGCGGCGATCCGCGATCAGATGCAGCGACCGCCGTCTACTTCCAGGCACACGCCGGTCAGGAATTCGGCCTCGTCGGACACCAGGAAGGTTGCCGCCCGGGCGATATCCTGCGGCGTACTCAAGCGGCCCAGTGGGATAGTCGCGCGGAACAGGTTACGCCGCTCCTCGCTGTCCTCGCCCAGAAACAGCGGCAGCATTCCGGTTTCGCCGGCTACCGGATTCAGCGCGCAGACACGGATTTTCTCCGCGGCGAGTTCCACCGCCATCGATTTAGTGAGAGTAATCACGGCGCCCTTGGAACCGTTGTACCAGGTCAGGCCGGGGCGCGGACGCACACCCGCGGTCGACGCTATATTGAGAATCACCCCACCACCGCGGTCTCGGAAGGCGGGAATCGCATACCGCGCGCCCAGATAGATCGACTTCACGTTCACCGCCATGATGCGGTCGAAGACGTCCTCCGTGACGTCGAGCAGTGAGCTGTTGCGGTGCGTGTAACCGGCGTTGTTGACGAGTATGTCCAGCCCGCCGAGATCCTCAGCGGCAGTGCGCACGGCACGCTCGAAGTCCGCGGCCACGCTCACGTCCATGTGCACCGGCCGCGCGGCGGCGCCGATCTCACCGGCCACGCGCTCGGCGGCGCCGGCATCGAGATCAGCGACCACGACCTGCGCGCCCTCCTGCACGAAACGCCTGGCCATGCCCTCGCCGAATCCCGATCCCGCGCCGGTAACGATCGCAATCTTGTCGCGCAACAGCATCAGTTGCTCCCCGACTCTGCAGCTGCGGCCACGTCCACGCCCGTGAGCTGCTCGTAGACTTTCACCACCGCACCGTCGTCATCGCGCCCGTGTCCCATGGCCGCCGCGGCGAGGAACTGTTGCAGCGCCATGGCCGTCATCGGCAGCGGGAAATCCAGCGCCTTGCCGGCCTCGAGCACGATATCGAGATCCTTGGTGAATATTTCCACCACCCCGCGCGGGGTGAAATCGCGCGCCAGTATGGTGGGTACGCGACTCTCCCACACCAACGAACGTGCGGCGCCGCTCGCGATGACATCGTAGACAATGTTCGGATCGGCACCTGCTCTGGCGGCAAGCGAGATACCTTCGGCAGTCGCCGCCACGAGAATGCCACACATCATCTGATTGATCATCTTCACCGTCGACCCGGCGCCGATCGCGGCACCGCAGTAGGCGATCTTCCTGCCCATCGCCTCGAAAGCCGGCCGCGCCACGGCCATCGCCTGCTCCGAACCGGAGACGATGATGGTGAGTGTGCCCTCGTCCGCACCGACCGTGCCGCCGGTGATGGGCGCATCGAGCAGCGCGTGACCGCTGTCCGCGAGCCGCGTCTCGATAGCCTGTGCCGCGCCGGGCGACATCGTAGTATGCATCACGACGGTGGCGCCCTTCGGTAAGGACTCCATAGCGCCGTCCGCACCGAACAGAACGTCTTCGGCTTGTGCCGCGGTAAACACCAGTACCACCAGAACGTCGGCACCTTCGGCGGCCTCGCGCGCCGAACCGGCAGCTGCGCCGCCCGCCTCGACCAGTCGGTCAACGCGCGGGCGTTCGATGTCGAAGCCGCGTACGGTAAAGCCGGCGCGCAGCAGATTTTTCGACATGCCGTCGCCCATGGCCCCCAGGCCGATAAAACCGATGGTTTGCGCCATACGAATTGTCTCCTTTGATTACCCGTACTCTTCCCCTCTCCCTCTGGGAGAGGGGTCAGGGGCCCCCAGCGGATCGGGGCCTCTCGTTTTCCAGTCGATAGTACTTAACCGCATTATCATGAAAGAGCTTGCGCCGGTCCTCGGCGGGAAAATCCGCCACGATCGACCGGTAACCACCCATGATGGTGGTGAAATCGCCGACCAGGCCGTCGACGGGGAAGTTGCTGGCGAACATGCAGCGATCGACCCCGAATATGCGAATGGCATCGAGCACGACAGTACGCTGCACGTCCACGAGCCACCCAACCCCCGGCAGGCCCAGGCCCGAAATTTTCAGCGCGACATTGCTGTGCGTGGCCACGGTCTGCAGCGCCTCGCGCCATGCCGACAAACCGGCCTCACTGCGCTCATACGGTAACCCGGTATGGTTAACGATGATCTGAATACCCGGAAAATCCCGGGCCAGCAGAGCCGCCTCCGGCAGATGCCAGAACGCGACCTGAAGGTCGAAGGAAAGCCCGAAGCGCTCCAGCAGGGCGTAGCCACGACGCCACTTGTCGTCGCTCATCGAACCACGCGGTCCCGGTTCCGGTGCGTACGGCGCGTGTGCGGCGCTCGGTTTGTTGCGGATACCTCGCACGAATCCGAACTCGGCCTGGCCGGCAAGCACGTCGTGCACATCGTCCCGGTCCAGCCAGGCCTGCGCGACCATCGCATGCGGATAG
>JAOTYY010000392.1 GCA_029861595.1 Gammaproteobacteria bacterium
GGGCTGAGAGCGGAGCATTTCACTGCACCAGCGGCGTTGCTGGTGCAGTGGATCGTTGCTCCTTGCGGCCTGCGCTGCTGCCGCACAGGCCGGGGCGTCGAGACCGACAGCGCAGCAGCATACGGCCGGCAGCAACAAACCGATAGCGGTAAATCGACAGTATTCTGTTGAGAAACGGTCAGTTCCCGCGCCGCTGGGCGAATTCCCGGCGGTCATTTACTGGGCGTAGAGCTGACGCGGCCCGTTCCTTCAGGCGGGCACCGGTACCGGCTTGGCGATTTTCGCTTGTGAGGAGTCCGCGGCGACACAGCCTATCGGGTTGCCCGCGCGGCAGAAAACAAGGTAGCGCGGCGCCTCTCACAGACCCGCGCGAGTCAGGCAAGTTGCCCCAGGACCCGTAATAGCATCTCGGACCAGCTCCCGGTTCTGTGTGACGTACAAGCTCGCGAGCGCTGCGCGGTGCACTCCGCAGTCTGGCATGCAATCTGCATTTACCGCTGCTTACACCGGACGTTGTACCACAATCTTCGAGGAGCTCACTGCACAAGTGCGAAGCAACCGTCTAATTGCAAAAGCGACTTTGATGATCGCGAAAGCGTTCTCCACGAGCATCAAGGCACTCTAAAGCGTGGCGACGATTCGCGTATTCAAGCACTACTTGAGGGTGCCGTTTCTGCTGCTCGGGATGTTCGAGGTAGCCGTGCTGGTCGCCTCGGTTTACGTCGCCGCCTACATCCGCTTCGAAACGAATACCCAGCTCATCGATAATTCCATCGGGCCATTGCTGCCCAGGGCGCTGGTGTTCGCCGCGACCATGAACCTGGCGATGATCGCGATGGGCCTGTACCAGGCACGACTGCGCGAAGGCATGTCGGGCATCATGTTGCGCACAGCCGTGAGCTTCCTGGTCGGAGGTATGGGACTGGCGCTGCTATTCTATATCATTCCGTCGCTGTTCATCGGTCGCGGAACCCTGGCGCTCGCCGGGCTTCTTTCATTCTTCGTGATCGGCACGCTACGCCCGATTTTCTTCGATACTCTCGACGAGACCGCTCTCAAGCAGCGCGTGCTGATCTACGGATCCGGCGAGATCGCGGCATCGATACTGCAGCGGTTGCGGCGGCGCTCGGATCAACGGAGCTTCACTATCCTCGGTTATGTGCATCTGCATGGACAGCGCGACGTCGTGCCGGTGGACAACGTGATCCGCACGAACATGCCGCTGCTGGAATATGCGCGCGAACACGAAGTCGACGAGATCGTTGTGGCCATTGACGACCGACGCAAGGGGTTTTCGGTAAATCAGCTGCTCGACTGCAAGATGAGCGGCATCGACGTGATCGACATTCTCACGTTCTTCGAGCGTGAAGCCGGCAAGATACGTATCGACATGCTCAACCCAAGTTGGCTGGTGTTTTCTGACGGATTCGAACAGAACATTGCGAAGCAGGTGATTAAGCGGGCTTTCGACACACTCGTAAGCCTGGTCATCCTGCTGATCGCCTGGCCGATAATGCTGATAACTGCGGTGGCGATCCGTCTCGAAGGGCCGTGGCGTGCGCCGATTCTGTACCGGCAGGTCCGCGTTGGGGGACACGGCAAACCATTCAGCGTGTTGAAGTTTCGCAGCATGCGGATCGACGCGGAGCAGGGGGGCGTGCGGTGGGCAAAGGAAAACGATAGCCGGGTGACTGCGGTCGGCGGAATAATCCGCAAACTACGAATCGACGAATTGCCGCAGATCTTCAACGTGTTGACTGGCGACATGAGTTTCGTCGGTCCGCGTCCCGAGCGTCCCGAGTTCGTGCTCAATTTGAGCGAACGTGTGCCTTATTATGCGGAGCGGCATCGGGTCAAGCCGGGAATCACAGGTTGGGCACAGCTTTGCTATCCCTACGGCGCGTCCGAGTACGACGCGATAGAGAAGCAACAATACGATCTGTACTACGTTAAGAATCACAGCTTGTTTCTGGATTTACTGATCATTCTGCAGACTGCCGAAGTCGTGCTGTTCGGCAAGGGCGCGAGGTAAGCAGTGACGAGACCAGCGTGTTGTTCAACCAGATAGTCGTAATCAGTTACCTGGGCAGCGCGGTAGTATTTGCCGCGCTCGCCGCGTTATTGCTGACTAGTTGGAAGGGCCGTCTGCCAGGTGGCATGCTGGTTGCCGCGGTGTTGGCGATAGTGATCTGGTCGATCGCCATCGCTTACCACGGGGCGGGGCGAGCGCTGGACACACGCTGGATTCTGTTTGCCGAAGTGTTGCGGAACATGCTCTGGTTACTGTTCCTGCTGAAACTGCTGTTGCAGACATTGGTCAGCGCGCGGACCTTGATGCACACCGGTGTGCTGACTTGCCTTTCGCTTCTGGCAGTCTGGCAGATCGTCGGTTTTCAGCAAAATGCAGCGCCGGCACTGGCCATCCCGACCGTGCTCAACATTTTACTGATATTTCTGGCTGTTTACGGAATT
>JAOTYY010000393.1 GCA_029861595.1 Gammaproteobacteria bacterium
TGCTGGGAGCTATGGATGTGGGGCTGCGAGGGGTCGAGGTGAATCTCGAGGAACTGCCCGAGCCAAGCCTGCAGACTCCGGATTCCGGTCTGTACGCGGTGCTTCTGGATGCCAGCGGTGCGGAACGATGGCGCTCGCCGTCGTTCCTGGAGGAGATTCCCGAGCAACTGACCGTGCGGCAGCCGCAAGTCGGTAAGTGGCAATTCGATTACCTGCGTGCGCCGCGGCCTCTACTGACGCTGCTGTTCGCGGTCCGCTGGGCGGGCGAGAGCATCTCCGCGAATGCGGCACAGTACGCGATTGTCGTAATCCGCGACGCACAACATTTCGAAACTCAGCAGAACCGTTTTCAACAGACGCTGTGGTTGTGGTTGGTCGTGTCGGCCGGTCTGCTGATGGCAGTACAGTTCGTAGTTCTGCGCTGGGGGCTGATGCCGCTGCGGCGGGTGGTGCGACAGGTGAGGGAGATCGAATCGGGTGATCGCGAAAAGATGTCCGGTAATTACCCCACCGAGTTGCGTAGCGTGGTGGACAGCCTCAACGGTTTGATCGCACACGAGGCGCGGCAGCGTTCACGCTACAGAAACGCCCTGGATGATCTGGCGCATAGTCTCAAGACACCGCTCGCCGCACTGCGCGCTTATCTGGACGGCGCCCAACTGGACCGCGAATCGCGGCAGCGCGCCGACGAGCAGATATCGCGCATGGACGGCATTGTGCGCTACCAGCTCAGCAAAGCCGCAGCCGCCGGGGGTCAGGTGCTGCGCAAGCCCGTCGCAGTCGCACCGGTGGTGAGCAAGCTCGTCAGCGCGCTGCGGAAAGTGCATCGGGACAAGCCGATCAACTACCAGTTACCTGACGACACGGGGACAGTGCGTGCTGAGCAAGACGATCTCCTGGAGTTGCTGGGTAATCTTCTGGAAAACGCGGCCCGTCATTGTAAGTCTTGTGTCTCGGTCAGCGTGCATACCGAAGGCGACATTGTCAGTGTGCTCGTTGACGACGACGGTCCCGGCTTCCCCGCCGATGCGGAACTGTTGTTAGGGCGCGGGGTGCGCGCGGACTCACGCGACACTGGACAAGGACTGGGGCTGGCAATGGTGGCAGACATCGTAGCGGCTTATGCTGGAACTGTCAGTCTCACGAACTCGCCCATGGGTGGCGCGCGGGTGATAGTGAACATTCCCACGTGAGTCCACCCGTTGGAAGCTGAAACGGACCGGCTCACAGACGCCGCAGCGATCTCAAGCGGTGCTGGTCGCAATACTCGACGCTGAAGCGCCCGTGCAATCCCGTGGCAGTAACGAATTTGCGGAATGCTACCGCCGGAAGCTGCAAAGTGGTACCGGTGCTGGTGGTGACCACGATGCCAGTCGTACTACCCCGATAGTGGCGCAGCAATCTGTCACAGGACAAGGAGACTTCGAATTCCGCGTATAACATCGGCGCCGTGACGGCGACTACTTTGCCGAATCGGCTTTTGCCGGCTGGGTGCCACCTGACCATTTCGCACGGTTGTCTTTATTGGGGGCGATATTCTTTCGCTCAGGAAACAGGTTGATCGTTAACAAAGCCGTCGCGTTGACGAAGGATGCTTCACGATTTTCCGTGCAATGGTTGTCAAGCCACTGCACGACCTTATCGAACTCGCGGTTGCCCAGTATGTCGTAGGTGTTCGGCACGATGAGATTGAACGCTGACAGGTAGCCCTGTAACCAGGTCGTGAAATCGTGCTGCGCGCGCCCGCCCCCGTGACGAGCCCGAAGATACTCTTCACAGCGCTTGCCGCCCACGCTGAATACCGCAAATTCGCCATCGACATCTTTGGCGGGCGCCTCGGGCATGGCAACCAGCAGCGCAACCGTTATGACGGCAAGTTTGATTCGCATGAGGTTTATCCGCTCTAACCCAGTCAGGCTAGCGGCAGGTAAACTGAAAACCTTAAGCCGGGAGGGAAGTAGTGTGCTTCTGCGGGCCAGGCAGGACGCGCAATGCGCGCCCCGATAACCTCAAATCTAATCGCTGTTAATCATGAATCGAGTTTTTTGGCGGCCAGTTCGGCCCGGGTGAAAAATCGCCCGTCGCGGACGAAACCGGCCACCACCGAGTCTTTCACGGCAACCACACGGCCGTCACCGTCCTTTGCCATTACCCAGTCGGTAGGCAGTCCGTCCAGAAGGTGAATCATGGCGGGCGTGCCATCGTTGTTCATGGACAGATGGGTTTCACCGGTGACGGCATCTTGAAACGCCGGCAGAAAGTTCCTTGCGGCGTTGTTTGTGCTGACACCAAGGGTGCCGCTGTAGGCCAGATTCTCGTCGTCCAGGTCCTGCTTGGTAAATACGCTCAGCATTGGTTGTGTCACCGTGGTCATTAAGCTCATGTCTATTTCCTAGTCGGCCGGACGCTTTGGTAACTTGAACCTGCAATATAGAGGCCGAACCGATGTGGAAAATTTACCGAAT
>JAOTYY010000172.1 GCA_029861595.1 Gammaproteobacteria bacterium
CAGTTATATACGTTGAACAACGCCCGGATAATGGGCGTGGACGGAGAACGCGGCAGCATCGAAACCGGCAAACACGTCGACCTTGCAATTCTGTCGCAGGATATTCTGTCGATCGATCCGCAGCGCATTCGCGACACCCGGGCATTGCTGACGATGGCAGGAGGCGACATCGTCTACCGCGCCGCGGATTTCACCTAACGGATAAACCGGGACGCGTGAATTCTACTTCGTGCCAGTCAACGAGCGATAGCGCGACAGATGGCGCAGCGCCGCCTTGTCGTTGCCTTCCCGCTCATAGAGTATCGCCAGATTGTAGTGCGCATCGGCGAAGGCAGGGTCCAGCTTGACCGCACGCTGATAGTGCAGCAGCGCTTCGTCCCCGCGGTGGAGTTCCTCCAGGGCCAGCGCGATGTTGTAGTTACTAATCGGATCATCCGGGCGTGCCGCCAGCGCGCTGCGAAAATGCCGTTCGGCAGCCGCCGCATCGCCTGCTTCGAGCTGCAGGCGGCCGATATTTATATGCGCATCGGCGTTTTCTCTATCGGCACGCAGCGCTTCGCGGTACGCTTCCTTGGCCCGTGCAACTTCGCCGACCGCCTCCAGATCCAGCGCCAGATCGAACCACTCCTCACTGTCCAGTAACTGCGCAGCTTGCGCTTCCTCGGCTGCTTTTCGCATCAACGGCGCAACGTCGGCAACCAGATCGGCGAGTGAAAAATCGAACGTCATCTGACCGGATTCCGGATGCCAGGAGGCTTCACCGTCGCGCACCACCACCCGATCGCCATGCGCACCGATCCGCACGGTGCTGAGTGACTTGCCGTTCGGTAACGTATCGCGCAGGTAGCGCAGCGCACCGGCTACACGGCGTGCCGGAACCCGGGCATCCACCAGTTCTTTGGCGGTACGCATCAGCACCAGGTCCTGAAACGAGAAACGGTACGCGCCACGGCTACTGCGTTGCGGCGCGATAAATCCCTGGCGCACAAACTGACGCACGCGCGTCGGCGAGACGCCGAGCAGATCGACAACGTCGCTGGTGCTGTAACCGCTCATGCCGGCATTACAACAAATTCCGCAACACACTGAGAGCGCATTGCACGGTTGCTTGACTCGCGTTATTTCGCCTTCGCTGACGTCTTCTTTACGGCAGCCTTTTTCCCCGAGCGTTGCGCGGGTTTTCGCTCCGCCGCCTGCTTGCTTTGACCGGATGCGATACTCGCCTTGAGGGCCTCCATCATGTCGATGATCTTGTGCTCCGGCTCTTCGGTGGGTGAAACGGTAATGTCTTCGCCGTCCACTTTGCGCTGAATCAGTTCCATAACCCGTTCACGCACTTCGTCTTTGTAATTCTCCGGTTGGAATTTGTCGGAAGCCGCCTGCTCGATCAACTGCACGGCCAGATCGAGTTCTTCCTGTTTTACTTCCGCGGCATCGATGGGCACTTCCGAGAAAGAGCGCAATTCGTCCGCGTAACGCAGCTGTTCCATCGCCAGACCGTCTTTCATCGGCCGTACCAGCACCAGATACTGTTTCCCGCGGGCCGAGTATTTGGCCAGCGCACCGCGCCCGGTTTTACTCAGCGCCTGGGACAATAGCCGATAGGCCCGCGCCCCACCCTTGTCCGGACCCAGGTAATAGACTTTCTCCAGATACAGCCGCTCGACGCTGTCCGCGGGCAGGAATTCGGCGATATCGATGGTGTGCGACGATTCTTCCTCGATAGCTTTCAATTCGTCCGGGGAAAACAGTACGTACTGGCCCTTGGCGAACTCGTAACCCTTGACGATCTCGTCCTTGGGCACGGCCTCGCCGGTTTTCGCCGAGATCATCTGCTGCTTCAGCCGCGCACCGTCTTTCTTGTGAATCTGGTTGAAGCGGATAGTCGTCGACGACTCCGCCGAGGAAAACAGTTTCACCGGAATGGAGACCAGACCGAAAGACACGGTGGCCGAAGCGATTGCGCGCATAGCCATGAGAGAATCCCCCCGTTAACCGCTCCGAATGTCGCATTCTGTGAAAATCCCGGTGCTTGGACAAGCATCCGGTGTAACACTCAGAGTAATTCTAAGTATGGTCGCTAAAGTATTGATAATAATCTAGAAAATCTATGCCCGCAAGTGAAAACGAGAAACTGGCCAGGTACCGGGCGAAACGCTCGGCAGGCGCTACGCCGGAACCGTTCGGTGGCGCGGCCGCCGGTGGCGGACAGTTGTTCGTTGTGCAGCATCACGCGGCGCGCCAGCTGCATTACGATTTCCGCATCGAACTGGACGGCGTGCTGCGTTCCTGGGCCGTGCCGAAAGGGCCTTCGCCGAATCCTGCGGATAAACGCCTGGCCGTGCAGGTGGAAGACCATCCGTTGGAGTACGCTGACTTCGAGGGCCACATACCCGCGGGAAATTACGGCGCAGGCGCGGTGATTCTCTGGGATCGAGGCAACTGGCGGGCCTTGAACGACCCCCACGAAGGCATGCAGAAAGGCAAGCTGCTGTTCGAGCTCAACGGTTATAAACTGCGCGGCAAATGGACGCTGGTGAAGACCAGACGCGCGGCAAAAGACTGGCTGTTCATCAAGGAACACGACGCCTTCGCGTCCGAGGCCGGCACCGAGTACTACCCGGCCGATTCCGTCTGGTGCGGGCTGACTGTGGAGCAGTTGAAATCGCACTACGACGCACAGCGTGCACTCGAACCGCGGCTGAAACGCAGCAAGGCGGTGCGCCGGCGCCTTAGCGCGGCACGCGCTAAACCGATGCTGGCCAGGCAGGGTGAGCCTTTTTCGCACAAGGACTGGCTGTACGAGATCAAATACGACGGTTATCGCCTGATCGCCGAGCTCAACGACGGCGACGTACGCCTGTATTCACGTAACGGCAACGACCTCACCAACACCTTCCCGGAAGTCGCCATCGCGTGCTCGCGCCTGCCATATGCACACCTGCTGATCGACGGTGAGGTAGTTATCCACGACGCCAGGGGGCTGCCCAGTTTCAGCCTGCTGCAGAAACGCGGCAGTTTGACACGCAAGGCAGACGTTCGCCGGACCGCCATTCAGCTTCCGGCGGTATTTTACGCGTTCGACCTGCTGGGCTGCGGCGACTACGACTTGCGCAACTTAACGCTTGAGAAGCGTAAAAGCCTGCTGCGGCGGATATTGCCGAGCACCGGCCCGGTGCGGTTTTCAGACCACATCGACGAACAGGGCGAAACCCTGTATGCGCACGTGCGCGAACTGGGCCTGGAAGGCGTGCTGGCAAAGCGCAAAGATTCCGCGTACCACGGCGGTCGCTCGAACGACTGGATAAAGGTCGCGCCGCGGCGCACCGACGATTTTGTGATTGTCGGTTATACGGCGCCACAACGTTCACAACCGGTGTTCGGTGCGCTGCTGCTCGCCCAGTACGCCGGCACGAAGCTGGTGTATACCGGGCGTGTGGGCAGCGGATTCAAGCACAGCGACCTGCACGACATCGGCGCCCTGGTCGCGCAACTCGCGAACGCCCCGGCGCCAGATGGTGCGCCGGAGGAGCAAGGACTGACCTGGATTGCGCCACAACTGGTCTGCGAGATCGAGTTCAAAGAACGTACGCCAGAGGGCATGCTGCGACAGCCGGTGTTCGTGCGCGTGCGTGACGACAAACCGCCTGCCGATTGCCTGCTGCACAGCGATGCACCGCAGGATGTTGCGCTGGAGCAACCGTTGACTCGTGTCAGCCACGAATTTCAGCTCACGAATCTCGACAAGATATTCTGGCCGGCAGAAAAATACACCAAAGGCGATCTGATCAACTACTACGGCGACATCGCCGATTGGCTGTTGCCGTATCTGCGGGATCGCCCGCTGGTGATGACGCGCTTTCCCGACGGGATCGAGGGCAAATCGTTTTTCCAGAAAGACGCGCCCGGGTTCGTGCCGGACTGGGTGCGCACGGAAACGATGTGGAGCGAGGAAGGTGCGCGGGAGATTCGCTACTTCATCGCCGACGATGTCGACACACTGCGCTACATCATCAATCTGGGCTGCATACCGCTGCACGTATGGGGCAGCCGGTTGGCGAATCTGGAGCGCCCCGACTGGTCGATTCTGGATCTGGATCCCAAGGGCGCCCCGTTCACGCAGGTGGTCAAGATCGCCCGGGCGATCAGGCGGCTGTGCGATGACATCGGGCTGCCGAGTTACGTGAAAACCAGCGGCTCCACGGGCCTGCATATCCTGTTGCCGCTGGGGGGCGAGTATACGTTTGAGCAGTCGCGAAGCCTGGCGCAACTGATGGCCTACGTAATAGCCACCCGGCTGCCGGCCATTGCGACGATCACACGTGCGGTGGGACGGCGCGAAGGCAAGGTCTATATCGATTATCTGCAGAACGGCCACGGACGGCTGCTGGTGTCCGCTTTCAGCGCACGCCCGCTCGCGGGCGCGCCCGTATCGATGCCGCTGAAATGGAGCGAGGTCAACAGCAAACTGGATATCGCGCGCTACACCATCAAGAACGCCGTTGCACGGATGCGCCGCCTGGGCGGCGACCCGCTGAGGGGAGCAATCGAAGACAAGCCCGACATCGCGTACGTGCTCGAACAGCTGGCTTTACAGGTTGGCACCGAACGCAAACAATAAGCGCAGCGGATCAGCAACGCTGCGCAGGAGAATTACATGACCCACGACCCGGATTGTATTTTCTGCAGGATCGTCGCCGGCGAGTTGCCGTGTTTCGAAATCTATCAGGATGACGATACTCTCGCCTTCATGGATATCAACCCGGCAAACACCGGGCACGCGCTGGCGATCCCCAAACAACACTGGCAGGATCTGCACACAACACCCGATGAACAGCTGGCGGCGACCATCGCGACCGCCAAACGCGTCGCCGGCGCGCTGCAGGCCGAGCTGAGCCCGGACGGGATCAACCTGGCCCAGGCCAATGGCAAAGGGGCGGCACAATCGGTCATGCATTTCCACATGCACATCGTGCCGCGCCGCCTGGGTGACGAACTGAAGCTCAACTGGGGTATGAATCCCGGCGATATGGATGCTATCGGCGAACTGGCGAAACGCATTGCGGTGCGGCTCGCAGAAACTTAGCAGCGCCATCCGGGACCAGGCTTGCCGCGCGCTCGAGATCCACCCTAAAGCGACGAACCGAACGAATCGTCCGTGCAACCGGGCGGTGGTACCTGACCGGCGATACGCGTTCCCTGGGTGATCGGGCCACCCGGGAACAACTGATACAGATAGCGGCGCCCCCCAAGTCGCTGGAAATGCTGCTGCAGCGCGCGCACCAGGCGATGCACTTCGATTTTTTCGTGTGCCGCATAGTATTGCTGCAGAAAGGGCAGCACGTCCCAACTCCCTTTGGTCAGCAGCACGCCGGTGTCCGCCGCCTGCTCGCGCGCGCACTCCTCGTCCCAGTGTTCCGGGGCGTGTGGAAACTCGCGCCTGCGCGGCGCGGCCGGGCGCGGGTGCAGGATTTCGTCCATTGAACCAGGCATGTGCGTCCACAGCAGTACGATCGTGATTCCAAGTGTGACCTTTGTGCGAACGATTTTACTTATATCGATCATGCGCAACGGTTACCGGCCGCCGCTGCCGCGCTATTTCGAAACCAACTGTGCTTAGGTATGCTTCGCGCCATGCAACGCCGTACTGGGTTCCGACGACTGATTGGTGCGCTGGCGGTGTGCCTGCTGCACGGTGCAGCGGTTGCCGATTCCCCGCAGGAATTCAACGATCGGGATCTTGCCCTGCTGCTGGAAAACGGCGCTCGCGGCGTCATCTATCTGTGGTCACCGCATATGCCCTATTCAGCCCAAGGCGCGAGTGAAGTACAACGCGTGGCGGCGGGGTTGGGCGTGAAATCAGTGTTGCTGCTCGATCCGTACGCGGAACCCGCGCTGACGGATCTCGTGCTGCAATCGCAACGTCTGCCACACAGCGCAGCGCGCAGGGTGCGTGCCGAGGCACTGTTGTCGATGGGCGCCACCCAGCACTTTCCCACCGCTATCGTGTTCGAGCGCGGGCGCCTGGATGTGCGAATGTTGCCGGGCTACACACCACCACAGGACTTGGGTGTGTACATCCACCAGCGCCTGAAGAATTTCTAGGCCACAATGCGACGCTCAATCTGCCTGCTTGCAGCATGCACGTTGTGTGCTTGCGCGCCACGTACGCCGGTAACGGTAGACACCCAGCTGCAGCCAAAGGAGTTGCTGCAAGTACCGCGGGATGTTCCCGAGTACTGTACCGTCGCGGAACACACCGTGCTGCAGCGCGTGGCGATTCCGCATACGCCCCGCTGGTTCTTCAAGCCTTTTGCCGAGAAACCTCTGGTCGCCTACGCGTCGCTGACAGGCAACAATCTGATCAACCTGAATACCGGCTATGTCATCCCCACGCCCGGCGACCGCGATTCGGTGCCGACCCCCGACGAGGAGTTCCTCACCTCACCCGGTGTCAATCTGATCCGGGTCGAAGACCTGCTCGACGAGCAACGCCGCTCGCAGCCGCTGCGCCTGCGGGCTGATCTGAGCGGTGAATATCAGTCACCCGGCGTGCTGCGCGAATTCGACGGCGGGCGCGATTACCGGTTCATGATCGGCCGCTTCAAACCGAGCGTTCGTGACTTCAGGGTTCAGCGTGACCCACAGCGCGGGATCACCATCGAACCGCTGAACAAGGCCTGGCGGCCCTGCCCGAAGCGGCGCCTGCATTTGCCGATGCTCGCCAAAGACGGGCGTGAATTCGGCGCCTACGACGTTGCGGCGGGCAGCACCCGCGTGTTCGCCATCGACGGAGACGGCCAATGCTCACCGGTCGAAGATCTCGGCATTCCGACCGGTAAAGTGAGTTTCAGTTTCGACAACCGCTGGCTCACTTTCCACCTGGCGATATTCGATCAGGCGTCGGTCGCGATCAAGGAAAGACCGCAAGACCGCTGGACCAGCAATGTGTTTGTTTATGACCGGCAGACCCGCCGTATCGGGCGCATAACTCATCATACCGCGGGCAACGCCTACTACCCCGCTTTCCGCCGCGACGGCACCTTGGTATACCTTTTCAAACCTCTGGAAAACCGCTACGGGCGCTACAGTTTCGCGGTGGCGGATCCCGCACGTATCCGTAAGTGGCTGCCGATTCGCTGGTACACGCAACTCTGCGCGGCCGGCGACGATGCCTGCCATCGCACGCTGGCGCTGGGCGCCTTATGGGGATACGCCTGTTCTAATTACGATGCCCACATCAATCCACGGTTGTCGGCGTTGAATACGTTGAGCCTGGACCAGGCACTGTGCCACCAACTGGTCAGCGACAAATGGTTCGAACACCGTGAGTCGGTAGTGAGCGGCGCGTTGCGGAAACTTCCCGACGCTGCGAAGCTTCTGGAACTCGGCGCGCAGGATCTCCTGCAACACTGTCCGTAGCTGCAGTGCCAGCTAACCGTGCGGATTACTTCACGCCGTTTTTCTTCTTGTAAGCCTCGATCGCGTCTTCCAGCTCGTCATACTGCTTGCAGCCAAAGAAGCAGGCTTTATCCAGTACCGCCAGACGCTCTTCCGCCTTGTGCAACTGCCCGGTCTGCAAATACAGTTCACCCAGGTACTCGTTCGCACCCTTGTGCTTGGGTGCCACACTTAGGGCGGCCTGATAGTGACGCAGCGCACTATCGAAATCGCCCAGCTTGCGGTAACTGTAACCGAGCAGATTGAGAACGTCTGGGTCTTTCGGGTTTTGTTGATACAGGGCCTTGAGCTTCACGAGCGCGGCATCGAAATCACCCTGCTCGATAACCTCTTGAACGGGTCTCAACTTACTGTTCCGCCGTTCATTGCCGCCACCGCCGCCGCCATCGCCTTCTGCGCCAGCCGGGGTGCTGCTCAACACCAATGCCAGAATGGCGTAAAATACCGTCCCAGATATCCGTTTGCTCATTCGCAGGCCTCCATCGTCAGGTTGTGCAGTTGAGACAGATTTCCGTATCTGTAGTTTCACGTCGTATGCCAGCCCGCATGATCCGCCAGGACTTTCGCTACGCATCCAGTGAGCTTTTTCCCCGTCGGCAGATGCAGAAACTCGTTGGGGCCGTGGGCGTTGGAGTGTGGCCCAAGCACACCCGTGATCAGGAACTGGGCGTGCGGGAACAGCTCTCCGAGCATGCCCATGAACGGAATCGTGCCTCCCTCGCCCATGTGCACCGCACGCGCACCGAAAAACGCCTGTGACGCAGCATCGATCGAATCCACCAGCCGCTCCGGCATGGGCGGCGCATTCCAACCCGCACCCGCCACCTCCGGTTCGAAATGCACGCGCGCGCCGTAAGGAGTTTGTGCCTCCAGGGTTTTTTTGAGGAAATCGCTGGCCCGCTGCGCGTTCAGGGTCGGCGGCACGCGCAACGACAGTTTGAATGCCGTGGCTGGCCGCAATACGTTGCCCGCATCGGCGATCGCCGGCAGGCCGTCGGCACCGGTCACTTCCAGGGCCGCGCGCCAGGTGCGGTTGAGAATCAACTCGCCCGGTTCGCCGGCAACCGGATTCACGCCGTCGAGAAACGGAAATTTCTCATGCACCTGCGCGGCGAGCACTTCGCTGGCGACCTGCGCCTGAGCAATCCGCTGGGGTGGGATATCCACATGCAACTCGCGCGGCAGTATCGCGCCGCTGACCTGGTCCTCGAGGCGTGCCAGAAGTTGTCGCGCGACCCGGAAAGTCGATGGCACGATGCCGCCGGCATCGCCCGAGTGCACGCCTTCGTAAAGTACTTCGATGTTCAACGTGCCGCCCACCAGACCGCGCAGCGAGGTGGTACACCAGAGTTGCTCATAGTTGCCGGCGCCCGAATCCAGGCAAATCACCAGATCCGGATTGCCGATGCGCTGCGAGAGCGCCTCGATGTAGAACGGCAGATCGTAGCTGCTGCTTTCCTCGCAAGCCTCGATGATCACCACGCAACGCGCGTGCGCAATGCCCTGATCCTGCAACGCCTGTATGGCCGTCAGCGAAGCAAACGCCGCGTAGCCGTCATCGGCACCACCGCGCCCGTAGAGACGCTCGCCCTCGATCACCGGTTCCCAAGGACCCAGCCCCTCGCGCCAGCCGGTCATTTCCGGTTGTTTGTCCAGATGTCCGTAAAGCAACACGGTCGCATCGACATCGCCGGGCACCTCCA
>JAOTYY010000394.1 GCA_029861595.1 Gammaproteobacteria bacterium
TACGTCGTCGACACGGTCGAACGCTTCTACCACCTGACGACACCCGACGAACAACGGGTCCCGCAGGTACATATCGAGTACTTCGATGACTACCTGTACGCGGTGGAAAACGAGCAGCTCGTTAGAATGCATCTGCCGCCGGGACAGCTTACACCCAGCGGCGAGATTGAAGTTGTCGTTGACCGCATTCCTTACCAGCGCGGTCATCGCGGCCGCACGTTGTCCATCGATACGGAAGGCTGGGTATACGTCAACATTGGCGCGCCGTCGAACGTCTGCCAGGCGAATCCCCGCACCATGAGTTCGCCTGGCCTGGACCCCTGCCCGCAACTCGAGCAGCATGCGGGCATCTGGCGCTGGCGCGGTGACGTGCTCAATCAGAGCCGCGCGGACGGCGAGCTGTATGCCGGCGGCATTCGCAACGCGATCGCGCAGACCTGGGATGGGGCCTATGACGGTCTCTACGTCGGGCAGATGGGTCGTGACCGGCTGGACTCGCTGTGGCCCGAGCTGTTCGATAGCGCACAGAACGCGGAACTCCCGGCCGAGGAATTCTTCCGTGCTGAACAGGGGGATAACTACGGCTGGCCATACTGTTATTACGACCCCGTGCAGAAGCAGAAAGTGCTGGCGCCGGAATACGGTGGCAACGGCACGACCATTGGCCGCTGCGCCGACTACGACGGGCCGCTGGTGGCCTTCCCCGCGCACTATTCGCCGTCGTCGATTGCCTTCTATCACGCCGCGCAGTTCCCCGAGCATTATCGCGGCGGTGTATTCGTGGCGCTCAAAGGCTCGTGGAATCGGGCGCCGATGCCGCAGGACGGTTACGTCGTCGGCTTTGTTCCGTTCGTCGACGGCGCACCCACAGGTGACTGGGAGGTGTTTGCGGACGGCTTCAAGGGATTCGGCACGCTGTACGAACGCGGCAATGCCGTCTACCGGCCACAAGGTGTTGCCGTGCACCCCGACGGCTCGCTGTACATTCTCGACAACAACAAGGGGCGTATCTGGCGCGTCACCTACACCGGTAGCGCCGTAGCGCCCGATCCGACGCGCACGCAGCCCGACGACGACCGCGAGCTGATCATCGCTGCCAGCCAGGGCGGTGGTGCCGCAATCTACACGCAATATTGCGCAAGCTGCCACCAGTCGCAGGGCGGCGGCGTGCCGGGCGAGAATCCACCGCTGACAAACTCCGAGTGGGTAGCCGGTGACAAAGGCCGCCTGATCCGGACCGTGCTGCACGGCATGCAGGGTCCGATCGAGATCAAAGGCGAGCAATACGACGAAATCATGCCCGGGCATGCGTTTCTTGGCGACGAGGAAGTTGCCGCACTATTGACCTATATTAGAAGTAGCTTTGGCAACACTGCAGATCCGGTGCATGAGTCGGAAGTGGTTCTGGTGCGCAACACGGACGCGCGAGAGACGCCGTGGGACGCGGTCGAATTGACGACTCGCACGGGCCTGATACGAGAAACGAGATGACATGGTGGCCGCCGGCGTCACCTGACAGAACTGACTGAGGAGCGCAGAAGACATGCTTAAGTTCGAATTGAATGGCGAATCGGTGTCGGTCACCGCGGAACCCGACACGCCGCTGCTATGGGTAATTCGTGAACATTTGCAGCTGACGGGCACGAAATACGGCTGCGGCGCCGGACTTTGCGGAGCCTGCACAGTGCATGTAAATGGAGAGGCGGTGAAATCCTGCCGTACGCCGCTGAACCGCATTGCGGGCGCGAACGTGACCACCATCGAAGGGCTGTCGCCGGACTCCAGCCATCCACTGCAGCAGGCGTGGATCGAGGAACAGGTGCCCCAGTGCGGCTACTGCCAGTCCGGCCAGATCATGAAGGCAGCCGAGCTGCTGCAGCAGAATCCCCAGCCCAGCCGCGACGAGATCGTCGAACATATGAACGGCGTGATTTGCCGCTGCGGCACCTACAACCGGATCATCGCGGCGATACAGCGCGCGACGGGGGAGGCATAGGTCATGGCCCAAACTGAATTCAAGAAAGCGACTCTTTCCCGTCGGCAGTTCCTTGGTAGCGCAGCAGGTCTGACCTTCGCCGTCAGCCTGGGGCCGAACGGCGCATGGCTCGTCGGCGACGCCCGGGCTGCACGCGGCGAATTTGCGATCGGTGCGTGGGTCCGTATAACGCCGGACAATCGCATCACGATCGTTACGCCATCGGCCGAGATGGGCCAGGGCTCGATGACCGGCGTGCCGATTGCGCTCGCCGAAGAACTGGACGCCGACTGGTCGACGGTGACACTGGAGATGGCGCCAGCGGACCCGGAAATTTATGGCTATGACAGCCGCCGCGGAAAACGCATGAGCATCACCGGGAGCCGCGCCATTCGTTCCTACTTTGATCAAATGCGACTGGCCGGCGCCCAGGTGCGCAAGGTCCTCGTGCAGGCTGCGGCGGAGAGCTGGG
>JAOTYY010000173.1 GCA_029861595.1 Gammaproteobacteria bacterium
ATCATCCGGCTGTAGCCGACGATATCGGCCGCCATGATTGCTGCGAGGCGCCGCTCGACCTGATCTCCGCAAGCCTGCATTGCGCCGGCTGCGTGACCAGCAGCCAAGACTACACTCGACACACGCTTGCGAAACCCTGGAGCGGATCAAGTAAGCGGCCGTCGCCACCTGCCGTTGAGGATGTGTTATCAAGTAGACTGTAAGCATGTCGGATCCTGGGAGCCGGAATATGCTGCTGGGCTGTGTTGCGGACGATTTCACAGGCGCGACGGATCTCGCGACCACGCTGGTCAAGCAGGGGATGCGCACCGTGCAGGTGATCGGCGTTCCCGAGGACGGCCAGGCGGCCGTGGCATTCGACGCGGTTGTCGTTGCATTGAAAACACGTACCGCGCCGGTTGGCGAGGCAGTGGACGAATCGTGTGCCGCGCTGCGATGGCTGCGCGACGCGGGTGCCCGGCAATACTTTTTCAAGTACTGCTCAACTTTCGACTCCACGGCGCGGGGCAATATCGGTCCAGTCGCCGATGCGCTGCTGCGTGAAATCGGCGCCGACTTCACTATCGCCTGCCCCGCTTTCCCGACCAATCAGCGCACCGTCTACCAGGGGCATCTGTTCGTCGGCGATCGCCTGCTGCACGAATCGGGAATGCAGAATCATCCGTTGACACCCATGACGGACGCAGACCTGGTGCGGGTGCTGGGTGCGCAGACCAAGGATCCGGTGGGGCTGGTACCCTATGCCAGCGTGGCGGCTGGCAGCGATGCGATCAGCAACGAATACGCCCGGTTGCGCGCCGATGGCTGCCGTTATGCAATCGTCGATGCGGTCAACGATGCTGATTTGCACGCCATAGGTGCCGCCAGTGCCGATCTGCAATTGCTCACCGGTGGATCAGGCGTTGCGCTCGGACTGCCGGCCAACTTTCGCAGCCAGGGCTTGCTTGCGAGCGATGCTCAACCCGGTCTGCGCAAACGCAACGGTCGCCAAGCGGTGCTGGCGGGCAGTTGTTCCCAGGCGACGCTCGCTCAGGTCGCGTATGCGGCAGAACGCTGGCAGACGCATTCGCTCGATCCGGTAAAACTTCATGGCGGTGCACAGTCCCTGGACGAATTGCTGCGACAGGCCGCAGCGGACCTTGACCGGGGGCCGGTGCTGGTCTATTCGACGGCCGATCCCGACACCGTGCAGCAGGCCCAGTCGCAGCTCGGGCGTCAAACGGCCGCCGAACTGGTCGAAGCCGCCATGGGCCGCCTGGCGGGCGAATTCGTGCAGGTTGGCGTCGATCAGCTGGTAGTGGCCGGCGGCGAGACCGCCGGCGCCGTGGTGCAGGCGCTGGACATCAAGGCGTTGCACATCGGACCGGAGATAGACCCGGGTGTGCCCTGGTGCGAGACACTCGGGTCGCCGGACCTGGCCCTGGCGCTCAAATCCGGGAACTTCGGCGGCGAGGATTTTTTCGTCAAGGCCTTCGGGATGCTGAATGACTGAGACGAAACTTCGCGACGAGATCGTGCGCTTCGCGCAATCGATATTTGCACGCGGTCTCACCTTCGGTTCGTCGGGGAACATCAGCGTGAGGACTGAAGATGGCTGGTTGATGACGCCGACCGGCAGTTCGTTGGGTACCCTGGATCCCGCACAGCTTTCCAGGCTGGACGTAGAGGGCAAGCTGCTCAGCGGCGATGCGCCGACCAAGGAGTCGTTTCTGCACCTGGCGGTATACGACAAGCGGCCGACGAGCCAGGCGATCGTGCATCTGCATTCCACCTACTCAGTGGCGGCCAGTTGTCTCGACGGTGTCGATCCCGAAAACGTTTTGCCGCCGATTACGGCCTACTACGTGATGCGCGTCGGCAAGCTGCCGCTGATCCCCTATTACCCGCCCGGCGACAAGACGCTGGCCGACGCCATCGGTGCCCGGGCCACCGATCACCATGCCGTGTTGCTCGCCAACCACGGTCCAGTGGTGGCCGGTAACTCGCTGGCGGATGCCGTCTATGCGATCGAAGAACTGGAAGAGACCGCGCGGCTGTTCCTTTTACTCAAGGATAAACCGACGCGCTTGCTGACCGGGGAACAGGTCGACGAACTGCGTAAACGATTCGGGGTTTGACCATGTTCGTAGTCACCGTGATTTTCGAGTTGCACCCGGGGCGCGCCGGGGAGTTCGAACCTGCGATGCTGGCGCAGGCGCGCAACTCACTCGCCGCGGAGGCGGATTGCCTGCAGTTCGACGTTTGTCGCAACCCGCAACGCGAGGATGAGTTTTTTCTTTACGAGATCTACCGCGACCGCGCCGCGTTCGACGCCCATCTGGACTCGCCGCACTACAAGAATTTCGACGCGACCGTCGCGCAGATGGTGGCCGACAAGACGGTGAACTTCTACGCAAAGTTGTAAGCCAGGTCCAGGCGCATTGTAAGGCGCGGCTGCGAGGAAACTGAAGGCTGGCGCGACACGATCATCAGGCACATCGCCGTGGCCGGCTCACCACGCTGCTTGGCCAGCGCGGCGTTGTCTACGGCAGCACCGATCTGATCTGGAGTTGCCCGGCCTGGTGCCCTGGTCCCACGACGGGTGATGAAGTACCCATCCGGCACATCCAGAACGTCGGATTGCTTTACAAATCATGCCAAGCGACTTTTGTGCCTCTGCTTCAACTCTCTGAAAATACTAACCATATCGTCCGCCGCATAAATCTTGCATGTAATTCCGGTTGGCCGTATTCCTTTACTTTCACGCAGTATTTAATGAGCGGGAAAACCGTTCTGATTCTCACGCTGTCGGGGTGATCACGCCGGTGGAGGACTGTACCCCTTTCATGAGATCAAGCACGGCGACGCCGGTATCCACGAGGAACACGCGCTGACGACGCGCCAGTGTCCCTGACGCGCCGTAGGGGATGGCCGGCACCAGGTGGTGCCGGTGCTCAGGCAACCATTCGAGACTCTGAAATTTAGGGGGATCAAAAAATGTTTGCGAAAAACAAACGGCGTCAAGCCGCGTTCTGGACACTTTTTCTATCGTTGGTTTTGAGCAGCACGGGAGTCGTTACGCCAGTCTGGGCAGGCGATGACCATCGGCACGGCCACAAGGGCGTGCGTGTGGTCGCACCCGACAGTCAGTGGCGCGGCCACACGTACAGCGAACTGGCTGGAAAGTGGTGGGACTGGGCAGTGGCCGAGCCGTTGGACACCAACGCCGTGTTTGACACCGACGGTAGCTTCTGCACCCTTAATCAACGAGGCAAAGTGTGGTTTCTGGCGGGTACATTCGGTGGAATTGCTGAGCGCTTGTGTCATATCCCTGCAGGCAAGGCGATATTTTTTCCTATTTTGAACGGACTGTCGTTTCCGCCCGAATTTCCAGTACCAGGCGACCCCTGCGAAAATCTGGACGTTCTCGTGGAGCAGATCAGGTGCGACGTCAACGAGGACCTCGCATTCCTCGGTAGTACACCGCCAGACCTCCTTCTCGAAGCTATGGTGGACGGTGAGCGAATCGCGGACCCGTTTGCCTATCGAGCGCAGACCGGTCCTGGTGGCTATAAGCACATAGTGCCGGAAAACGAAATCTTCGGCACACCAGCGGGACCCCGTTTCCCCGCTGTTGCTGATGGCTACTGGATACTCCTCAAACCCTTGTCGCCGGGCTGGCACGAGATATCGTTCAAAGCAACGGTGGCGTTGTTCGATAATTTCGAGTTGGGGGCCAATTATCGGATATTCGTCGAGCCGAGGCGTCGACACCGCCACCGCCACTGAGGCTGGTAATACCTTTAGAACCTTGGATTGACCCTCCCTGCGCTTCGCGCGCAGGGAGGGCTGTCGTCTACGCGTTGCGCCGTATTGCCTGGTCGACGTACACGACGACTGTAAACAACAACAGCGCCGTGCCCTGATGTGCGGCGCCCAGGCTGACGGGAACGCGCAGCAGCAGAGTCGCCACGCCTGAACCAACCTGCGCGCAGGCAAACAGCGCCAGCAGGTGATAGCCCACGCGTGCCCGGCTTGACACGGGCTGGCGAACTGCGTACGCCCACAAAGCCAATACCGCGACGAGCGTGGCGATAGCCAGCCAGCGGTGGTCGAACTGCACGGTGACGATGTTTTCGAACGGGTTCAGGATCACTGGCTGCACGGCGAGCATGCCGTCCGGGATCCATTGCCCGTTCATCAGCGGGAACGTGTTGTAGATCAATCCTGCTTTAAGACCGGCAACGAACCCGCCAGACAACAGCGTCACCACGATAAGCGCGCTTACCGCGAACGTCATGCTGCGCAGGCGCCTCGGCGCCGCCTCATGGCTCTCACCGTCGTACCACAGCCGTAATCCGAGCCACAGCATGTAGCCGTAGATGAGCACGGCCAGTGCCAGATGTGCGGTCAACCGGTACTGGCTGACATGCGGATTGTCGACCAGACCGCTCTTGACCATGTACCAGCCCAGCAATCCCTGCAGGGCGCCGAGCGCGAACACGCCGGCCAGCCGGATGAGCAGTGCGCGGTCAAGCATGCGCCGGACGAAGAAATACACATACGGCAACAGAAAAGCGATGCCGATGGCGCGACCCAGCACGCGGTGTGCATATTCGAACAGAAAAATGCGCTTGAACGCGGCGAGACTCATGCCCCGATTGATCTTCCGGTATTCGGGGCTGGTCTGGTAGTTCTCGAACTCGGCCAGCCACTGCGTGTCGTTCAACGGGGGCACTACGCCGGAAACGGGGTGCCAGTCGACCATCGACAACCCGGAACCGGTGAGGCGGGTGACGCCGCCCAGCACCACCATAGCGAAAACCAGCGCGCAACAGCCGAACAGCCACAAGGCGATCTGCCGGTAGTTTCCGTTCACCGTTCAGTCCGGCACGAGTTCTGTGACGATTCGGTCGCTTTCGTAGAATCTTATGAACTGGCTCGTCCCCGATGCTCTTGCCAGTTCACCGTCGTTTTGTTCACGGGAGTAATAACCGGCAGAGAAGTCCGCGGCGGACGTGTACGATGAGGAATCAGCAGCGACGCAGAGCAGCAAAGCGAGCAACGAGGCGGCGGTATCGCGTAACGGCGATCGATTAGCTGCTACCATGGAGAATCTCCGCTGACCATTGCAATATCTTACGTGATCTGTGCCCTCGGCCTCGATTGGTTCGCAATCTTGGCTTGATGCAGATCAAGAGAAAATAAATACCGCTGTTGTCCCGGACAGTGTGCGAGGGCGCCGTTGATTTGGCGGCGCGGTGAGTGTATGGAACTGGCGACATTTTTTGTCATCGGTGGCGTTATCAACGCAGTCGTGCTGTTACTTTTTGCGTTGTGGTTCAGGCGCGAGTGGCACAGGTCCAGGAAACAAAGCGCAGCAGGAGGGACAGCACGGGCATGCGCAAACTTTGCCAATCGGCAGTGCCTGCCGCTGGTCGAGAAACGCAAACGCCGTGAGCGCAGAACGCGCGCGGCGTCCCCGGATTCATCCGTAACGGTCAATTTACCTGGCCGCGACGCCTGAAACACCAGTTCCGACGCAGCGTGTTCACTCAAGAAGTCCCGCCAGCGGTCGATACTCCAGCTGATCCGGCGTGCCGCCGGAACCAGAACATTTCAATCCGATGCCCGGGAGCCCGCAGATGAGCAATGAATCCTATCGACTGGTGACACGCAGTGATTTCGACGGCCTGGTCTGCGCAGTGCTTCTGAAAGAAGTGGGCATCATCGATGATATCAAGTTCGTTCATCCCAAAGACATGCAGGATGGCAAGATCGACATCACCGACAACGACATCACCACAAATCTGCCCTATGTGCCGGGTTGCCGTCTCGCCTTCGACCACCATCTGAGCGAGACGGTACGCAATGCCGAGCGCGCCGAAAATCACATCATCGACCCCGATGCACCGTCTGCTGCGCGTGTGGTCTACGAGTACTACGGCGGCAGCTCACGTTTCCCTGAGGCGTGGCAGGATATGATGGCGGCCGTGGACAAGGGAGACGCCGCGCGCTTCAGCAGGGACGAGATCCTTGCGCCGTCCGGCTGGGGACTGCTCAACTTCCTGATGGACGCGCGCACAGGGCTGGGGCGCTTCCGTGACTTCCGCATCTCGAACTACCAGCTGATGATGGATCTGATCGACCGCTGCACGAGTCTGTCGATCGATGAGATCCTCGCCCTGCCGGACGTGCAGGAGCGGGTCACTCTGTACTTCGAGCACGATGAGATGGCCAAGGTACAGATACGGCGTTGCGCGACGCTGCATGGCAACCTAGTCGTGCTCGATCTGCGTAACGAAGAAACGATCTACGCGGTCAACCGGTTCATGATCTACGCACTGTTTCCCGACGCCAACATCTCGATGCACGTGATGTGGGGACTCAAACAGCAGAACACCGTTTTCGCCATCGGCAAATCCATCATCAACCGCACGTCCCCGGTAAATGTCGGCGAACTCTGCCTCGCCTACGGGGGCGGCGGGCATTTCAATGCCGGCACCTGCCAGGTCGAAAACGATAACGCGGAAGAGAAACTGCGTGCGGTTGTCACACACATCACGGAAAACACGGTACCGGATACGCCCGCACCGGTGGTCGAACACGAGCCCGAGCCGGCGTAAACGTTCGTTTCCACCTTGCCGGGGATTCAGGGGGCTGCTTTGCCGGTTGCCCCGCTGAAAAAATCGGATGCTCTACCGTCAGGCGGGCAATCGGTCGGGTAACCGTTCCTCGAGTAACCGGATATGCTCCGGCCCGGTGCCGCAACAGCCGCCGACAATCTGCACGCGGTACTCGGTGATCCAACGCTCGACTTCTGCCGCATCTCCATGAACAAGCCGATGGGCAAGTGCAACGTCTACAACGAGATCACACATTCGGCGGGCACCAGTCACTGAGAAGGCGTGCTATCGCGTTTGCAGCGTAGAACACACCGCTCCCGTACGTTGCATGGCAATTTGTCACAAAAGGTTCAGGGAGTACGTCATTCAATTCAGGCGAGTCCATTGTTAGTCTTCTACGCAGAGGCACGCAGCCTTTTCGCGTTCGCAGGGAAGGAGAAGACACACAATGGCTACCAATCGCCGTATCGCACTGTACCGGGAGTCCATCGAAAACGCCTTGCGCCAGCATCGAACCCTGGCGCTTCGTAGTGAGCAACATCAACACTTCCACGATCTGTTCGCTGACAACAAGCAATTGCATCTTCTGCGGGCACCTGACTGGCAGGTGATTTTCGGCCGGCGGGGTACCGGCAAGACGTTCCTGCTGGGCATGCTGCATGAGGAAGTCATGGGCGACTTGCAGACCGACCGCATACTGTCCGCCATGTTCACCGCGCAAGATTTTATCGCCTCGCCCGTGGGACGCGAGATCGACGATAAAGAGCGGGCGCTTGGTTACTTCCAGCAATTCATCGAACTCCTGGCGCAGAGAATCGTTGCGATCGTTGACAATGTCTTGGGTGAGGCGACCCTTCTCGAGACCCTGACGGGTAGTCGCAGGAGAGCCGTGGATCAGATTCAGACGCTGGCCATAGAAATCCTGGACCTCTCCAGAGTCGGCAATCCGGTTGCCGCCTGGTGTGACATCAAGAAACAGCAGACGAGGAAAAAATCGAAAACCAAAGGTGCTTCCGGCAAGGCTGTCGTACAAGCTTCGCTTTCCGCAAAAGGGCCTGCGCTTGCTTTCAGTGCTCACAGCGACGCGCAGGCCACACTCACGAGCGACGAGTTGCACGTAAGCGAGGTCGATGAAGCAATCGTTCCACGTTTCGCGAGTATCCGTGAGCGCTTGATGGAGCTGCTGAAAACGCTGCAGGTGAGCCGTCTGAATATCCTGATCGACGAGTGGAGCACCCTCGATCCGACCGCCGCCCAGTCGATTCAAGCGCAGTTCGCCGAGCTGCTGAAACGCACCTTCGGCGGCACAGCGATGATTTCGGTCAAGATCGCCACCAATCGCTACCAAACACGATTCGACAATCGGGGTGGCGGCACGGCCTATACCGGACTGGAGATGGGCGCAGACATTTTCGAGGCGACCGATCTCGATAATGCGCTGCGCGATACCCAAGAGTTGACCAGGTTTTGCACACAACTGCTCTATCGTCGACTGCTGTACTGCGAGTCCGGGCTCGAGGTCTTCGATCCACGCCGGGAGGGGATTCCGGACGAGCAGTTCCTGCTGTCGATTTTCCGGGATACGCGGGCTTTTGCCGAGCTCGTGAAAGGCGCCGAAGGTAACCCGAGAGCTTTCCTGCAGGTATTCAACAATCTCGCTGCGGGTTACAAATGGTCGGTGCGCAATTTGTGGTGCCCGGCGCGTGTGCAGGAATGCGTGCATACGATCAGTGTCGAAGAACGGCAGCCTACGCTCGAATTCCACTCAGAGGCCAATCAGCTGCTGTTAACAAGCGTCATGCCGGTAGTCACCGCGACAGGCTCGCGGCTCTTCGTGATAAAGCGAACCAACCGCGCAGCGTTCGCAAACGCCTTCGATGAATTACTGGAGAAACGTCTGGTGCACGAATATCCGCGCGCCCAGTTGCCGGCAAAAGTGCGGACGCATTTTGAGGCGTTTCTGGTAAGTTACGGAATCTGGCTCGATTGGCAACGTCCCTTCGACCGAAAGGAGTTGGCCGTCGAGAAGTGTTTCGATACGGCCAAAGGCTTTAAAGGAAGCCTGCTCGAGCGATTGACCATAGACGTATCGCTCGTCAACCGTTCCCACATCACCTGCGCGCGATGCCACGCTCAGTTTCCGCAGAACGCTCGATCGTTTGTCGTGCGTGGCTTGTGCCCGGAATGTTTCGAACCCGCGGAAGAATCAGCCAAGGTTTCAGGGTTCTAGGTTCCGGATGCGGGCAGACCGTCCGCTGCACACATCTTCACCAGCAATTGGCAGCGGCTGTCAAGGGCGACACCCCGCGCTCGTTATCGCAAAACAGAAAGGGCGAAAACGCTCCGTCAGGTTACCAGTTCCGTAACTAATAAGGAGATGGGAAGGTCTGTTCTACAAGCGGAACCGTTGGTCGAGTGACCATGGCTTGCCTCGAAAAACTCGGTCCGGCACGTGGCTATCACACGCCCGGGGCTGCGGGCGGATAATCGTTCCC
>JAOTYY010000174.1 GCA_029861595.1 Gammaproteobacteria bacterium
CGGGCAGCGTAGTAGTCATACGCCGCTTCCGCGATCGGCAGAAGATACGGCGCGAGAATTTCGGCCCTGCCGCGTTCGGCGACCAGTAAGAATCGCTCTGAACTTTGCGTGTCGAACTGGCTCAGTTTATCAAGCAGGTCGAGGGTGTTTTTCACCCGCACATTGAACGGATCGCCCTTGAACGCGAGTTCCAGGGCGCGCCGTCCGCTGCGCATGTCGCCAAGCCGCAGGCGGTTGATACCCAGCGACGCCATGGCATGCCAGTCGGTATCGTTCAGCGTCAGCCCGATGAGCCCGAATTCAACCGAGTCGCGGTAGCGTCGGGTGCGGGCGGCCAGTTCGGAAAGTAGCGAATACACGGCCGAGTAGTTTGGCGCTAGTTCACGGATGGCCTGCAGCTGTCGCTCGAGCAGCGCCGGCTCGTCACGCAGGTAGTACATCGCCGCACGCATGGAGAGAGTCGGCAGCGATTGCGGATTGACTGCCAAGGCCGCCGTTAGGTGCTCGTCTGCCTCGGCATACTCTTGTGTTTCCAGCTGCAGTCGCGCTATGAATGTGTGGGCTGCCACGAGGGTAGGTTGCAGTTCCACACTCGACAACGCCGTGTCCAGCGCGGCAGAAATATGGTCGAAATGCTGGCTGCGGGCCACGCCCAGAACGGCGGGAGCAAACGCTTCATCACGCTGCAATGCGGCGCGGTAAGTGGCAAGCGCATCCGCGTTGTTGTGTTTTTCCAGGAGTAAGTCACCGAGTGCAACGCGCACGGCAAGATTGTCCTCGTCACGCTCGATCGCCAGGCGGTAGTAATCGACGGCCAGACGGAACAATTCGGAATCACGATTGGCTAGCGCGCGTGCCGCATCACCCAACGAATGCAATTCCTGCGAATGCAGCTCATCGGTACGATTGCGGTATTCATCCAGTACCGACTGCAGCTCTTCGTGTGCGCTGTCTCTTTTTTCGCCGTGCACACCGAGCAACGCCAGAGCGACACGTGCACGCAAGGCCGTACCGGGCTCCAGCGTAATCGCCTCGCGAAACGCATCCTGCGCGCCGGTTGTCTCGCCGTTCTCCGCCAGCGCCAGACCCAACGTCATCCAGGCATCTGCGGTGGGCGATTCCGCGATTAGCGCGCGCGCCAGCTCTGCTGCCTGTCCATACTTGCCGGTTCGCAACTCGTCGTGTGCATCCTGCAATGCGGATGCATGCGGTTGCCCCGCCAGCGTCATTGCCAGCAGACCCGCCAGCAGAGCGCTATTCTGCGGGCGATGTCGCATAACTGTCTCTTACACCGCGGAGTTCGCGGCGGTTGTACGCCAGCGTGACCAGCAGCGATTCCAGCTCACGGTAATATTCTTCGTCGAGCAGGCGCTCGCGGCGGCGCTTGAGACGATCGATGCGATTGACCAGTTCGCTGGCCCGCACGTCCAGCGCCAGCATTTCCCGCGCGTGCGCGCTGTCACCAGCCAGCTCGCCGGCGCTGGGTTGCATAAAAAGTTTCGCGGCAAACGCACCGTCCGAGGCCGACGCTTCGGTGAGCCTGGAGCCTACGCCGTCACCGTTGTCGTCAAGCAAGGCATGTTCTGTAAGGATCCTTTCATCCTCCTTATAAGCGCGCGCAACTGCACGTCTCGCATAGTTGAACGCTTCCAGCATCGATACCCGCCGGTCTTTGTCCGTGTCCGCCGTATCGGCAACGAAAGCGCTGACAAAATGTCCACCAAAGTACGCAAACTGATGCTCGCTGCCGCTCGCTGTCGCTGTTATTACGACACGTCCCTCCTCGCTGAGTTCGCGCACGAAAGCGCCGCTCGATGACGTGGCATTGACGAGCACCAGCGAGCGTCCCGGGAATTTCTGTAACTGCTCTCGTAATTCAGAGGCCGACAGATCCGGCCCTGGTAGATTGAACAGTGCCTTGCCGTTGCGCGCCGTGCCGTGACCGATCAACAGCACCAATACGGTATCTCCGGGCGAGCTGGCGGCGGAAGCGCTCTCGAGCGCCGCCAGCACGTCCTCTTTACGCGGCGAGCCCTCCCCGTCAGCAGATCCCTTCAATACCGTGGTCTGTTCGCTTGCGATGCTGAGGGCGCGTTCGGCTATCTGCGCCATCTGTGCCGCCCACTCGTTGAACTGCTTGGTGTAGAGGGGTTCGCCGCCAAGACCAACGACAACGAGCAGATGACGTTGTGACGCATCCACGCTGCCCGCAGCGGCTAACTGCAACGCAATCATCAGTATTCCCGCATACAGCGTTTTCACGCAAGACCCCGGCGCCGGCGATAAAACCACTCGCCGCAAATCAGCAAAACGATGATCAGCAATAATGCCGGAACATCGTGCAACGGCAAGCGTTGCTCGCTGCTGGCGTCACCCTGGATTTCCTCGATCACTGAGTCGAGTCCGGTCGCGTCGGCGGCCGTAAAGTACCCGCCTCCGGTAGCCTCGGCAATGTGCCGCAGCAGCGATTCGTCCAGTTCAGCGGCCCGGTATTCGTCACCCGAGGCAAACACCTCGATGGCCGCATCGCCTACCACCGGCGACGGTTCTTGCGCCAGTGTTGCCTGCAGTTCGTACAATCCCGGCTCGCTGACCGCAAACTCGGCGCTGTAGAGTCCGGATTCTCCCGCACTTCTGCTGAGCGGGTAAGTGCGCTGATCACCCAGCGGAGTGGTAACCATCAGACTCAACTCGGCGGCCGCCAGCGGCTGGAACGCCGCGTCCACCGCATCGACCGTCACCCGGACCTGCTCGCCCGGCACAGGACGCCGGGGCTCTGTGCGCAGTTCGATACGTTGCGGAACCGGTCGCGCGAGCCAGCGCAACAATTCCCGCCACAGTGTCTCATGGGTCAGGTCGTCGCTCGCGACGCTGCTGTGCATCTGCCAGCGCCACGTATCGCGCGCCGACATAACGGCCACGGTGCCCCGGCCGTAGCGTTGAAAAGCCAGTACTACGAACGGGGCAGACTCCGCGCCACTGCCTTGCAGCAACACGGTCGCACCGGGTTTAACCGCTTGCAGCGGATTGACCATAGTCAGTGGTGGCAGTTGCTCCAGCGCATCGTCCGGCGCGACCCGCAACAAGGCCTGCACCACCGGATGCAGCAATCCGTTGCTGGTGGGAGAGACCACTACGGACTGGCGGAATTCCGATTGTTTGTCGCGCAGACGAACCGGTAGCAATGCACCCAGCTCGCTTGTCGAGTAGCCACCCTCGGCGAACGATCGGCGGGCGCCGAGCAGTAATAGCGCCCCACCCCGCCGTGCGACGTAATCTATCAGCAACTGCTGCTGGCTTTCACTCAGCAGGTTCGCATCGACGCTTCCGAGCACTACAACGTCAAATTCGAAAAGTGCCTGCGCGGCGTCCGGGAAACCATCCGCAAGTTGCTCCGGGTTCGCAACGCCCACGCGGTAGTACTTGTTCTCAGCCGTTCGTATCAGCGAAATCAGATCGATGCTCTCGTCGTCGCTGACCGCGCGGCGTACGAATTTGACCTCGAACCTCGGTTCGCCTTCGAAGTGCAGAACCCGCACCGGATCGGACACTACCTGCACCAGAGCATCACGGCGATTGTTGGCGATTATCTGCTCGTCCGGCTGCGACGTTATCGTAAACGATACGCGGCGCATGCCCGCCTCGGTCATCGGCCCGACGACCACCGGCACCGTGAAGGAATCCGTCGCCGGTACGACGACCGGCTGGCGGTCCAGCAGAATGCCTTCCTCGGCGGTTTGCAGGATGACCTGTCTGCCCGCTGCGCCGCTCTGACGCAGAGTGACTTCGGCGTTGAGCATGTCACCGGGAAAAACCCGCGGCGGCAGTGAAACTGCCGTCACTTCCAGATCGAGATCGAAGCGGGCGGCACCGATACCCACAGTGTGCACCGGGATGCCAGCGGCCCGGTAAGCGAGCATCTCGTCCTGCAGTGCGGCACCGGGCTCGGCGCCGCCGTCACTGACAAGTACCACGGCGCCCGGGGTGGTCCCTTGCAGTTGAGTGCGTGCATGCTCGAGCGCATTGGCGAAATCACTGCGGGGGCTGTCGAACTCGAGACTTGCGCCGGTATCGACGGGTTGTGCCGTGAGCCCGAAGGCTACGTGGTGCAGTGGAAACCTTTCCGCCAGGGCTAGCGAAACCTCGCCGTTGTCGGGCGCGAACAGGCGCTGCAACGTCGCGCCACGTCCGTCACCGGCTGCGTCGTCAATGCGCATACTCTGCGAATCGTCGAGCAGCACGACTACATCACCGCGCAGTGTCACAGGAACGGTTACCAGGAGCAGCGGCTGGCACAACGCCAGCACCAGCAACGCCACCCAGGCCGAGCGCAGGCCCGTCAGCAACAATCGATCTGCCGGCCGCAGTGACGCAAACCGATGCAGATAACCCGCCAACGCCAGTGCCGCCACCAGCGCTGCCGCCACAGTCAATGCGTACCCGATCCACGTGTAACCGAGCAGCAGTGTGCCCTGCTGATACAGCGCGGCCGGGTATTTGAAAAAAAACTCGAACATCAGCTTATCGTTCGCAGATGCAACGTCAGAGAAGGTATGTCACGTCAGTGGCTCATCGCGTAGATCACGAAGTTTATGCCCAGCTCGTAAGCGTACGTGGAAAAGCGCAGCGGGTAACGCGGGTTATCTGCCCATTCCCAGGCATCGCCGAGATCCGTGTTCCAGTTGATCAGCACCATGAGACGGCCCTGTTCGTCAAAAATACCTCGCACATGCGGATTGTAGCCATCCAACTCGTGGGTCGGGCCGCCACGCGCCTGATAAACATTAGGTACCTGCAATATTTCGCGCACGTCATAGAATGCGTGAAATATAGGGTGCTCCATCGGCACCTCGACAATGGGCCGGTCTGGAAACACTTTGGCCAGCTGCGTCTGCAGATTGCGCCATGCCCAGGTACCCCAGAAGTCATCGATTACCAGGAACCCGCCCTTGTCCAGGTATTCGCGCAGTCCGCGCGCCTGCTCGTCATCCAGGATCAGCGCACCGACTTCCAGAATGTAGGTAAACGGAAAATCCCGCAGCCGCGGATCGTCGATCGGAACGGCGTTATCGCTAGCGAAAGCATCGACCAGCGTCAGACGCCGCAGCGCGATGAGAAACTGTTGATCGGCCGTTGGATAATCGATCGCCCAGCGCGGCCCCCAGTCATCCTCCGCTCCCTGGCCGTAAATTCCGCGGGTGAAGAAAAACTCGTGCTCGGTCGGGTCGGCATCGCCGTTGGATAAAGCGCGCAGGGGCGTCGCAAGTGCACACAACGCGGCACACAGCGCAGCGACAGTATTAGGGCGTAAACGCCACATGGCGGTTCCTGGTCACTGGAGCGAAATCGTGCCGTTACTGTACTATCATCGCACGAGTACGAACATGCCAATCGGGCAAAGAGAGGATTACGATGTTACGAACACGCGCTGCGATCGCTCTGGTGACGGCGGTAACGGCTGGCTGGATGTACGTGGCTACGGTGTCTGCGGCGGGTGGCAGCGCCACCAAGCTCGATATGTGGCGCCCGGGCGATCCGGGGCAGCGACTGCTGATGCGCGGCCGGGTGTCCAGCGCCACCGGTGCCCCGGTGGCCAACGCCACCATACATGTCCGTCAGGCGGATGGTGCCGGCACTTATACCGAGCAGTACCAGGGATCGTTGCAAACGGGTGCCGACGGCTCGTACGCGTTCGGCACCGTACTGCCCGGGCAGTACTCGAGTACCAAACACATCCACTTGGTCGTCATGCATGAGAATTATTCGAGCGTGCACACTGAGATCCGCTTCAAGGGCGATCCGAATCTGGCGGGCGGTGCTTACGACGACAACGCCGTTGTGACCGAGGAGGCGACCATAGACGGCGCCCGGGTATTGCTGGGTGAATTCAACATTGTGCTGCAGCGTTAGCGCGACCGGCGTGAGTCCCCTGCCGGGACCACAGTCGCATACCATGCGCGGTGCTGGATCAACCTTACTGCTGGCGGCGGTGCTCGCTGTCAGCCTGAGCGCCTGCTCCAGCACGCCAACACATCCGGGCAGCGAACCGCAGCTGCGCTTGCCCGCGGAAACGGCAACCCCGAAACCGACCGGTGCTGCAGAGCAGTCGATAGGTCAGCGCGTCGCCGCCTATGCCCAGGAGATGGTCGGTGTACCGTATAAATACGGCGGTAAATCGCCGCGTGGATTCGATTGCAGTGGCCTGGTTCACTACTCGTATGGCAAGGCCGGTATCACGGTACCGCGAACCTCGCGAGCGCAATTGAGCGTTGCGCAGCGCATAACGCTGCACCAGGCCCGCCCAGGGGACCTGTTGTTCTTCAAAAGCCGTAACTATTCACACGTGGCGATCTATCTCGGCGCCGGCATGTTCGTGCACGCACCATCCACAGGGAAGCGGGTAACGCGGGCGAGTATGCAGAAGGAATACTACCGCACGCACCTGGTGGCGGTTGGACGCCTGCTCTGACGATGGATCAAAGTGCGTCGATTGACGCACGTATGCGTTGCAGAGCGGTCTTTATGTTCTCCAGGCTGCTGGCGTAGGAAATGCGTAGATAACCTTCACCGTACGCACCAAAGCTGGTGCCGGCGATAGTCGCTACTCCGTCTTTTTCCAGCAGGCGCTCCTGTAAGCTTTTCGAGGTTTGCCCGGTCGCTGTGACATTTGGGAACACATAGAATGCGCCGCCCGGCATCTGGCAACTCACCCCGTCGATGGCGTTCAGCCCCTCGACCACAACGCTGCGCCGTGCGTCGAAAGCCTGCACCATTTCCACGACTGCCGTCTGGTCACCCTGCAGCGCGGCCAGACCCGCGTACTGGGCCGAGGCATTGACACACGAATGGCAGTTCACCGCAAGCCGGGTGGCGTGTTCTACCAGTGCCTCGGGCCATACGGCATATCCCAGGCGCCAGCCGGTCATCGCGTAGGTCTTGCTCCAGCCGTCGAGCATGATGACGCGTTCGGCAAGTTCGGGGTATTGCAGCAGGCTCACGTGCTGCTGGCCGTCGAACAGCATGCACGAGTAGATTTCGTCGCTCAGAATCGCCACGTTGGGGAACCGCAGTAAACCTTCGACCAGTTCTTCGACCACCGCTTTGGGCACCACGCCGCCGGTGGGGTTGGCCGGTGAATTGAGAATGATCAGGCGCGTATTGTCGTTCACGAGCGCCAGTAGCGCCGGCGCATCGAAAGCAAAACCCTCTTCTTCAAGCAGTGCATACGGCACCGCGGTAGCACCGCTGAAGTTGATCATCGATTCGTAGATTGGGAAACCCGGATTCGGATAAAGAATTTCCACGCCTGGTTCACCGAACATGGTGATGGCAAAGTTCATGGTCACTTTGCCGCCCGGCACCACGACCACGCGGTCCGGGTCAACCTGCACACCGTGGCGGGTTTGCAGATCGGCGCTTACGGCTTCGCGAAGCACCGGGATACCGGGCGCTGGCGTGTAACCGTGATGGCCCTCGCGTAAGGCTCTTATTGCCGCCTCGACAATGTGCTGCGGCGTTTTGAAGTCCGGTTGCCCGATGCCGAGGTTGATGATGTCTTTTCCCTGGCGCGCCAGCGCTTCGGCGTGCGCCAGAACCTCGAACGCGGTTTCGGTGCCCAGTCGCTGCATCCGGGCGGCAGTTGACAAGCCGGTCATAGTCTCAGTTTCGCAGTGTGAGTGGCAGCAAGTGTACCCGAGTCGTCACGGCAAGAAACTCACATTTGCCCGGCACGCCCATCATCATTGTGAGCATGTGTGCATTCATCGAGACGCGCAATGTGTCTCCGGTCACAAAAACCCGGCGTACCCTCCCTTGATTTCCCAGGCGCCCATCAGTAAATCGTGCGCGCGTTCGCAAAACCACGCTCGGCATTAAAGAACTGCATGAAACGGTCGTTGGCCTCAAAAGACGCAGGGATTTTAGGATTGAAGCGTGCATTCGAGCGATATACAGCACAAACGGGAAGCCGGTTATACTACGCAACCCGGCCTGCCGGCAGCGCCGGAAAACTGGGCCGCCCGGCTCGTGCAAGCCAGGCAGTCGCTGCATCAGCTGCTGCATGCATCGCTGCCTGGTCAAAAAATCGAATCACTGCTTTCGCAAGTCAGTGAGCGGCTGCCGGCGGCTCGCGAGAAAGCCCAACCTCGCGTAGTCGGCTGGATTCGCAGCAGAAAATCCTGCGGCGCATCGTTGAAACTGCGGCGCACCGGTTGGCAACATCTTTGCGATGCAATCGATCCCGATAAAGACGCCCTGGTGCTCACCTGGGGAACGACCGAAGGTGACAACGATGCAAAGTGGCTCGTCGGCACCTGCGCCAAACTTCAACTGCCGCCCGCCGCGATCAGGCGCGGCGTTATCCTGCGTTTGCGAGAGCTGCTGGTGCTGATACCGCAGAAGGAGCACTTGCTGGATCTAAACGGCCGTGTCCTGATCGTTACCAACGGTGAGTTGTCCGTCGAGTAACGCGCTCACCCTGGCGAGTTGGATCGTCGCTGTTAGTCTATCAGCGGGTCCCCTGCATTACCCAGTCGATTGCGACAGCAGCAGCGGCTGACCGGGTCAAATATCGACTGTGACCGTTGAGTTGGGCGATACTCGCGCTTTTTCACGCCACGGCCCCGCAACATGCTGGATGCGATTCAATACGCGACATTCGTTCTGGCCTGCGTGGTAGTGGTTATCGTTCCGGGTCCGACCGTTACGTTAATTATTGCGAACAGTTTGCGCAGCGGTGCGAAATCCGGATTGCTGAACGTCGCCGGCACGCAATTCGGATTGCTCCTCATGCTGCTGATCGTCGCCGCGGGACTGGAGATCGTGGTCAACGAGATGGCAGTCGTGTTCGACTGGATTCGCGTGATCGGCGCGGCCTACCTGATCTGGCTCGGCATAAAACTGTTGCGCGCCAAAGGACAGTTAATGGAAGCGGATCCGCCGCGCGGCGGCTCGTATTTCTGGCAGGGCTTCCTGGTGGTGTGGTCGAACCCGAAATCGCTGGCCTTTCTGGGCGCGTTCATTCCGCAGTTTGTCGACACGAATGCCGACCCCACGTTACGGAT
>JAOTYY010000175.1 GCA_029861595.1 Gammaproteobacteria bacterium
TACAACAATTACGACAATGCCAATTTCCCTGGCGTGTTGTTCGACCCGGACAACGAACCGCTGTTTGATGCCAATCCTATGTCGCGGCATTCCTACGATCAGATGGAGTACGTCGATGGACTCGGGCCGGTTGCTTTTGGTGGTTTTACCTGGGGCGACAGCGGCACCGGATGGTGTTTCCTCTGCGGTGATACCTGGGCTTTCGATCACGGCGCCGGTCGCTGGACATATCTGGGTGGATACGCCACCCCGGACTGGGAAACCGATGGCGGTGTGGGCGGCGGGGCGTACGCCACGGCAAACGGTATGCTTTACACGTTGTCGCACGGCGAAACCTGGGTATTTAACCCGGCGCAGAATTCGTGGCAGCAACTGACTGTAAGCGGTACGCCGCCCAGCAGTGTCGAGCACACTATGGAGTACGATCTGGCTCGCAACGTCATCTATCTGCTGGGCGGTAACTACCCCGCCAACGGACAATTCTGGCGGTTCGATATTGCCACGGAGACCTGGTCACGGCTGACGCCATCGGGAAATGGGCCGGATACCAGCAGACAAGAGCAGGGTGCGGCAAACGGTCCGGGGCTCGCATTCGACACGCGTAACGATGTGTTACTTGTGTACAGCGATGGCAACATCTGGGTATACGATCCCGACGCAAACAGCTGGCAGAAACCCGCATTGCCAGGGCTGCGGCCTACCGACGATAACTACGCGTTCGGTCGCTTTCGCTACGACCCGGTCAACGATGGCGCCTGGCTGCATGACTGGTACAATGGTGAGCAAGCCACATGGTTTTATCGCTACCGGGATCCGTCAACCTCTGGTGCGCCGCCACCGTCACCGCGTGTATCAATATCCGCGTCACCACCGATCACCGACGGCGCACAAGCGGTGACGCTCAGTTGGGCAGCAACGCATTCCACGAGCTGCGAAGCGTCGGGCGACTGGTCTGGCACACGTGCGATCACCGGAACAGAGGCGGTCGGGACGCCAGCGTCGCCAGTCACCTTTGCGCTTGAATGTCAGGGCCCTAGCGGTACCGGAATGCGCACCATAACGGTCAGCACCGATGGTGCCGGGGGCGGTGGTACGGGTGGCGCGGGCAGTGGCGGCGGTTCGAATAGTAGCGGGGGCGGCGACGGCAGCTCTTCCACCACCGTCGCTCCGTGGGCTATCCTGTTGCTGATGCTGACTGCTATGCGGCGACAACTACGGATTTACCGGGGCGCTTAGTATGTTCCTGAGACCGGCTGCTTGCGACGTGGGCGCCGGTGGTCGTGGTTAACGTCGCTCTCTATTCAATCGGTATTCTCTCGCGTATCTGGTTTAGCCCAACGGGCCAGTTGCTCGCGCAACACGTACAACAACCTGCCCTTTAGAGACTTCGCGTACGCCTTGAATTCGAGCAACGGTTCTTCGCATTCGGACCAGCGCTGTTTGTAAGCATTGCTCCCGGGTCCCATGCAATAGTGTTCCAAATCCTGGCTGAACAGCGCCTGTAAAATCTGCCAGTTTAGATAGCTGCCGGGTGAGTATTGTTCGCAATCGCTTCGGTAGTCGGCGCGAAGTGCGTGGACGCGGCCCTGATAAACCAGTTGATACTCGAATGCAACCGGTTCGCCATCTAGCACTAGTTGCCAGATTGTCAACCAGCCGCGTTTTGCGGCATGTTCGCTCAGTGTTCTGACAAAATCTGAGGGACCGGGATTTTCCAGCGTAAGACCGGTGCTGGATTTCCAGCTGCTGTGCGATACTTCCTCTATCGCATCCAGAACTCCCTGCAACTGCCGTGGTTGCGCGAGTTCGTGATGCTGGTGTAGCACCTGCACGCTGGAATAGTTTTTCTTCAAGCGATTGGCGATCAGATTGTTGCCCTTTTTCAAGCGCCGGCTGCGGCGTCCGTAGTAACTCTGCCAGTCACCACGCAGGCTCAGTCCATAGTTGCGTGCGCATTCCTCCTTGCTGGAGCGCAAGCGATGCCTGGCAAGCGCCGCGGTCAGAATGTCGGGGGTTGCGGATTCTTCCGGCAGGTTCTGGAGTCGTAGCAGGTCCCAGTCGCGATAGTCTCTCGACAGAAACGATGCCATCGCGTCGAGAGCTTCCGTACGCATGTGGTTCGCACAAATGATGTCGCACAACTGGGTGTCCGGAATGCACAGGAACTGCAGCTCACGGTAGGCGATACCGCGGTAAACGGCGTGCACTTGTGCCAGGGGTGCGACACCGACGACACGCGCGCCGCTGTTGACGACCAGCAGTCCCACATTCCCCTCGAGTTTTTTCCAGCGTTCAGCGGCTTCCAGCCACTCGTAGGCTAGGAATACGGAGCCGGGATCGCCGTCACCATATATATCCTGCAACGCGTCGCGCAAGCGTCCCAGATCCCAGGTCAGGGATACCGATGTGTTTGTTTCGTGCATTGCTTGTGGAGTCGGTTCGTATTTGAGCAGGGTATGGGTCATCCGCTTCATCACGTTTGTTGTCGGTCGGGCGATCGATGATCGCTCAGTTCACTGCTTGCGGTACCGGTAGAACCACGTCTGATGCTGCTCGTCATGAAAAACGTGTAGCCACGCGCCCTTATTGTGCGGGTCGTACCGCAGGCGTCCAAATATATGCGACTCTTCGGTGGGCCCCGCGTAGGGTGGTTGCGACCAGGTGTTGTCTGCCGGATCAAACACCCATAGCGCGCCCGACTGGTAAACGAGCAGCACGTCATTTGCACTGTCGTATGCCAGACCCGGGCCCCAGATCGCGCGTAATCCAGGGGCGGTTCCGCGATGAGCCAGCTTTTCCCAGGCGCGGCGTTTGATATCGAATCGCCACAGATCCGGGTTGTCCGGATACGAGCCCCCCAGGATGTACAGGGCGTGGCGCTTGGCGTCGTACTCCATGGTGGCTTCGATAGAGTAGGGCGGGTCGCCTCGGGTGGAGACACGCTTCCAGCGCGCTTTGCGCGGATCGAACGTCCAGGTCTGTGAGTGCGCTGTTGCGTAGATCAGACCGTCGGGCGGTGAATAGGCGCTGGCTCCGACACCGGCCGCAAAATCCGGCGAGGGATTGGTGCCGTCATACAGGTAACGCCAGGAAGATGCCAGGTTGTCGTAAACCCACGTGTCCTTGCATTGCTCGCACCACCCATGGCCCCCGTCACCCCAGGGGTAGCCGCCCCACAGCACCGCACCGTACCCTGGAACGTATTCCAGTTGATCGTAGGTGTGGCGAGACATTGGCCGCGCCTCGCTGATTGGTTCACCGGCCGGATTGAAGAGCGCGCCCGGATAACGTTCGTTGTCGAAGTTCATATACGGACCCTGATCGCCTTCCGAATCGAGCTGGGCATCCGGTGCGTACATTTCCTGCCAGCCCCCGGCGGCGGTATTGAAACACCAGACCTCATTGCCGGAGTAATTCCAGTGACCACCGCCGAAAATGCACAGACGTGATCTGTCGGTTTCCAGCCAGCCGCTGGAATACGCGAGAATTCCCGGCGGTGCAGTCACATTCCCGGCGTCTACCAGGCGCCAGCTGTTGTTCCCGAGGTCGGTGAGCGCGGCTAAACGTTTGCTATCAGCGGTAGCCTGCGTGTTGAACAGGGCTGCGGTGATCAGGCAGAGAGCGAGGCGGATAAGCATGGGTCGTTCTGAGAAACTGCTGATTGTGATTCGAATTCGTTGCTCGCCATGCAAGTTGTGAGCCGTATTATGCAGATAGTTTTGCCACCAGCAATCCTCCGCAGCGCTGACGGGATTACGTTCTCTTCTGTCGACAAATCGACAGCTGTGCGACCTTGTGACGTCTTTTCAGAACCCGCGCGCCCACCCCTGGCGACAACCTTGCGCCGCCGCCTTGCTGTGGTGTTACGCAGGCCTGCACAGTCGAGTGAATCTCGTATTTCTGGCACTGAACTTGATTGGCTAGCCTCGCGACAAGGCCGCTGGACGAATTCACACGTATCAGCGATAAGAATCTTTCTCACGCGTGTACCGCCGGCTCGCAGTGGTGCAAGGCACATTTTCGCGAATTTGGTGTTCAGCAGAACGCTGGAGTAACAACTGATTTGGACAGGAATTGTATCTCGGGGGTATGGTGCCAGGCGAAGTGACAACCATTCATCTTATTGCCGCCGCCCGTCCAAACTTCATGAAGATTGCGCCGCTGTATCATGCGCTGTCTGCTGAACTCTGGTGCGAGCCCCGAATTGTACATACGGGTCAACACTACGATTCGAATATGTCGGACGCCTTTTTCAGTGACCTTGGACTACCGCACCCACACCACCACCTTGGCGTGGGCAGTGGCACGCATGCGGAGCAGACCGGCGGCGTGATGGTCGCCTATGAGAAAGTCTGCTTCATAGATCGACCGGACTGGATAGTCGTTGCCGGCGACGTCAACTCGACCATCGCCTGTGCGCTGGTCGGTGCGAAGCTGTTGATTCCTGTCGCCCATCTGGAAGCCGGCTTACGCAGCGGCGACCGAAGCATGCCTGAGGAAATAAACCGGATTCTGACCGATGCGATTTCCGCGTTGCTCTGGACACCGTCACAGGATGCCAACGAGAATCTGATCGCCGAAGGTGTTGCTGCCGAGAAAATCGATTTTGTAGGCAACATCATGATTGATTCCTATGCCATGTTGAAAGACAAGATTCAGGCGGCGCGAACTACCAGCACACTCGAGTTGATACCCGGAGAATTTGGTGTGGTGACGCTGCACCGCCCATCGAATGTGGATCACAGGGAGACACTGCGATCGCTGCTCGAACAACTGGCGCAAGCCGCTCGGTTCATTCCATTGGTGTTTGCGGTGCATCCGCGAACGCGTAAATCGATCGACGAATTCGGTCTGCAACCGGTCCTGGATTCCGCACCGGGTTTAAAGTGCGTGGAACCCCTGGGCTACGTCGAGTTCATGAACCTGGTTGAGAGATCGCGTTTCGTGCTGACCGACTCGGGCGGTGTGCAGGAGGAAACGACTTACCTGGGCATACCCTGCATCACGCTGCGAGATACTACTGAAAGACCCGTAACGGTCACCATTGGCACAAACGAACTCGTACGTCATGAGGATCTTCTTTCGCGCATCCGTGGAATTGTCGATCACCACATGAAGCAGGGCGCGGTGCCGAAGCTGTGGGATGGTAATACCGCAGCTCGCGTGGTTGCGAGTCTCCGCCAACGGTGTGCGTCACAATGAAAATACTCCACGTTTTGGATCATTCGATTCCGGTGCACAGCGGCTATGCTGTTCGCAGCCGTAGAATCATCGAATATCAGCGATGTCTCGGTTGGGAAACGCACCACATAACCAGCGCCCGGCATCCGCATCCGCAAAGTGATTTCGAAACCGTCGACGAGTTGGACTTTTTTCGCACGCGGGCGGCGTTTGGCAAATTGGGTAACCTGCCGATTGTCGATCCGGTAGCCGTGATTGCCGGTTTGCGCAAGCGCCTGGACGACGCGATCGAACAAGTGGCGCCGGATGTTTTGCACGCGCATTCTCCCTGTCTGAACGGGGTCGCCGCCGTGCTCTCAGCGCGCCGGCACAACCTTCCCTGTGTCTATGAAGTAAGAGCGTTCTGGGAAGACGCGGCCGTCGACCACGGTACATCCCGGACGGGCAGCGTGCGTTATCGCTTGACCCGGGCGCTCGAGAATTATGTTTTCCGCCGTTGCAGTGCCGTGACCGCGATCTGCGAAGGATTGCGCGCAGAAATCGAGAGCCGCAATGTCACCAGTGACATCATTACTGTGATACCGAACGCCGTCGATCCTGATGTCTTCAGCAACGGTGCAGGAAAGAAACAGAAACTGGCGCAGGAGTTGGGGTTGCAAGGCAAGCTGGTATTGGGGTTTCTCGGCTCTTTCTATCACTACGAAGGGCTTGCGCTGCTGGTGGATGCCATTAACCAGTTGGCGCTCAAGGATCACATCGCGATGCTATTGGTCGGCGGTGGGCCGGAAGAGCAGCGACTAAAGCGCCATGCGCAGTCGCTAACCGTGCCGGTCGCATTCACCGGGCGAGTACCTCTAGAGGCGGTCGATGAGTACTATAATCTGGTCGATGTCTGCGTCTACCCAAGACTGTCCATGCGCTTGACCGAATTGGTGACGCCGTTGAAGCCGCTCGAGGCGATGGCTAAGAATCGCATCGTCGTTGCCTCCGACGTAGGCGGACACAAGGAGTTGATACGTGACGGCGAGACCGGATTTCTGTTCCAGGCGGGAAGCGCCGGGGCGCTGGCGGCCTGCCTGGACAAAGTGCTGTCCAGCCTGGATACACTAGACACGATCCGCACCACGGCAAACCAGTTTGTCCGTGACGAGCGAACCTGGAAGAAATCAGTTGCGCGTTACGAGGAAGTCTATGCGCGCGTGCAGAACGTATCTCGCGGCAGCTAACTTTCCCGATACCGGAAGGTTATTCGTAAAGACGCCCTACAGCCTGACCGACGTAACGCAAAGCAGTGAGGCCGGCATCCACGCGTACCGGCGATGCGCGCCAGTCGTAGTCCTGCCAGACACTGGGATCGAGATCGGCGAAACCTGCCGTTACAAATTGTTCACTATGTTTGGCGAGGAACTCGCACATTGCTTCGAATCGGCGTACGTGCACCGGTTGTACGCGCTCGCGATTCCGGGTCAGCAACTCGAACGAGTGTGACACGATCGTCGCCACCGGTGTTCCGTTGCTCCGCAGGCGCAGTAAAGCTTGACGCATCTCGGCGGCGGACACAGCGCAGAGTTGCAGTGGTCTTGGTCTGTCGCCGAGTTGGCGGAAACAGGATACCGGAATCTCCCAGATGTCTTCCATTTGCCGAGGCCCAGTTTGTTCCGCATCCTGGTTTAATGCACACGGATTACCGAGCATCGTGGCGTTGTAGCTGGAATCGAAGCGCAAACCGGCCTGTGCGCAGGAACTCAACGTGTCCCGATTAGCACCGAACGCGCCGGCACGATGGGCGACCACATTCGTAACACCAGCGGCCTCCAGATTGCCCAGTCCCGCCCGAATCGCTTCCAGTTGATCGGGTGCAGACAGATCGCCCATCCACATCGGCTTGGTGAGCGAGGCGCTCTGGTCGCGACCGACGCTGAACCATTCTGGATGGGTGTGCAACTGGATCTCATGCCCGTAGTCACCGATCAGCGCACAGACATCCTGTAAATGACCGAGACCAGTGACGACCGGGCTCAGTGCCTCGACGAAGAATACGGCTTTGAGACCGTGGCGCTGCAACGTCTGCAGTTGATCCCGCAACCCCCAGCGTCCTTGACGGTCACCGTAGTATGCGCTGCGAATGTTGGTACTCAAGTCATCGGGATGGCGCTCGTGGAAACCTGGTGATAACTCTACGTCAACGGTGATCAGTGTAAGCATTTGCGCAGGCATCGCTCGGTCCCTGTATTGAACGTTGCTCAGATGAGTGCGGATATTCTATAGCAAAAAGAACGCCGGACTGAGTGAGCCGATACTTCTCGCGAGTGGCCTGTTGCGAACTGACGCCCGTTCGTCAGTGTCGATGGGTGCCTGTCATAGGTACGAATACTTTGTCGACATTGTTAACGATCGTCGTGCTGAAGGTACTCAGTTACCGAGAATATTGTCAGCGCAGTTTACACTTTAGATCCGAGAGTTGATGGCAAACGGTTGAATTTGCAGGCCACCGATGTGTCGGCTTCTATTTTGCATAACACCGGCGGTCAGTGCACACCGGAATGGAATTGATGCGCAACCACGATCCCTGCAAATCCATCCTGCCACGCCTCATGATGGTCGGCGCATTCGCGTTGTTACTGTCCGCATGCGGTGGCGGTGGCGGTGGCGGTGATGGTGGAGAAGTAGATAATCCGACGCCCGTCGCTGACGGAATAACTCCGAGCGAGGTCCGTGCCAAAGGATCCGGAACCGGCTTCACAGCCCAAGCAGTTGCACCAGGGGGCAGCGATCTCACACTCATGGTAACCGGCAGCGACTTCGTCGAAGGCGCAGTGGTGCGCTGGAACGGTCAGGCGCGTGAGACCACTTTCGGCTCGGCGAGCGAACTGACGGCAACCATTTGGGCGGCGGACCTAGCGGTGCCGGGCGAGGCATACGTGACGGTGTTCAATCCGGAGCCGGCGGGCGGGGAATCCGCGGCGCTGGAGTTCACGATTACAAATCCGTTACCGGTGAGTGACACAACGTCGCCGAATGCGGCTTTTGCGGGGGGCGCGGGGTTCGGATTGACGGTAACGGGCCGCGACTTCGTTGAGGGCGCGGCGGTTCGTTGGAACGGGGCCGATCAGGCGACGACCTACATTTCGTCGTCCGAGCTGAGCGCGGCGATTGACGCAACCGCTATTGCCACAGCGGGCGCGGCTAATGTCAGCGTGTCGAATCCGGGGCCGGGCGGCGGTGAGTCCGGACTGCTTACGTTCGCTATTAACAATCCGCCGCCGAGCATTGCCGAGCTGTTACCGAACATCTCACCTCAGGGCGGAGCGAGTTTTTTCCTGACGGTAAACGGTACAGGGTTTGTGTGGAATTCCGTAGTGCGCTGGAATGGCCAGATACGCGCGACAACCTTTATTGATGCTTCCCGGCTTACCGCCGTGATAAATGCTACCGACATCGCGAGTGCGGGTGTAGCCACGGTGGATGTGGTCAGCCCGGCGCCGGGCGGCGGCACATCGAACGCTCAGATCGTGACGATCAGCGATACGGCACCCACCACGACAGGCATAATGCCCGGCAATGCTGTCGCCGGTGGCGGACAGTTCGACCTGACGGTAGATGGTACAAACTTCAATATCGGTTCCGTAGTACGCTGGAATGGTGCAAATCGAACGACGACATACGTATCGGCAACCGAGTTGAGAGCCACGATTGACGCTGCCGATATTGCCTCGGCGGGTACTGCCATTGTGGCCGTGGAACGTCCCGGTAGTGGTGTTTCGAATCCGCAGTTTTTCACCATCGCAAATCCGCAACCGGTGGGTGGGGCTCTGGTTCCGGCGAGTATGGTCCGTGACAGTGGTGGTTTCACGCTAATCG
>JAOTYY010000395.1 GCA_029861595.1 Gammaproteobacteria bacterium
TTTTGACAGGCTGTGCCAACACGAAGCGTTCGCGCCTGACGTGTTGCCTTACCTGGAAAAAACCAGAGCGACAAACTGAGTGCACACGCCGGGAGATTCACCAACAAAACCGGATGAACGCCCGCCAACACAGACAAACCACGCGCAACAAAGAATCGTTGCCTGCGCAAAAAGGAACACACAATGAGCCGCAATCACCAGATCGTTGTCCGAGAATTGCCAAAAGACGAACTCGGTGAAGAGCATTTCGAGCAACGCGAAAGCGATATGCCGTCAATCGGTGACGGACAAGTCCTGGTGCGCACGATCCTGATATCGATCGACGCCGCCAATCGCGCCTGGATGAAGGGACCGACCTACCGCAAGGCGGTCAAGGAAGGCGATGTCATGCACGCCTACTGCATCGGCGAGGTCGCGCAAAGTAACGATGACGCGTTCAAAGCCGGCGACATCGTTGCCGCGGAAGCTGGCTGGGCCGAATATTCGGCGGTGGCGGCCGGTGATGTACAGAAGCTGCCGGACATCCGGCCGCTTTCTCATCTGCTCTCCGTTCTTGGCATCGCCGGCAAGACCGCTTACCACGGCCTGGTTGGCATCGGTCAACCAAGAGCGGGCAATACCGTCGTCGTATCGGCAGCCGCCGGCTCAGTCGGCATGTACGTCGGACAGATTGCGAAAACACTCGGCTGCCGGGCGGTCGGTATTGCCGGCACGGCAGAAAAATGTGACTGGGTCACCGGCGAGCTTGGCTTTGATGCCTGCGTCAACCATCGCAGCGACAATCTGTTTCGCGAACTGAAGGCCGCCTGCCCCGACGGCATTGACATCTATTTCGACAACGTCGGTGGCCCGGTCCTGGAAACCGCCCTGTTCCTGATGAACATGAAAGGGCGCATCGTGTGTTGTGGCGCAGCGAGTCAGTACGATACGGAAGATGCCATGGGCCCACGCAATTTGCCGGGCATACTCGTGGTCAAGCGTTTGCGCATGGAAGGTTTTATCTATTTCGATTTCGTCAAACAGGATGAGAAGGCAGAGCAGAATATTTCCACCTGGCTCGAGGAAGGCAAGATCAAAGTGGTCGACGATATCGTCGATGGACTGGAGAACGCGCCGCGTGCATTGATCGGTCTTCTTGCCGGCGAGAACCGCGGCAAGCGCATGGTGCGGGTGGCGCCTGATCCTGCCTAGATCGATAGATCCCAGAAAGAACACTTCAAGGAGGTGACATGAAACTGTACAACCTCAGTGCCGGGATGAATCCGAGACGGGTTCGGATTTTTCTGGCAGAGAAAGGTGTGAGCATTCCGTTGCACGAGGTCGATGTCGCAAAGAACGAGAATGCAACACCTGAGTTCCTTGCGATCAATCCGATGGGAAAGCTGCCGGTACTGGAATTGGACGACGGCACCATACTCACCGAATCGATTGCCATCTGCCGCTACATCGAAGCGCAGCATGCGGAACCGAATATGTTCGGCACCACTGCACTGGAAACAGCACAAATCGAAATGTGGGCACGGCGTGCCGAACTGGAAATGGGCCTGCAGGTGATGCAGGTGTTTGCAAATCTGCACCCGTTCTGGGAAGGACGCATCAAACAAGTCAAGGAATACGGCGAACTGGCTCGCGAGAAGCTGTTGCAACGCATGGACTGGCTCAATGGCGAACTCGCAAACCGCGCGCCCGAAGATCGCGAATTTCTCGTCGCGGGACGCTACACCATTGCCGACATCATCCTGCAGTGCGCATTGATCGTTGGTAAGGCATGTCAGGTGCGGATTCCGGAAGAGCATGACCACCTGGCAAATTGGTTTGCCGGCGTCACATCGCGCCCGAGCGCACGCGCCTGAAAAACCTTAACGGTCGAATCGCAAAGCTGCGGAGCGCAATTCGATCATCAGAAAACTAGCAGGCTGTTGAAAAACGTAGCGAGCGGCCTTCAGCCGGGCGCGCACTCGCTTTGATCGAACCAGTGCGCAGCAACCGGAGTGTACATAGGGAGTACATGAGGGCGAGAGTGGGATGTGGCGCGGCACCGTCGCGCCCGCTCGCAGCGCCCGGCGACTATGATCGCCGGGCCGGACCGCCGCAGGCGGGCGAGCACCGCGCAAGCCCGGATCAAGGCCGCGCAGTAGTTTTTCAACAGCCTGCTAGCTCAAGCCGCTTTGCGACGGCTGGTTTTCTTCCTCGCCGGCGCGCGGCTAGTTGTGTTTCTGCCCGTTGCGGTCTTGCGCGGCTTCGCCGTTGATCGAGTAGTCTTTTTCTTGCCTTTGCTCGTTTTTGCCGCGATCAGTTCGACCGCCTCGTCGAGCGTGATCTTCTCAGGGTCAATCGACTCCGGGATGGTCACGTTGGTGGCGCCGTATTTCAGATAGGGTCCATAGCGACCGGAGTGAATCGTGATTGCCCGCTCGTCGTC
>JAOTYY010000176.1 GCA_029861595.1 Gammaproteobacteria bacterium
TAGAGCCCGGGATGCTCCGGGTCACGCACCGTAAGATGACCGGCGAATCCGTAGTCCAGGCCGTGTTGCGCGAAAGCGCGGCACGCGGCCGCGAGTCTCTGCTTTCGATGCAGTCGTTCGTCGGCCGGATTATCGAACACCGGTTCGCGGGGAAACTCGAGCCCCCGCTGTTCGGGTTGATAGACCGATACACGTTCGCCAAGTTCGATCATCGCGGCTGCCTCAACGCTATACGTAAGTGTTCCGGCCGGTCGCCTAAACAGCCGGCCAGTGCTGCAGCAGCGGGCCTTCGGCGCCCAGCACCGGGTCGTTTTGCGGCCGTGGCACGCGCGCAACGTTGTCGCTCGCGCTGCGCACATCCGCCGAATCCGGCACACACAAGTCGGCATGCTGACCGTCGGCGTACGCGCCGACAATGCCGAGCATGCCTTTGGAGCTGAGTTTCTTGTGCCCGACGCCGGCCGGGACGACCACCACGTCACCCGGTTGCACGTCCAGGCTCACGCCGTCCGCGCCACCGAACTGCACGCTGGCCTCGCCGGAATAGACGCCCAGTACTTCATGCGCACTGCTGTGATAGTGATGAAAAGGGAAAATGCCATTGCGCCAGCTGTGCGTCCAGTGGTTGGCGGCGAATAACTCTTCGAACAGGCTCGCCGGGTCCGCGCCCCGCAACGCCACGGCGCCCGGGTAGACCAGCAGCACGCAGTGCGGATTGTTGGGGATCAACCTGGCTGGTTGCAGCAGGTGGGCGATCACGTCGTCGGTGTTCATCATGGGTTGTGCTTACTCTCAGATACACATTCCACCGTCGACGAGCATCGTCGTGCCCGTGGTGAACTGCGATTCGTCGCTGGCGAGGTACACGGCGATCGCCGCGATTTCTTCGGCAGTGCCCAGGCGCCCCATGGGCTGGCGTTCGACAAATGCCTTGCGCGCCGCCGCCGGATCGCCGCCCAGCGCGGCGATGCGCTCATCCAGGGAAGGCGACTGTATCGTGCCCGGGCAGATAGCGTTACAGCGGATGCCTTCGGTGACGAAGTCCGCGGCCACCGATTTCGTCAGTCCTATGACCGCCGCCTTGCTGGCACCGTAGGCAAAACGGTTGGCGATGCCGCGCACACTGGACGCGACGGAGGCTATATTGACGATCGATCCACCGCCCGCGGCGCGCATCGGCGGCAGGGCGGCGCGAATGGTACGGTACATGGACTTGACGTTCAGGCCGAAGGAAAAATCCCAGTCCGCCTCGTCGCAATCGAGAATGCTCCCGTGATGCACGAATCCGGCGCAATTGCACAACACATCGAGTGTGCCCGCGCCGGCGAACACAGCGTCGATCTGCGCCTGATCGGTAACGTCCAGGGGCTGCACGGTGATCGTCGGGACCTCGGCGAGGTGCTGGAGCTTCTCGGCGTTGACATCAGTTGCCAGAACGGTTGCGCCCTCGGCGGCGCAGGCGCGTACGATCGCCTCGCCGATGCCCTGCGCGGCGGCGGTTACCAGCACGCTTTTATTACTCAATCGGTTACTCATAGTGCCCCGGTCCTGTTATTCGACATATTGACCACCCAGTTCGTCCTCGATGAATGCTTCGATGATCTCGGTAATATTCTGGTCGGCGACAAACCCCATGCCCGTCGAACGCTCGGCTGCGAACGTAGCAGGCCAGCCGTAGACGATTTTTTCGATAAACGGATCGGGTTCGAACTTGACCCGCTCGGCGACCCGCGCACTCGCGACTTCGCGCAGCGCATCGAGCATATCGGCAACGCTGACGGTGATGCCCGGCAGCATCACGGTGCGGTTCACGCCCCAGGCCTCAGCGGGCAGGCTGGCTGCGTGCAGAAAACCACCCACGACGCGGCGCGGCGACAGCACCCACAAACCGGTGTCCGCCTTGATGGGGCAGATTACCTCGGTGCCCTGCAGCGGTTCGCGCAGCACGGCGCTCGCGAACGAAGAGGCCGCCGCATTGGGTTTGCCGGGACGCACGACGATCGTCGGCAGCCGCAATGCGCGGCCGTCGACGTAGCCTTTGCGCGAGTAGTCGTTGATCAGCATTTCGCAGCCCGCTTTCTGCGAGCCGTAGGAGGTCTGCGGACATACGGGTGTGTCGTCGCGGATCACCGCCGGCATGTCGCCGCCGTATACTGCAACTGAGCTGGAGAACAGGAAGCGCGGCGGCTGCGGCAGCTCCCGGCAGGCGTCCAGCAACCTGCGTGTGCCATCCAGATTGATGCGCATGCCCAGATCGAACTCCTGCTCCGCCTGGCCGCTGACGACGGCCGCCAGATGGAACACGACCCGGGTGTCGCGCTGCAGCAACTGCTGCGCGGCACCCGGGTCGCTGAAGTCGCCGTACCTCGTTTCGATGCGCCGATCGTCGGGCAGCGGTTGCAGCGGTTCGCCGACGTCCGCTACACAAATTTGCGTGATTTCGTGCTCGATACAGTTGCTGTCTTTCAGACTGCCCTGCGCGAGCAGCGCCGACACCAGACGGCTGCCGATAAAGCCAGCTCCGCCGGTGACCACTACTCTCATAACGCTTGCTCGATCCGCTAATCGGCGTCGACGACGCTTTGGTGCTGTTCCCCCAGTCCCTGCACCGACAGCGTGACGGTCTGGCCGGGGCGCAGGTACGTAGGTGGTGTCTGCCCCATACCGACACCCGGTGGCGTGCCGGTGGAAATAATGTCGCCCGGCTGCAGGCTCATGAAGCGGCTGACGTAGCTCAGCAGATGAGGAATCCGGAACACCATGGTTTCCGTATTGCCGTTCTGGTAGCGATGCCCGTCCACTTCCAGCCATAGGTCGAGCGCGTGCGGATCGGGGATCTCGTCGCGCGTGACCATCCACGGTCCGACGGGACCGAAACTGTCGGCACTCTTGCCCTTTACCCATTGCCCGGTGCCCTCGAGCTGGTAGGCGCGTTCGGATACGTCGTTGACGACGCAGTAGCCGGCCACGTAGTCGGCCCAGTCCGCTTCTTCGACGTAGCGGGCCTGTTTGCCGATGACGAACGCCAGCTCGACTTCCCAGTCGGTTTTCTGCGAGCCGCGCGGAATCATAATTGCATCGTCCGGACCGCTGATGCAGCTGGTCGCTTTCATGAAAATGACCGGTTCCTCGGGCACGGGCACGCCCGACTCGGCCGCGTGATCGGAATAATTCAGGCCGATGCACACCAACTTGCCGATGTTGCCGACGCAGGGACCCAGCCGTGGATTTCCGTCAACCTGCGGCAGCGAGGATGGATCGAGCGCCTGCAGCTTCGCCAGGTTCGCGGCGCCGAGTTCGGAGCCCGTGATGTCGTCGATGACGCCGGACAGGTCGCGGATGTTGCCGTCGTTGTCCAGCAGGCCCGGCTTTTCGCGGCCGGATTCGCCATAGCGCAGTAGTTTCATGGAACGTGTTTTTTCCTTTGGTCGAGTGACTGCCGGCTACGGGGTGACCGGTGTTGCCACCGGCTCGCCGGCAAAATGCAATGCGAGATTTTCTACCACCAGGTCCCCCATCGCCTGGCGTGTTTCCGTCGTCGCGCTGGCAACGTGGGGCTGCAGAATTACGTTGTGCATGTCCAGCAATGCCGCGGGTACGTGTGGCTCGTTAGCGAACACATCCAGTGCCGCCGCGCCCAGACGGCCCTCGCTCAGGGCCGCGATCAGCGCCGGCTCGTCCACTACCGAGCCGCGCGCGACGTTTACCAGCGTGCCCGCCGGACCCAGTGCGTCAAGCACCTCGCGATTCACGATGTTGCGGGTCTCGTCGGTGGCCGGACAGATGGCGATCAGATGGTCGCAGTCGCCTGCCATGGTGCGCAGATCGGGGTAGTAGCGGTACGGCTGCGCGCTCTGTTCGCGCCTGCCATGGTACACGATCTCGCAGCCGAACACGGACAACTTGCGGGTGATTTCCTTGCCGATGCGCCCCAGTCCCAGAATGCCGACGGTTTTACCCCGGATGCCGTGGGTGAGTGCCATGTTGCCGTCCAGCCAGCGGCCCTCGCGCACGTAGCGGTCACCGGCCACGATACCCCTGGAGATGGCGAGCAGCAGCCCGATCGCAAGGTTGGCGACCTCGTCGTTCAGCACGTCGGGTGTGTTGGTGACCAGGATGTCGTGGGCGGCCGCGTGATGGAGGTCGATGGAGTCTACGCCAACGCCGTAGCAGGCGACGATCTCGAGGTTCGGCAGCGCATCCATCAGCGCCGCACTGGCGCCGGCGTGGCCGTCCGTGGCGATACCCCGAATCCCGCTGGCCGTTTCGCGCAGCAACGCCTCTTTGTCGTCTGCCTTGTACAGGTGATGCAGCGTGTAACTTTTCTCCAGCGCCTGCATGACGCTGTCCATCAGCCGGGTGACGACCAGGACTTCCGGTTCAGCCATGTTCTACTCCATCGGAAAAAATTCGGGGAAGAATTCTTACCCGAAATTCTTACCAAGAATAGCCAGCGATCGAGAGTCGATCAACGTGCCCGCTCCTTTTCCCCCGGCAACGCGACATAGAGACCCGCCAGCGCCGCAACTGCCGCAATCACGATCAATGCCGCGGCGAAGCTGTCCAGCAGCGCGACGATGGCGCCGAAGGCGGGCGGAATGGCGGCGGCTCCGCTGAAGTGCACGAACTGCGCGCCGCCGGTGGCATCGCCGACCCGCCCGCCGGGTGCCAGGCTGGCAACTTCGGAGAGGTAGATCCCCACCCAACCGTAACTGCTTGCACCCAGCACAAATCCGATTGCCACGATGACGGACAATGGCCAGTCCGCCGTGAAAGCGGCGGTTGCCAGCAGACAGACGGCTATCAGAAGACCCAGCAAGGCCAGCAGCGCGCGAGTGCTGAGCCAGCTGCCGGCTACCAGACCCCAGAAGATGCGCCCTGCAACACCGCCGGTCTGCACTAAGGCGAAAACCAGTCCGGCCTGGACGAGCGGCATGTGCAGTGATTCGGTCAGGTATACGACAAAGAAAAAACCTACGCTCAGCTGGCAGCCGGCGTAAGCGAATCCCGCGATGGCGAGTTTTCTCAAGGTGGGATGCACCAATACAAGGCGTACCGGTTGGCGGATGCTCACGCCTTTCCACAGCCGGCCCGGGCTGCGATCGGCATCCAGCGTTTTGCGCAGCGGCTGCAGCGCGAGGGTGACGACTGCCGTGACAAGACCCACCGCGAGCGCCGCTACCCGCCAGCCAAACAGGATGATGAGCGGTGGAATCGCGGCGCCCGCCAGCGCGCCGCCCAGCGGCACACCGACCTGTTTGATGGAGAAGATCAGGGGCCGCCAGCGGGGTGCCGAGACGCCGGCCAGAATGTGTCCGCTGGCCGGGTTGTAGGGGCCGTAGGCCAGGCCCAGAAGAATCGCGCTGACGACTGCCGCGGCTGGCGACGCTAGCACGATAACGCCCATGCTGGCAGTCGCGGAAAGTGCTGTGAACTGCGATACGCGTATTGCGCCGAAGCGGCTGACAAAGGTTCCGGTGGCGGTACCGGAAAACATCGCGACCCCGTAGACGATCGCGGTGAACACACCGATATCGGTGACGCTGACACCGATGTCCGGTGCCGCTTCGGGCGCCATGACCGCGATGCTGAAATTGGCCATGCTGCTGGCGGTCAGGACCACCAGCATCGCAGCCGTGGGGATAATTACGTGCACGATGGTTTTTCGTGTTGCGCCTGTTCTTGTTCCCGCGACAGCACACTAGCTACGGTCAGCGCAGGCGATTCGCCAGGGACAGAGTGATTGTTGCAGTTACGTCGGAGTCGTTTCCAGGTCCGCCAGTGACGATCTGATCTGCTGCTCGCCTTCAGCGGTGATGTAGGCGCACGAAGCGACGAACTCGCCGATCGCCTGGATGAATTCTTGCTGCCCGCGATCACAATCGTACAACGCTCTGGCTCGTGCGAGTTCACGTCGGATTCCGGCCTGCTCGTCGAGTGCGTGTTCGAACTGCACGTCGCAGGCCGTTATCGGCCGCGGATAGTCGCTTACCTCCTGGTCGATGACATGCCTGCGATCTTCCAGGACGGCTTCGATCTGCCCGACCAGCTCGCGCTCGGCTGTCGTCAACGCCACGTTTTTTGATTCTGCACTCGACATTTACTGAGGCCACCTCATCGCGGCTCATTATAAGCGACTCACACCTGGTCGGCGCTGTCTGCGGCGCGCGCTGCAAGCCAGCGTCTCGCGACTATCGGTACCAGTAGATAGATCAACACCACGCGCGTAGTTTGATGGGTGGCCACGAAAACCGGATCGACGTCCAGCAACAGCGACAGGATCGCCATCTCGGCCAGGCCACCGGGTGTGAAAGCCAGGATCAGTGCGGCAAAGCCGAGATCGGTCACGTTACTTACGCCGAACGCGAACAGCACAACCAGCACCAGCAGCGATAACGTCAGGCCGATGGAAAGACTGAACGTTCTGATGAGTTCCCTGAGACTGGCACCCGAGAATGTCGTGCCGATGCTCGATCCGAGCACGACCTGAGTGATGGCGATCAGCTCCAGCGGCAAACGGCTGTCGCTCAGCCCGGACATGTAGACGCCCGCCGTCACCAGCATGGGACCAACCATGAACGGCGCCGGCGCATGCACGAAGCGCGCGACGAATCCGCCTGCGATTGCCGCCAGCGCGAGCAGCACCGCGTCGCGAAACCGCCACGGATTGGCCGCCTCGCTCACGGTCGCGGTTGTCGGATCTACTTCCAGATCGGCGAACAGCCTCAGCATGAAAGGAACTAACACCACGATGGTCAGCAGCCGGGCGCTCTGAGCAAGCGTGGTGGTGCGTGGGTTGGCACCCATGCTCCACCCCAGCATTACCATTTCGCCCAATCCGCCGGGGATGCTGGCGAACAACGCGGACGTCTTGTCGAATTTCGTGATGCGCCGCCCGTAGAAGTATCCCCAGGGAATGGCGATTGCCAGGAGCAGTATCATGCCGGCCAGGCTGAACCCCCACTGGTGCGCGTGCTCGAGCAGTTGCGGCGAAAAAGCACTGCCGATCATAACGCCGATCACGATCAGCGAGGCCTGCCTGAACGAACGGGGAATCGCGACGGGCAGGCTGTGCATGCTCGCCACCATGTTTGCTAGTATGGCGCCGAGCAGCCAGCCGAGCGGGATATCGAAAAAATTACCGACGGCCCCGCCAGCCAGGCCGAGACCGAGCGAATACAACACGTTATTCATTAGGTGGGCGCTTGTATCACATGGGCACAGTCATTGACAGACGCGCGCAGCAACTCGCAGATGGTGCTGCGTTTCGTCGGCGATCAGCGGATTGACGGGGCCCGGCATTAGCAAATCCGAGTTGCAGACCATGAATGAGCCCGCCAGCAAATCTCTCCCCGAACGTCTCGCCAGTGGCGAGTTCATCGTCGCGCCGGGTGTGTTCGATCTCATTTCGGCGAAGATCGCCGACCGGTTCGGGTTTCCCGCACTCTATATGACCGGATACGGGGTTGTTGCATCCAGCCTGGGCCTGCCCGACGCGGGGCTTGCGAGTTATACCGAGATGGTTGACCGGGTAGCGAAGATCGCCCGCGCAACCGGCACACCGCTCATCGCCGATGGCGACACCGGCTACGGTGGTCTGCTGAACGTCGATCAGACAGTGCGTGGTTACCAGCGGGCCGGTGCCGCTGGAATCCAACTCGAAGACCAGGAATCCCCCAAGAAGTGCGGACACACGCCGCGGCGCCGGGTGATTCCACGCGACGACATGGTCGACAAGGTCAAGGTTGCGGTTGCCGCTCGCGGCGCGGCCGACTTCCTGATCGTCGCGCGCACTGATGCGCGTACCGCGCACGGGCTCGGCGAGGCGATTGAGCGAGGACAGGCGTACGCCGAAGCCGGAGCAGACGTGATTTTCATCGAGGCCCCCGAGTCCGAGGACGAGATGCGCGAGATCGGCCGCGAGATCGACAAGCCGCTGCTGGCCAACATGGTGGACGGTGGCTCGACGCCGGTGCTTGCAGCCGAGGTTTTACGCGAGATCGGTTACCAGGTCGCTATCTTTCCCGGCACGGCGTTTCTCGCCATGGGCGCGACCATGGAAGCGGTGTACGCTCACTTGAGTGAAACCGGGTCCAGTCTCGGGCTGCAGACACCGCTGTACGATTTCCGTGAGTTCAGCGTTCTGATGGGTTTCGACCAGGTCTGGGAGTTCGAGAAACGCTGGGCCGCGGATCCGCGAAAGTGAGCACTCGGCGTTGGCGGATTGAGCCCGGTTCCGCGTAGAAAACGGAACGGAGTGACGTGCTTCTGATGGGTCGATGGTGATCTGATGGTACCGGGAATGCAACCTTCGAGGAGGCCATCAATCGGGACTTGCGTCGACTTTCCTGACGCCGTCGCCAACGGCCTTCATGGCGCACCGTGTAAAGGCATTGAGTTCAGCGAATAGCCTGCCGAACTCGGGCACCGTTTCAAAAAGCCCGAGTTCGGCTGTCGGCACTACGGAGCGGCTGGCGGCGTATAGCGCTCCATGGCGCCAAGATACTGGCCGCCGCCTCGCCCGCCGATCACGTAGATCTGCCCGTTCAGTACCACTGAGTCGAAGTTCTTGCGGGCGGTGAACATCGAGGCAATCGGCGCCCAGGTATTGGTGGCAGGATCGTACACTTCCGCGGAACGGTATTCGGCGCCGACTACACAGTTCACGCCAGCGCAGTTACCGACAGGGTTGCCACCAAGTGCATAGATTTTGCCGTTAAGTACTATCGCGGACATGTTGTCCCGCTTGGTCCCCATGTTCGCGATGCCTGTCGTGGTCCAGACATCGTTAATCAGGTTGAGTGTCATGACGCGCGCCTGTGCGCCGCGCGGGCTGCTGACATCTCCGAATCCGCCTAACACGTACATGAGGTCGCCGACGACCGCGACCGATGGTCTCAGCCACTCATTGCCCGTAAGGCTCGCCGCAGTCAACCATTGGTTGGTGGCGGGCGCGTAGCCGGTGGGCGTCACCTCCCGCGTGATGCTGCTTCCGCCGATAATCCCGACGATGATCTCA
>JAOTYY010000396.1 GCA_029861595.1 Gammaproteobacteria bacterium
CACGGTGCCGCAGCAGACCTGGTCTCGCTCCAGCATCGCGAACATACGACAGAACGCGACGACGTCATCGACGAGTGTGCTCATGGCTTCATTGCGTGAATCGTGTAGCTGAAAATAGTCCCTGCACCCTCCCTGGCTCCCTCGACGCCGAACTCCGCGATCGCCGCGCTGATGACCGGATCATCCGTGGCAAAGTCGATTGTCTCTCCGGCCGGCCGTCGATTGAGCTCGATGTCCACGAAGCCGGCCTCGCGGATGTGTCCCACGTAGGCTTCTTCCGTTTCCGCACCGGCGATGCATCCGATCAACGCAGCGACGCTTTGCGTAAGCTCGGGCGGCAATGGCTCCGTCAACAGGATGTCGCTGATCGCCAACCGGCCACCTGGCTTCAATACACGAAACGCTTCGTGAAACACTGCCGCTTTGTCCGTGCTCAGGTTGATGACGCAGTTGGAGATGATGACGTCGGCCGACCCTGATGCGACGGGCAGGGTCTCGATCAACCCTTCACGGAACTCGACCGTCCTCGCGTAGCCTGCGTTTACGGCGTTGGTGCGTGCGCGCGCCAGCATCTCCGGCGTCATGTCGACACCGATGAAGCGCCCTTCGCCGCCGAGCTTCTCTGCGGCGAGCAGGGCATCGAACCCGGCGCCCGACCCGAGATCGACGACGACTTCACCCGGCTGCAGATTCGCGATTGCCGTCGGGTTGCCGCAACCAAGGCCGAGGTTCCCGGCAGCAGCGGGTCCCGCCAGGTCCGCGTCGGAATACCCGATCTGCTTCGCGATATCGATTTCGGTGGTGGTGTCGCGGCCGGTCGGCCCGCAACAGCTCGTCTTTTGCTTCGCAACGCGCGCATACCCTTCGCGCACGACCGCATGTGTTTGTGTTTCTTTCATCGTACATCTCCTTAGTTGAGGCACTCAACTATATAATTGAGCCATGCAACTAATTTGTCAAGTGGTTTCTTCCAGAAAGAGGAGACTCCATCGCCCTGGTGAATTCGCAGGCCATGATGGCGGGGCCGGGATCCTCGCGTTGCGGCTGAAAACGTGACGGGCGTCACAACAGCCTCACAACGATGTGACTGGCATCGCATCGCAATTTGGGCAATTCCGATAGTCTTCCCGGAGGCTGGCTGCTACCTGTGGCCCGGGCACGATATACGTAACGCGCCTTCAGCAACCTGAAGGAAGGAATGTCAAATGATCACGAGCTCTCTTCAATGGAAGCTGCGTACCTCGTTGCTTTGTTGCGGGTTCTTCGTCCTGGCAGCTTGCGGCTCAGGCGGTTCAGGCCCTGCCGAAACAGCAAACGAAACGCCGCCATCCGCACCGTCCGCGGTTAACGCAAGCGCCGGCGACGGCGTTGTCGATATCAGCTGGAATTCCGTCACCGGCGCAACCGGCTACAACCTGTACTGGGGTACGTCGAGCGGTGTAACGAAACAGAACGGGACCCGCATTGCGGGTGTGTCCAGTCCGCACTCACTGGCTGGCCTGACGAACGGCAGTCCTTATTATTTCATCGTCAGTGCCGAAAACACGATGGGAGAAGGCGCAGCGTCGGCAGAAACATCAGCAACACCACAAATATCGCCACCCGAACAAGTGACGGGCTTGAACGCATCGCCACTGGTTCAGGGCGTCCAGCTGAGTTGGAGCACGGTCAGCGGCGCTGATAGTTACAATGTCTACTGGAGTACGTCCACAGGTGTAACACCGCAAACCGGTACGCTCGTCGCCGCAGTAAGCAGTCCATATACGCTGTTGTCACTGACGGCGGGTACGGGCTATTATTTCGTGGTGACCGCGGTTAACGCAGGTGGCGAAGGGCAAGCATCGGCGGAGGTATCTTCGACACCCAGTGCGCCGGTCACTGGCTGGTCTTCGCAGGAGCTGATCAACACGCCATTCGATTTCTTTGATACGGACCACTTCGTCGGTGATATCGACATTAACGATGATGGCGAAGCGGCAGCTGTCTGGGTCGAAGAGGGCAGCGACAGGGACACTGCCCGAGTCATGGTCAATCGATTCTCGGGCGGGCTTTGGGGAGTACCGGAGATTCTGGCGGGTCCCTCGGCATTCAGCCCAAGGACAGTCATTGCGCCGAACGGCGACGTAACCGTTAGCTACCTGCTACGCGGCCTTAATCCCGACGACTCCTGGCTCAACGCAACGGTCCGGGTTCGACGCTACAGTAACGGGAGCTGGAGTGCGCCGGAGCAGATAGATGGTATCGATCTCGCTTCCTTCACCTTCATGCACGGCATGGACATCGCCGTTGATGCCGCCGGCAATGTCGTCGCAAGCTGGATTCAGGATAATGCGGTCATCTGGGCCAATCGTTACGATGTCGCAAGCGACAGCTGGGCCACGGCGACGGCGCAAAGTAACTCCATTCGCCTCGTGCAGGA
>JAOTYY010000397.1 GCA_029861595.1 Gammaproteobacteria bacterium
CCGTATGCCGTTATGCTAACCGCTATGTTGCACGCTACTTGCGTCCCCTTGGGAAAGGTGGTCAACCTGATCCGGGCCAAATTGAACCTCGGTGGCAGGTTACACTTACACCTATTCACTTTCAGGAAAATCTGAGAAGCGACTAAATCGTATGGAACGACTTGAAAAGTCCCAGGCTGGCCCGAAGGGCGGAGGGCAGGGAATTCCCGGAGTTATCCTTCTTGCAACATAGGGGTTAGCGGCCTGTCGTCAGGCATCAAAACCAACCAGAACAAAGGGCAACAGATACTCGGTGGCACATTGTTACGCCTACCGACGCACGCATGAGTAACACCGCAATAGCATTTATAGGCGCCGGCAACATGGCGCGCAGTCTGATCGGCGGGCTGCTCGAGGAGAGCGGCGATTACCGCATCAGCGCGGCCGATCCGGACCCGGCGCAGCGCTCGCTTCTGGCTGACGCATTCCAGATCCCGGTGAGCGACGACAACCGGGTGGCCGCCGAAGGGGCCGATGTTGTGGTGCTGGCGGTAAAACCGCACGTCATCAAAGATGCATGCCTGGATCTGCACGACCAGCTGTCGGCGCAGCGGCCACTGGTCGTGTCAGTCGCCGCGGGCGTGCGCGAATCCGATATCTCACGCTGGCTTGCGTACGAAGCCGCAGTGGTACGCTGCATGCCAAACACCCCCGCGCTAGTACGCAGTGGTGCCAGCGCGCTATACGCCAACGCGCACGTCAGCGATGCGCAACGCGATTGCGCCGAATCGCTGCTGCGGGCCGTAGGTGTCATCGTCTGGGTGGACGAAGAAAGCGCTCTGGACGCGGTCACCGCGCTTTCGGGCAGCGGGCCGGCGTATTTTTTTGCGATCATGGAAGCCATGGAAGACGCTGCCGTCGGGCTCGGGCTGAGCGGCGAACAGGCGCGTCTGTTGACGCTGGAGACCGCGTTCGGGGCTGCAAAAATGGCCCTCGAAGCCGGTGAATCGCCGGCCCAACTGCGCGCCAACGTCACCTCCAAGGGCGGTACCACACATGCTGCCCTGCAGGTTTTCACGCAACGCGGACTGGCAGAAACGTTCGCCCTGGCGATGGCCGCTGCGCAGAACAGAGCCCGGGAATTGGGAACACAACTGGGAGCGGACGAGTGAGCGGTTACGGCACCAACGCCTTGCAGTTCCTGATCGAGGCGGTTTTCGATCTGTACGCGATGATCATCGTGTTGCGCTTCCTGATGCAATCGGTACGCGCCGACTACTACAACCCTGTATCGCAGTTCGTGGTCAAGGTGACCAATCCGGTGCTGGTGCCGCTGCGGCGCCTGGTTCCGAGCGTCGCCGGCCACGATACCGCTTCGCTGGTGTTCGCCATCGCAGTGCTGTTCGTGAAACTGGCGATCCTGTACGCGGCCGGCGCACGCGGCGTCGGCATCGCCGGCAGCGTCGTGTTCTTGCAGAACGCCGGTATCATGACTCTGCTCGCGCTGGCCGGCATAGAACTCGTGGCACTGATAATCAATATCTTTTTCTTCGCCATCATCGTGCACGTTGTGCTCAGCTGGATATCGCAGGGCGGACACAACCCGATCGCATCCCTGCTGTTCAGCCTCACCCAGCCGATACTGAAACCCGTTCAGCGCTTCGTGCCACCCATCGGCGGGCTGGATCTTTCACCGGTGGTCGCTATCATCGGTCTGCAGCTGTTGAAACTGCTGATACTGCCGCCGCTGCTGGCGCTACTTTGACGTCGTATCGAAGTCCAGGCAGTGCCCGCGACAAGCAACGACGTCTACTATACCTGGCTTGGGAAAGATCTACGCCTGCACACGTGCGTGGTCCCCCGCAGTTCGCGTTCGCACATCGGCGCGGTCGCCAACGGGCGCTTGCAGGTACACCTGCATGCACCACCTGCCCAGGGTCGCGCCAACAAAGAGCTGATTCAATTGATCGCGAAAGCCTTTGGGGTGCCGAAATCGGCGGTAACCATCGCCCAGGGCGCGCGCACGCGCAACAAGACGCTGCGAATAGACAACCCGCGTACTCTGCCATCGAACCTGGGTTGATGAGCCTCGGGTCGAGGACCGGGCAGCCTGACATCCCGGCCGCGGGGAATTTTGCGCAGTGATTCTGGTCTCACCCCGTTAACCCGCTTGTTACATGCTGCTTGCGTCCTCCTGCGGGAAAAAGTTCGCTGCGCAGGGACAATCTGACCGACGTGAGGACTGACTACCGCTATCCGTTTACCCTGCTGCTGCTGGCGGCCCTCGCAAGCACCGGCGCGGTGGCAGAACGAACCCGCGATCTGGGTCGCTTCGTGGTGCACTATACGGCGATACCCAGCGGTGCGTTGGACGAGCGTGTGGCGAGCACCTACACCATCGAGCGCTCCGCCAACATGGGCATGTTGAATGTCGC
>JAOTYY010000177.1 GCA_029861595.1 Gammaproteobacteria bacterium
ACGCAATATTTCGATCATCGCGGCGTGAAGGTCACGCGGCCAGGGCCAACGGCCCAAGTTCGCGATGCTGGCGTCGTCGATAGCGATTACGGCTACCGCCGGACTGGGGTCGCTCGACGATCCCCGCACGCCCCAATCGTACGCTATTCGCTCGACGTCTTGCAGCAGTGGCGTCACCGAAGCCGCAAGTACGGCCAGTGACACCAGCAAGCCCGCGAACCAGTCGCTGCCCAGGAAGGACTTTTTCATTTCTTAATCGGCACTTACGACTGCAACCGTAGATAATACTATAAGTAAATGCGGAAACAACCTAATTTTGCACACAATTCCCCCCGTTTGCTCCGCGCCGGACCGCGCAATGGAGATTATCAAGATCACCTGGCGGTTATGCTAGTATCAACCGATGAAAGCTTGGCAAATAACGGACCAACGGAAGCCCTTCGAACCTTTCCGGCGCTGGTTAGACGCCACCGGGGCCAACCATCGGTGAGGCGTTCCCGGAGCCCGATAAACTCGGAAAATGCGTGGTGAATCAAGCAGTTAGTGATGACCTGATCGAACAATTGTGTGCCATTGGCATCTCCCTTTCATCGGAACGTGATACGGATCGGCTGGTCGAGACCATACTGCGCAGCGCCAAAGGCCTGACCAGCGCCGACGGCGGATCCGTTTATTCGTTGACGGAAGATCAACAGCTCAAATTCGAGCTGGTGTCGACCGACTCCCTGGGACTGTCCATGGGCGGTACCACGGGTATCGAAATCCGCTTCGCTCCGCTGCCGCTCTACACCGACGGTAAGCCCAATTTGAACATGGTCGTCACCAGCAGCGTGCTGAACGAGGAGACCATCAATATCACCGACGCCTACCATGCCGCCGGCTACGATTTCAGCGGCACCAAGAAGTTCGACGAAAAGACCGGCTACCGCACCAAGTCTCTGCTGGCGGTGCCGATGAAGAACCACGAGAACGACATCATCGGTGTCCTGCAGTTGATCAACGCGCAAAACGCGGCGGGCGAGGTTGTCCCGTTCTCGGCGGAGGCGCAGCGGCTGGCGGAATCGCTTGCCTCACAGGCTGCCGTGGCGCTGACCAACAAGCGTTTGATCGACGATCTGAAAACGCTTTTCGAGTCGTTCATTCAGTTGATCGCCGGCGCTATCGACGACAAGTCACCGTATACCGGCGGTCATTGCCGGCGGGTGCCGGAACTCACCATGATGCTGGCCGAGGCGGTCAGTGCCACGCAGTCCGGGCCGCTGGCAGACTTCTCCATGGATGACAAGGATCGCTACGAGCTGCATATTGCGGGCTGGCTGCACGATTGCGGGAAAGTGACGACGCCGGAATACGTAATGGACAAAGCTACCAAGCTGGAGACCATTTACGACCGGATCAACGAAGTGGATACGCGGTTCATCATTATCGCCCGGGAAGCCGAAGTAGCCTGCTGCAAAGAGCGCCTGGTGGCGCTGGAACGCCGCGATGCACAGGCCGCCGCCGAGGCGCAGGCGCGTTATGAACAGACGCTGGAGCAACTCGCTGCCGACCGGGCCCGCGTGCACAGCACCAACGTTGGCGGTGAGTTCATGAGCGATGAGGCCAAAGCGGAAATCGAAAAGATAGCAGCACGCACGTGGACCGATGCCGACGGCGTGGAACAGCCGCTGCTAAGCGAGGAAGAGGTCTATAACCTGTCGATACGTCGTGGCACCCTGACATCCGAGGAACGCCAGGTGATCAATAATCACATAGTCGCGACCATCAAGATGCTGGAGTCGTTACCGTTCCCCAAACATCTGCAGCGGGTGCCGGAATACGCCGGCGGACATCATGAGCGCATGGACGGCAACGGCTATCCGAAAGGCCTGACGCGCGAGCAGATGTCCGTACCGGCGCGGGTTATGGCGATCGCCGACATTTTCGAGGCCCTTACAGCTCAGGATCGGCCGTACAAACGCGGTAAAACTCTTACCGAGTGCCTGCAGATCATGGGCCGCATGCGTCTGGACAATCATATCGATCCGGATTTGTTCGATATCTTCATCGACCGCGGCGTGTACCGCGCGTACGCGGACATGTTCATGGACGCGGAACAGATTGATGACGTCGATCTGTACAAGATTCCCGGTTATACCCCACCCGACATGCGCCAGGCCGGCTGATACGGAGTTGTCCTACTGGCCGGTTTCCAGCGCGGCAGCAGGGGCGGCACTGATGCCTTTTTCCAGGATACAGACGTCGAATCCCCGCTCGCTGAGCAGGAAAGAAGCCGCGGAACTGCGCCGGCCGGTGTCGCAATAGGTGATGTAGGTTTTTTTCGGGTCCAGGCTGCCGATTTTCATACGCAGGAAAATCAGCGGGATGTTGATACTGCCCTTGATTCGGCCCTGTTCGCCTTCGCTGGGCAGGCGCACGTCTATCCACATCGCGCCTTGCTTGACCTTCTCTACGGCGTCCGAGAACGACACCCAGTGCAGCAGCGGTTCGTTCAACAGCGACATGAAATCGTTTTTCGACAACCGCATCATCGTGCCGTTGGTGAGCATGGTCACGGTGGCGTTGCGCTTGCCGTCGGAGATCAGCGCTTCCTCGCCAAAACTGTCGCCCGGACCGAGTTCCGCGAGCTGCACGGATTGCGGTCTGGCCTGGGAACTGCGCGTGACCATGCAACGCCCTTCCTTGATCAGGTAGAAGTAGTCGCCCTCCTGACCCTGTTCGATGACTTTGTCGCCGCTCTGGTAACTGACCGACTCCAGACGCATGAACATGGCCTGGATGTTCGCCGGCGGTATGCGATGGAATGCTTTGGTGGCCAGGATGTTGGTCATCCAGTCTCCGCTGCTCGATTTTTCAGCCGCTTCTTCCTGTAAGTCCTGAACTTCGTAGGTACCGGTTTGATCCCAGGTGAGCATGATATCGAGCAAATCGCTGTCTACTTCGATATACACAACGTCAGAGGTCGCTTTGGCGGTGAAATTCCTCGGCTGGGCATGAGCGAGCGCATGGCTGGCTTCCGGCGTGCCGCCGTAGACGGTTTTTTGCACGCCCCGCTCAGACGCCAATTCCACGCCGCCTTTCACCAGGAATACGTGACGTTTATCGCGATCGCCGCTTTTGAACAGCGTATAGCCCGCCTGTAGTTCCTTCACCAAGGCCTTCTGAGCGAGGTCCATCAGGTTATCGGGATTGAGGGCGTTAACCGGAGTGAACTTGGCCAGTGTTTCCGCTAGTTTGTTGTCTGCCACGAGCGACCCTTGCGCTGTAAGTACCCTCTATCGTAAACCAACGCTCCCGACAGGTTAACCCGCTCGTTGCGCGCCGTTGGCATCCCCTGTGAGAAAGGCGCCAGACAATCGCCGAGCTTGAGTGTCACTGGGCGTCCAAATTCTGCAGACGCCGGCAGAGCCGCGCTGTGTACCGGTTCACTTATCCACGACGCTGCGCCACACCGTTCGGCGACGCTCAACCGGACTGGCGACGCACATCGATGTACACACGTAGCTGTTGTCCCGGTTGCAGGTATTTGCCGCGCAACCGCGATTCGTTCCAGCGCCGCAAGTCGCCAACGCTTACCCTGAACCGGCTCGCGATCCGGGACAGCGAATCTCCCTGACGCACAACGTAGTTGATGCGCTGTACCGCCTGATCGGCCGGCAACGAAATGCGGCTGCTTGTTACCGGCGGCACCTCGCCGCTACTCACCCAGAGCACCAGTTTCTGGCCCGGTCGAATCACGTCCCTGACCGACAGCCCGTTCCATTGAGCTATCTTCGCAGTGCTTATGCCATAGGCGCCGGCAAGCTCCCAAAGGGTATCGCCGGAATCGACATGATGCACCAGCCGCTCACCCGGGTGTACTTTTGCCTGCACGCGTTTGGTGCGTTGCACGGCGGACAGCGCATACGCGTCGCTTTGACGGGCTGAGTGCGGCACCAGTAAATAGCGGCCGGAACGGATCAAATCGTTGGACAACTTGTTGATAGTGCGCAGGTGAACCACGGTGGTGCGGTAGCGTTCGGCGATATGGCTCAGCGATTCGCCGGGTTTGATCCGGTGACGCTGCCATGACACGCGCTGTGTCGGCGGCAGCGCCTGCAACCGTTGCTGGAAGCGCGCGACATTAGCCAACGGCAACAGCAGGTAGTGCGGACCGTCCGGGGCAGTGGCCCAGCGGTTATAGCCCGGATTGAGCATGTACAGTTGCTGTATGGATATACCCGCAAGTTCTGCGGCCACGGCGAGATCCAATTGCCCCTGGGTGGAGACTTTGGCGAACACGGGTGTGTCCGCCACGTACGGAAGTTCGATGCCATGGGCGCCGGGGTCACGGATGATTCTGCTCAGCGCGAGCAGTTTCGGCACGTAGCTGTGGGTTTCGCGCGGTACCCGCAGGTGCCAGAAATCGATGGGTTTTCCGCGCTTGCGATTGCTTCTGATGGCCCGGGAAATGTTTCCCTCGCCGGCGTTATACGCGCCGAGCGCGTGCAGCCAGTCGCCGTCGAAGCGTTCCTGCAACGCTTGCAGATAGTCCAGCGCGGCATGGGTCGCCGCGTACACGTCGCGGCGGCCATCGTACCACCAGTTTTGTCTGAGGCCGTAGCGGCGTCCGGTGGCCGGGATGAACTGCCACACCCCCGCGGCGCGGCCCGGGGAATAGGCAAACACGTTGAACGCGCTTTCCACGATCGGCAGCAACGCAAGTTCCGCCGGCAGGCCGCGCGTTTCAATTTCCTCGGCGATGAAGTGCAGATAAGGCTGCGCGCGAGCAACGACGCGCAGCATGTAGTCCGGGTGTGAGACGTACCAGTTCAATTCGCGCTGCACGCGCTCCGAGTCACTTTCCGGTAGCGCGAAACCGCCACGCAAACGGTTCCACAGCGAGCGCTGCGCCAGCGGTTCGACGCGAAGGTGAATGCGGCTGCCGGCCGGTCCCCGGTCCGCGTTTAACGCGAGCTGCGCTGGCGGCGGCCTGATAAACCATTGTGGCGCTGCCTCGGCATGATACGAAGGTGCGGGCGAGCGATGCCGGTCGGTGGGTACCGGTTGTGCGCCGGTGGCCGTAGGATTCTGAGCCAGTGTCGCGCATCCGATCGACAGCGATGCGCACAATCCGAGCGCACACATTCCGCACATGGATTTCAACATTCTGGTGGTGCCCCTTGGCTGTCGGTCGTTATAATTTTTTACGGTTGTCGCGGCGCGTCGAAAGCATGGCAAACGAACCAACGAGTCTGCCAAAGCTTCTTGCTTGCGGCGTCTGCGCTAGGCATATTGAACCGATGAGCGAGCACAGAACGTTCGGAATGTACGGCGCCGGTCAAAAGCTGCAGGAATGGTACGCATCTTTACTGGGCCAGTCCATGCTTGGCGAGATCGATTCTGCTCTGGCGGAGATGTTGCGGGCGACCTATGGTTATCACGCGATTCAGGTCGGCATCATGGGTGAGCAGGCCGACGCGCTGTTGCGTTCTGATCTCATTCATCCGCTGATCATGGAAACCGCTCCCTGGTCCAGCAAAGTAGGGCTGGTCGCGCATTCCTCGGCGCTGCCGGTTTGCGGGCGCAGTCTGGATCTGATCGTGCTCATGCACTCCCTGGAATTGAGCGATGATCCGTACCAGGTGCTGCGTGAGGTGGATCGGGTACTGGCCGACGACGGTTATCTGATCGTCATCGGATTCAATCGCCGTAGCCTGTGGGGTGCGATTCGCGGACTGCTCAGCTGGCGTGACAGAGCACCCTGGAATAACCGCTTCTACAGTACTACCCGGGTGCAGGACTGGCTTAGCGTATTGGGGTTTCGCACACTGCGGCGCGAAAGTGTGTTTTTTCGACCACCCGTGCAGCATGCCGGGACGTTGCGCCGGATGGGCTTCCTGGAAACGTTGCGTTACGCCTTTCCGCATAACGGTGCGGTGTATGTTTTGAAAGCCCGCAAACACACGGTGCCGTTGACGCCGATCCGCTGGCGATGGTCGTCGCGTCGCGGGCTGGTGCCCGGCGGGTTCGCGCGGCCCACCAGTGGTGTGGGCTGAGCGGTGTCGATGCGGACTGTCGAGATGTTTACCGATGGTGCATGCCGGGGAAACCCCGGGCCGGGCGGCTGGGGAGCGATCCTGCGTTACGGCGATCATGAAAAAGAGTTGTCCGGAGCGGAAGCGCAAACCACCAACAACCGCATGGAGATGATGGCCGCGATTCGTGGCCTGGAGACTCTGCGGCGTGCTTGCGCGGTGACCATCACTACCGATTCTCTGTATCTGAAAAACGGCGTCACTGAATGGTTATCCGGCTGGAAAGCCAGGGGGTGGCGTACTGCTGCCAGAAAGCCGGTAAAAAATATGGATCTGTGGCAGCGCCTGGATGCGGCACTGGCGCGCCACCAGGTCAGCTGGCACTGGGTGAAAGGACACAGCGGCCACGCTGAAAACGAGCGCGCTGATCAGCTTGCCAATGCGGCAATCGACGCAATGCACGAATTGGGATAACGGGCGGGAGTTCATAGGTCTTGCGGCAAATCGTTCTCGATACGGAAACCACCGGCCTGGAAATCGTACAGGGCCACCGGGTCATAGAACTGGGCTGCGTGGAACTGGTCAATCGACGCTTGAGCGGCGGCCATTTCCACTACTACTTGAACCCCGACCGTGACATCGATGCCGGCGCCCTGGAAGTGCACGGGATAACTGCGGAGTTTTTGCTCGACAAGCCGCGTTTCGAAGACATCGCCGCCGAATTCCTGGAATTCATCAGTGACGCGGAACTCATCATTCACAATGCCGAGTTCGATGTAGGGTTCCTCACCCGAGAGTTGCAGTTGGCCGATGCCGGCTACGGGCCGCTGGAGGACTACTGCGAAAAAGTGCTCGACACGCTTGCCATGGCCCGCAAGCTGCATCCCGGGCAGCGCAACAGCCTGGATGCGCTGTGTAAACGCTATCAAATCGACAACGCGCACCGCGAACTTCACGGTGCTCTACTGGATGCGGAGATTCTCGCTGACGTTTATCTGGCCATGACCGGCGGCCAGACCAACCTGTTGTTGGAAGCTGCGCTGCCGCCGCGGGACATCGAGCGCGCGGCGCGCAGCGAACGCGTGCCTTTGCCGGTCATCCTGCCCGACGCAGAGGAATTGGCGCTGCACGAGGAATGGTTGCGCTACATCGACGAGCAGGCTCAGGGTGGATGTGTCTGGCTGCAGGCCGACGGCATCGACGAGGTCGCCTGATCTCACCCACCGCGGCGCAGGATGCGCTGCTTGTCGCGTTGCCAGTCCCGGTCTTTCTCGGTGGCGCGTTTGTCGTAGGCTTTTTTACCCTTACCCAGACCGATCTCCACTTTCGCGCGACCGCGTTTCCAGTACATTGCCAGCGGAACCAGTGCATAGCCCCTACGCTCCACCGCGCCGATCAGTTTGCGCAGCTCACTGCTGTGCAATAGCAGCTTGCGGGTTCGCGACGGGTCGGCGTGAACGTGCGTGGATGCCGACAACAGCGGAGAAATATGCGCGCCGAACAGCCACGCCTCACCTTCACGCAAAAGAACGTAGCTCTCGGTTATCTGGGCTTTACCGGCACGCAGACTTTTCACTTCCCAGCCCTGCAGCACCAGGCCCGCCTCGAACGTTTCCTCGATGAGGTAGTCGAAGCGCGCTTTTTTGTTGACTGCGATGCGGTTCTGCGCGGTTGGTTTGTTCTTCTTGCCAGCCATCGCGACATTATAGCGAGAGCGTCTCGCGTCCTGGATTATTTGACATCCGCGCCACGCTTCGCTTCCAATGCCCGCTTGTTTGAGTTCCGCCTTGCCACATGCCTTCGATTCGCAGATCCGCGTTAGTGCCGTATTCAACACGGCAGATGTTCGAGCTGGTCAACGACATCGAGTCTTATCCGGCATTTCTGCCATGGTGCCGTCGCGCCCAGATTACATCGCGCGAGCCGCTGCTGATGACTGCGACCATCGAAATCGCCAAAGGCCCCTTGGCAAAACAATTCTCCACACGAAATACGCTTGTCCAGGACCAGCGAATAGACATGCAGTTGTTGCACGGCCCGTTTCGTTCTTTGCAGGGAAGCTGGTTGTTCAGCGAGGACCGCAGCGGCCTGTGCAACATCGCATTCGGCCTGGATTTCGAGTATTCGAGTACCTTGATCGCGGCAACGCTGGGGCCGCTTTTCGAGCACGCTGCCGATCGTCTGGTGCAGGCGTTCTGCGAGCGAGCCGAAGAATTGTACTGATGTCTTCGCTGCGTGTGGAGGTGGTGTACGCGTTGCGCGAGCGTCAAACGTTGCTGGCAGTACAGGTGCCGCCGGGGACTACGGCAATCAGCGCGGTTCGGCGTTCTGGCATTCTGCAGCAGTTCCCTGAAATCGAAACACGAGCTCTCGAACTCGGCGTGTTCGGCAACGCTGTCGCACACGACTACACAGTGCACGAGGGCGACAGGGTGGAAATATACCGGCCTCTGCTGGTAGATCCCATGGAACAACGCAGACGCCGCGCGGCTGAGCGGTAGGGTGTATCCGTCCACCGACAATAGTGCGCCAGCGTTCTCTACGAGTCTTCGTCAGTAGCCTGTGCGGCGTCGCTCTGGTCGAAAAACTGGTCCAGTACGCGTGTCAGCACGTCGTCCTCGAAGTACAGCGTCAGCCGTTTCGGGATCGGGTGCGGAGGTTGGCCGGCCGGCGTCACGTAGTAGATGTAGTCCCAGCGCTGCGGGTGAAACGGGTCGCTGATTATCGGGTTGCCGAGCAGAAACCTTACCTGTTCACTCGTCATACCGGTTCGCAGTTCCGTAAATGCCGAGGGATCTACGATGTTGCCTTGCTGCACGTCGATTCTGTGCGCTTCAGGCAGCAACGAGCAACCAGCAGCGGTTAGGCTCAGCACAACGGCGGCGGCTGCAAGATGCAGTAATCCGGCGGTGTATCGTCTATAGCGGGAAATGGTTGCATTGCGCATGTTTACATTCCTGGTGCACATGATGATC
>JAOTYY010000398.1 GCA_029861595.1 Gammaproteobacteria bacterium
CGCTGAATTGGTTGGGCAATACTGCGGCTTGCTGCCCAACTGAGAACGGCACCGGCGAAAGTCGCGAGCACCAGCAGTAACAAGGCGGCGCGCTGCATCTCGGCGTACATGCGGTTGATGTCGGTGGCGCTGTCGCGGATGTGGCCAGCGACCTCCTCCAGTTCCGTACGCGCTGTCATCACGGATGCGGTGGCCGTCTGCAGCACCGTGTCCAGGGCCGTCTCGAGACTCGCCAGGTTGTTTCGTTGTGTCAGGAAAAGTTGTCCGGTATCGACGTTCGAGCCCGCCTCCCAGGCATTGAGCGCGACGTCGATGTGTGTGAGCAGCGCCTCGACCGGTTCGCTCAACGCCACCATCTGCGATTCGTCGAGGCTGCCGAGGTTTTCTATCAAAGTCAGCCGTGACTCGAACAATTCCCGCTGCCGCTTTACTGCGTCGAATTGTGCCGCGTCAACAGTGAGGGAGAACTCGGCCAGCGCGCCACGCAGCCTGGAGAATATCAGCGACAGGTCGTTGGCCAGGAACTGATTGCCCATCGCGTCGTATTGTTCGGTGGTGAGCGTGATCTGGCGCTTGGCAAGTGTCTCCTGGTTGGCGGTGCGGGCTGACACCTGCCTGATCTGGTAGCTCAGAATCATCAGGCTGACGAGCATGAGCGACAGCAGCACGCCGCTGAGAATCCTTACTTTGTTAGCTATGCACAGCCGAGGTGAGTACATCGCACCAATGAATTTCCAGATATTCCATGGAATTGTCGGCATTTCGCGGCGAAAGTTGAGTGCAACCGCGGGTTACACAGGGCCAGATTTGCGGCGCTGCCCGCGCAGCGCACGGATTCCGCAATCGTGAACAATTCCTCCAGCATCGCGGCGTTCGGCCGCTATCCATGGCATCGAACAGCCTGTTCCGCGCTCGCGGCCTGGCGGCCGGCGCAGGCACCGTTAAACTTTCGCAATCGGCACTAAAAATGAATGTGCTCATAGTTGACGACAATCAAGATCTCGCCATGACGCTGCGAGACATCCTCAAACAAGAAGGTTATACCGCGAACCCCGAGTTCAGCGGTGAGGCGGGTATCAGGGCCGCGCGTGAATCGCGGTATGACCTGGCCTTGATAGATGTCGTGCTGCCGGGCGTGAGCGGTGTGGAAACGCTGCGGGCGGTGCGCGATGCCCAACCCTACATACACACCGTGCTCATGACCGCGCATGGCGATCGCATCCTGGCCGGCGAAAAGGACTGCGATAAGGTGGAATTGCTGAAAAAGCCGCTGGATATCGAGTGGCTGACAGTATTCTGCCGTCAGTTGGCTGGCGCTGCCTAGCAGGCTGTTAGCCGCGCGGGATGTAACGATTCCTGCCCGCTGGTACGCTCCGGCCGTGTGGAAGGGTAATTTTCACCACCTGAACGTGAGAAATTGCACTGCGCAGACCGATTGCGGCAGTCCATAGTGCGTTTCGAGACCGAGGTTAATGTCTGCCATGGGTTGCCATCGCAATAGTGGCCCGATATATGCTTACCATTGCACACGCAGATTGCTGCCGGCCGAGCGCCGGTGAAGCGCAACCGGCGTATGGCAGACCTGGCAACATGGAGGATTGAAAAATGCCGAGTTCACGACGCAGGCGATTGATCAGGAGACAAGGGGAGTCGGGCGCGATTCCGTTCCGCACGGGGCGGTTTTTCAGCCAGAACGGTGCGTGGTACTTCATGACCCGTGAAGGCCGGACGGAAGGGCCGTACCGCGAAAGGCGCGAGGCCGAACTCGCCGTCGACATGTATATCCGCATGGGCAATTTCCGCAACGTCTCCGCAGCACCCGTGCCGCGTACCTTTACCAAGCCCCCGGCCCGCGTCACCAGCGCCACGGTCAGTTCGGGGTTGATCCAGTAGATCAGCACGCGTCCACGCGCGTTCTTCGAGGGTTCGACCACGTCGCGACACTACGGGCTTGACCCTGCCCGGCAGCGCGCAATAATTCCCTGTGCAAGCTATATAACTACTGAGTCAGGACGTCACGTGCGACTATCCTGACTGTAGCGACGCTTACGCAATACGGAGGCAGTCATGGCGGTAATCGCAATGACCCGGGAAATGGGATCGCTCGGGAAAGATGTGGCACTGGGACTGGCGGACACGCTGGGGCTTGATCTGATCCAGCATGAGATCATTGAGCATGTCGCCGACAGGATGCACCTGGGTGAAAGCGCGGTAAACCGCTTTCTGGAGGGCAGGGCGGGATTGCTCGAACGGTGGGGTGTGGACGAGCGCGGTCTGTCCCTCTATACGACCGAAGAAGTAATCAATCTCGCCGCCAAAGGTGACGTACTGATCCGCGGCTGGGGGGCGACGTATGTGCTGGGGCCGGTTTCGCATGTCGTCTGCGTCC
>JAOTYY010000399.1 GCA_029861595.1 Gammaproteobacteria bacterium
AAAACTATGCAATTCCAGTGATCGCTCGAACGCCGCTTGCGCCTTCGATAAATCACCGCGGTTGGCGTAGGCCGCCCCCAGGTTGGTGTAAAGACCCGGGTTGAACGGCTCGTAAGTTGTCGCCTTTTCAAACACTGCAATGGCATCGTCCAACCGGTTCGCACGCACCAACGCAAGCCCCAGCGCAAGGTATGCATCACCGTCGGTTGGCGCCATCACGGTGACGCGCGTCAGTTCATTCACCGCCTGCTTGTAGTCGCCCAGCGCAAACCAGATCGTGCCGAGCCGATACCGGTGCAGCCAGATCTCGGGTTCGAGCTCGATCAGGCGCTGGTAGAATCGTCGCGCCTCATCGAGTCGGTTCGAGCCTCGATATATCTCGGCAACCTGGCGAGTCGCGTCCAGGGCACCGGGGCGTAACTGCACGGCCACTGCCAGTTCGGTTAGCGCTCGATTGCGATATTTATCGACCTGCTGCTGCCATTGCGAATGCCGGGACTTCCACTCGCCGAGACGCATATCACCGGGCGGATTGCTTTCTCGTTCGTCGCGCAAGCGGAACGTAATTTCATCGCTGAGCAGTTTTAGTACGTTCGCCAGTGCATAACGGGCTTCGAACAAACGCGGCTCGAGTTCGATGATTTCATCGTAGATGAGCGCCGCTGCGTCGGGGCGGCCACCCAGCTGGTAGGCATGCGCCATCAAAAACCGGGCCGCGATCAGCGACGGCTCGACCTCGATTGCTTCACGATAGGATTGCACCGCGCCTTCCAGGTCGCCACTCGCGATACGCGCCAGTCCCAGTAACAGTCGTGCGCTTCCCTCGGATGGCGCAATGGAAATCGCGCGTTCGAACGCGGCTTGCGCGGGCGCCGAACGCTTACGATTCAGATGCATGAGCCCAAGGGCTGCCCGTGATGAGTGATGTGCCGGCCAGGTTTCGATGTTAGCTTCGAGTAGTTTCAGAGCGTGCCGATAATTCCCCGCACCATACTCGGCAAGGCTGCGATACAGGCCGGTCGCGGCGCTGTTCGCAGCGCCGTTCAGAACACGCACAACGGCATCAAAATTCCCCAGCGTCAATTCCGTATAGCTGTGGAGCCAGGTTCGCACGGCGTCATCTTCGGCTGCTGCGGATTCCGGCAGCAACGCCGCGACGCGTGCCCGCACATCGGTTGACGCTGGCTCGTCATTGCCGGCCTGCCGCGCCGTGCCCTGTTGCTGCGACGACAGGAATGGCAGCTCCAGCAGTAACCGGCTCGAATCGAGCCGGGATGCGTGATTGAGTATTTCCCGCGCCATCGTTAACTCGCCGAGATCGGCATAGGCTTGCGCCAGGCCCAGGTGGGCTATGGGCGAACCCGGCGCGGCGAGGAGTGCATCGCGTAACGGCTTTATCGATGCGTGCCCGGCGAGGCGTGCGTGTGCCTCGCGATCGAGCAGGTCTCGCAAGGTGGTTGACGAAGCGCTGATTGCAGGCGTTAGCGCGGGGCTGGCCCCGGGCTTCGCTTCGGCGTCGTCAGCCTCCGCAACCGGCTGGCTCCTGACTACCGAATCGGGTCGACGCAGAGCGGCATAACGGAAGCCGTAACGCTCGCGCACCATCGCGGGCAGCGTGCGCAGGTTATGGATGTGCCTTGGCTCGAGAAAATCCGGATCCCCGTAGAGAATCGACATCAGGTAATCCGCGTCCTGGTGACAGCCGAGACAGGAGAGCCCGGGCTGGTTGGAATCGTGAAACTGTCGCGATTCCCGGCTGTGGTTGCGTTTGTAGGTGTTATGGCAATCCACGCAAGTTGCATTTGCATGGTCGAGGTCGACCCGGTCGGCGCCGCGATGACAGCGCAGGCATGACTCCGCGGCGCTGTCCCATTCGCGATGGTCGGTTGTCGTAAAGTCGTTATCGTTACCTTCGAAGGAATGCGACCTGATGGTTAACGGCAACTCCAGAGAGACGGCTTCGCGCTGGTACGCCGAATGGGTCACCGCGTGCGGGTCGTGACATCCGATACAGGTGATGTTCAGTTTTTGTTCGGTGAAAACCTTGCGACCCGCATCCAGTCCGGACTCGAGCGTATGTCCATCGTAAGGCGAGTGGCAGCTCGAGCAAAAGGCGTTGTGGGAGTGGCGCCGTACCCCGGTAACGTGTCGATCCTGGTTCCAGATTTGCAACAGATCGTGGGTATCGTGCAATTCACCTTTGGGCAGTATCTTGCCCACCGTCGTGTGACATTGCCCGCATACCCTGGAAGAAGGGTTTTTGACAATGTCGGCCTTTTCCAGTGATTCGGTGTGCCTGGCCCCGGCGCCGTGGCAGGCTTCACAACCGATATTGCGTTCCGCCCAGCGCCCGGGAAGCGCGGGATTTTCAGGGTGCGCCACA
>JAOTYY010000400.1 GCA_029861595.1 Gammaproteobacteria bacterium
GAATCGCCCTGGGTCGTTATGAAGTTCGGTGGCAGCAGCGTGTCGACGGCCGAGAATTGGGCAACGATTGCTGCGCTCGTATCGCGCCGACTCAATGACGGCCTCAAGCCCGTCGTTGTGCATTCCGCATTGCAGGGAGTCTCTAACGCACTTGATGAGGTTTTGAATGCGGCGGTTGCCGGTGAACCTGCCGACAACCTGGACATGATTCGTGCACAGCATTACGAGTTGGCTGCGGCGCTCGAGCTGGACGGACCAGCGTTGCTGGACGAGCTATTACACCAGCTTGACCAACTGATCTCGGGCGTCCGCCTGGTGAAGGAAGTCAGTGTTCGGGTGCGCGTTCGCATCATGGCACTCGGAGAACTCATGTCCACGCGCCTCGGGGCGGAGTACCTGGCGCGTGTTGGAGTGCCGGTCGAGTGGGTCGATGCCCGTGATCTGCTGGTCAGTAAGTCAAGAAACGGCCGGAACCCCGTGAACGCATATCTTTCCGCAACCTGCGAATTTGCGCCGGACGATACCTTGCAAACGGAGCTTGCCGCACACGACAAAGTAATCCTGACGCAAGGTTTTATTGCGCGCAACGATGTCGGTGCCACGGTATTGCTGGGACGTGGCGGCTCGGACACATCGGCCGCGTATTTCGCCGCAAAACTGGGCGCTCGTCGCCTTGAGGTCTGGACCGATGTGCCAGGTATGTTTAGCGCAGACCCGCGGGTTGTTCCCTCGGCACGGTTGTTGATCGCATTGCACTATGACGAAGCGCAAGAACTTGCATCGGCTGGCAGCTCGGTATTACACCCGCGTTGCATATCGCCACTGCGCGAATACGATATTCCGCTGTTCGTGCGCAGCACTGCATCACCCGAAATAGCAGGCACTGTTATTTCTTCGGTAACCGAAGAAATTGAGCCGCAGGTCAAAGGCATCTGTAATCGCAACGGCTTGACGCTGGTGTCTATGAATACGGTGGGCATGTGGCACGAAGTTGGCTTCCTCGCGAAGGCGTTTGCCGCGTTTAGCGATAACGGAGTCTCGGTCGACCTGGTATCGACGTCAGAGACAAACGTCACGGTATCGATAGACACAAGTGATGGCATGTTGCCGGAAGACGTGGAGGCGTCATTAATTCATGATCTCGAGGCACTTTGCCGGGTTCGGGTTATTGCTGACTGTTCAGCCGTTAGCCTGGTTGGGCGGAAAATTCGAACAATTATCCCGCGTCTGGCGCCCGCGCTCGAAGTGTTTGAAGAAGAGCGCATACATTTGATGTCGCAAGCAGCAAACGATCTGAACTTAACCTTCGTTGTAGACCGGCAACAGGGTCCCAGACTGGTCAGCAAACTGCACGCCTCGATTATTCGCAAGAAAGGAGCTTCGACGGTGTTCGGTGCAAGTTGGGAGCGTTTATTCGCAGGCGACGAGCTGGACGCACGAATTGCCGACACGTGGTGGATGCAAAAGCGCGCGCGGCTCCTTGAGGTGGCCAAAGGTCAGCTTAACGCTTACGTTTATGATCGCGAGAGCGTGCAACGGGCGGCGCAAAGTCTGCTCGAGCTGCGTAGCGTTGAGCGGATTCTTTATGCGGTCAAGGCTAACTTCAACCCCGACCTGCTACGCACCATGGGTGCCGCGGGTGTGGATTTCGAATGCGTTTCACCGGGCGAAGTCGAGTGGCTCGAAGAGATCTTCCCGGATCTCGACTTGCAGCGTATCTTGTTTACCCCAAATTTCGCGCCGCGCGAAGAGTACGAATGGGGTATCAGGAAGGGGCTGCAAGTCACCCTGGACAATCTCTATCCGTTGCAAGCATGGCCGGAGCTGTTTGCGGGGCAAAAACTGTTTATACGTGTGGATCCGGGGCAGGGACGCGGTCACCACGAGCATGTAAAAACGGCAGGCGTACATTCGAAATTCGGCATACCCCGTTTTGAGATCGATGAGCTGATTCATCTTGTAATGACGGCGGGTGCCGACGTCATCGGCATTCATGCACATAGTGGGAGCGGCATTCTTGACCCCGACAATTGGCGCAGTGTCGCCGCAGAACTTGTGCAGATCGCCGAGCATTTTCCGCTGGTGGATACGATCGATCTGGGCGGCGGACTGGGCGTCCCCGAGAAACCCGGCGATAGATCGTTTGATCTCGAACGACTTGATCAAACACTCGGAGAAATTCGCAGCTCGTATCCGAAGTACAAGCTCTGGCTGGAACCAGGCCGTTTCCTGGTTGCCAGGGCCGGAGTCCTGCTGACCAGGGTTACGCAGACCAAGGGCAAAGGCGAGATGCAGTATATCGGGGTTGGCACGGGTATGAACTCGCTGATACGACCCGCGCTATACGGTTCGTATCACGAAATCGTAA
>JAOTYY010000178.1 GCA_029861595.1 Gammaproteobacteria bacterium
AGACTAGCGACCACCCGGTAATGGCCGGTGCTCAAAGAATGTTGAGCACCGGCCTGTTTTCCATCATGCTAAATTCATCTGGAACCTGATGCTGAAGGGGTTGCCGACTCTAGCGGCGGTGGTGCTGGCAGCCGCAGCGCCAATCGTTTCCGCGACAAAACACACCGCCAGCCTCGAGCTTTTTTATGGCGTGTGGATCGGCCACACATCGGTGGTGCAAGGGCGGGCACTGCACACCGACCTTGCAGCCCGTGACGTCGACGTCGCGGTCTGGAAAACCGACACCGGCATCGAAATGACGTTGCGCAACTTGAGCGGCGATGCTCCAGCCAGGATCACGCTCCACTTTGTTACAACGAATTCCGACACCCTGGATATCAAACAGACAACGCCGCCCGCCGCAGCTGGCGAGGCGTATTGGGCAAGGATCAGAGAAAGCCGCCTGATGGTCTTTCACTCGTCAACGGCAGAAGACGGTGTTGAGCAATTGGCCCGCTACGAATATTCAATTTCGCAGGGCCAGATGACACTCAAGCACATACTGTCGCGTAACGGTGAAGTGCTGCGCACTGAAACCGTTTCGTTGCGCAGGGCCAAGGTTGTAATGTGAGCGACTACAACCGTTCCGTTCGCCAGGCCAACGAGGATCTCGTACGTATCCGCCGCCGCGGCTTTCACGAGCACCTTCAGCAGATACCGCTCTGCGGGAGCGACCGAAACAGGCGGAGCAGGCCTCCGGCCCGAGTTGTTCCGTAGCGCGTCACCGCTCGGCGGTATTGCCGGTCAACCACGCGCAAAGCGTCTCCTGGAAGGTGATGTTTCAGTACTAAAAGAGTAATCCCGCGCGTGCGTGTCGCTTGGTGCAAGCAAGCATTGTATTTATCATCCACATCGACATGTCGAGAAAGCACAAACGATCTGGCAAGCGTGGCTCCGGGGGCAAGGCCCCAGGGGGAGCGCATCGGGCCGAGCCACGAGTGGCGGAGAGCCGGGCCGGGGTCGCCCGGGGGCGCGGTTCGCATCCGCTCGACAACTGGCTGATCGGGCTTGCACTGGCCGGAATCGCGCTGACGTCCTACCTTACGCTCATCGCATGGTTTGGCGAGCATGCGGCGTACTGCGGGGCGGATTCCGAGTGCGACCTGGTGCAGCAAAGCCGCTGGTCCACCTTGCTCGGCGTGCCGATTGCGCTGTGGGGCTTTTTGACTTATGCGCTGCTCGCGCGGCTGTTGTGGCGCCTTCGCACCCGCCCGAGCACCTGGCGGGCGGTGTTGACCGTGACCAGCATCGGGGCCGCCGTGAGCTGGTATCTCACCTCCGTCTCGGTGTTCGCCATCGAAGCGGTCTGCGCCTACTGCCTCGCGTCTTTCGGACTCATGAATGCGCTGCTGGTGCTGGTGCTGGTGCGCAGGCCCGCGCACATGCCAGAGCACGCGTGGGCCAACTCGCTGCCGATCCCGGCAGGCTCCGCCGCCGTAATCGTGCTCGGGTTGTTCCTGCACTTCAGCGGCCTCTTCGATCCTGCGGCGGGCCCCGAGAAGCCGTACCTGAAAGCGCTCGCCATCCACCTGCGCGATTCCGGCTCACACTTTTATGGCGCGTACTGGTGCCCGGCCTGCCAGGAGCAGAAGGTGTTGTTCGAGGCCTCCGCCCACCGGTTGCCCTACGTCGAGTGCACGCCGGAAGGGCGCAACGGTGTACGTAACTTCGCCTGCGTTAAAAATGACATCAAGGACTTCCCGACGTGGATCATCGACGGTCGCCGCCGCACCGGTGTGGTCCCTGTAGCCGGGCTGGCGCGCATGTCGGGCTTCGAGTGGTCAGCCGACGGAGCAAGTAACAAGTGAACGGGACAGACCCCATTCCTATACCGCCATTCGCTGTAAGACCAGATCGAGGCTGGTTTCCGGGTGACCGCGAGTACCACCGACATGCGACAGAATCCCCTGTAATCGAGCTGGCAGGGTCAGGGGGTTGCCAGTGAGGTGGTCTATTGCAGGGTAGCACTAAGACTTCGCGCTCGAATCGTCGGCGAGTTCTCCCTCCAGATGCATCCCGCAAGCGAGCAGCGACACGCGCCAGGGCGCCCGGTGCTCGATAACCGTCAATGCCGTATTCGGCCACCGCGGCACCTTGGCATCCATGCCGTCGGCCAGGGTCAGATGATTCTCCACCAGCGACCGGCATACCAGCGCATGGCTGACCACGGCCAGGTCGCCATCCGTACGCGCCGCACGTTCTTTTATCTCTTCCCAGCTCAGCGCCACCCGTTGGTGAAACATCGTCCAACTCTCGCCTCCGCGCGGGTGAAAATCGGGTGCGTACAGATCCACCGGCAGATCGGCGTGTGCAACACCGCGGACTTCGCCGAAGTTCCGCTCCCGCAAACTCTCCTGAATCGCGATAGCGAGTCCGGTGACATCGGCGATGGCCTCGGCCGTCATGTGCGCACGCCGGTAGTCACTGGACACTATGGCCGTGATGGGAAAGTCTGCGAGTCGGCGGGCGAGCCGGTGTGCCTGACTCAGGCCGCGCTCGTTCAAGGGCGTCTCCGGATGCTGCACGATACGCGCCGCATTGAGCCCGGTCTCGCCGTGACGAATCAACAATATCGACATCGTCGCTCTCAGTACCTGATCAACCCCGCCACGAACCTTTAGCGTGGAAAGCGAACCCCGGAAAGTGACCAACTGAGACTTTCGGCAGCTCCACGCTCAATACAGTCGAACAGGTTCAGTTTAAAGCACCATGAAACCGCGTCCAGGCGGATGCGAAGACACGAACCTCAGCGACATATTTCGGCGAGATGCCGACGGACGCGGGCGAGATAATGCTCGAGCACTTCGTCGGATTCCCGCGGCACGAGAAAGATCAACTTGGCCGCCACCAGATAAGGTCTTCGCTTATCCGAACCCGCCGGGCGCGCTTCGGTAAGCACGCGTTCGAGAAGTACCAGCGCGCCGGCGGGATCATCGCAGTAACGCGGCATCGACACCTCCCGCGAGTACCACTGGATCCAGAGTGAGACGGCGAGCAGCAACGCGAGGGTCGGCACGATCACCCGCAGGGGTTTAAATTGCGGTTCCAGGCTGCCTGTCACGGCAGCCGTTCGTGTGATGCGGTCTTGCCCCGTATGCATGGCCATTCATTTTATTCCGTCAGTCGCGGAGTTGCTTGCGGACCTCGACTCGCAGACCGCGGCGCTATCGGCCACCATGTGCTGGCGATCCCGGACGTCCCACCGCCGCTTACGAGCACGCCAGCATTCCCTCTGCTGCTTTGCTCACCCGTGCAGCACCCAATAAGCAATCAGGTAGCCCACTACAACAATATTGACGACGCCCCCCGCCGCGACGATCAAGTCGAAAGGGTTGAGGTGGCGTCGCCAGGCGTTGACTGGTCGCAGGCGCATTATTTGGCTTTAAACGCGAAATCGCTGGTCAGGGTTTTGCCCGCATCCACCGTTACTTTTGCTTTTTTGCTGCCGAGCGATCCGTGCCAGGCTACCAGTGTGTACTTGCCAGGCGGCACTCCGTCGATAGTGAACGTGCCGTCTTCATTGACCAGCGCATAGTACGGGTTTCGAGCCACGAATACGTAACCGTGCATGAAGTCGTGCTGATCGCACTCAACTTTCATAACCGTGCCGCGTTTGAGCTTGACCGTCTTCTTGATGACGCTGCCCTGGTCAGGTTGGCTTATGTTGAACACGGTTTTCTTGGCGCGACCGATAAGCTCGTAGGTGTGGATGTTGTGTGATACCGGATCCGAGTTAAGAACCGTAATTTCATGGTCGTTGTGCATCACCTGCAGGAACGGATGAAACTCACAGCCCTTCTGATCGATATCGCCTTTCGCCTGGTCGTCGGCAAATGTCTTACCCGCTTTTACTTTATCCAGATAAACGATAACGTCGTTTAGCGCGCCGTTCGACACTTTGACGAAATCGATCAATCGATCGCCCGTGCCGCAGGTGTCCGGATCCTTGGTGATGGCATAGGGTTTTGGCGCAGGGTCGTCGCCGCTGAAAGTAACCTTACCCGTTATTGTGCCGCCGTCACTGACTTCCTCGACGGTGTAAGTGGCGGCATGCAGCGAAAGGCTCAGCGCCGAAGCGATGAATCCAAGAATAAATGAACCAGCCGTTTTCATGTTGCTAACTCTCTACAAGTGCTGTGTTGATGATTGATCCCCGTGTTCGTGTTCACGGAGGCGGTGGATTTCCTCCAGCAGCTCGATGACGACACGTCGCTCGGCGCTGGTCGCCAGGCTTCGCAGCTGCGTGAGCAGATGATCCGTGGCCAGAGCGGGCGCGATGTCACGAAGCGCTCGGCCCATCTCGCGTGCCTGGTCGCCGGTGCCGGCAAACGCGGCCCGGGTAAGCGCATCGACCGCCACGGACGCGTCCCGTAAGTCGCAGTCACGGCCGCACAGCATGTCCGTCAGCGTGCGCGCCGCTGCAATGCGCACGCCCGGCTCCCGATCTGCGAGTTTCTCGAGCGCTCGCGGCAGATGGGATGCGAACGGCGCGTGGTCAATTGTCGGCGCGGCGAAGGCGTTCTTCGCGATCCTACCGAGACTGCGCACGGCCTCGATCCGGACGGCCGGTTCCTTGTCGTCGAGCGCGGCCACGATGCCGTCACAAGCGCGCGCGGTGGGCAGCGCACCCAACACGTGGAGGCAGGCAATGCGCACGTCCCGGTCGTCGGCGACCGCGCCGTCCAAAAGCGCCTCGAGGCCTACAGCCAGGGCATGACTGTGCGGAAAACGTTCCGTCAGGGCGGCAAGTGAGGCGGCAGACTCTCGACGCAGCGTTGCATCGTCGCAAGCGAGCGCCTCCAGTAGAGCGCTGACCGCAGGCTCTGCCACGGTGCTGCCCAGTATTCGTGCAGCCAGCCGCCTAACGTCCAGGTCCCTTTCGAGTGCGTTGCGGGTGAACAGCCAGCGGGCGGTCGCTTCATTGGCCTCCGTGATTGCCAGGTATTCCGCCGTCTCCTCGTCAACCACCAGTTCGGGCGCGATACCGGTATCCTCGCTCCCCGCAAGGGCAAGGGCGATCTCCGCGTTGTCCATGGCAATCGCCTCGAGCGAGGATTTCGCGGGGCGAATCTCCGCGCTCGATGAGGCGTGACCGGTGGCGATCGAATTCTCGCGTGCGAGCGACTCATCGGTCACGGTGCCGGAAGGCGTTTCCGCTGCTGCTTGCGAATCGGCACGCGTGACCAAGTCGCCGGCCAGCGCGGCGATGATGAGATCCAGCGGACTGGGTGTCTGCGCTGCGTCGCCCACCGTGTTCGTTTCCGTTGCCGCGCCTGCGTGGTGGAGATCCAACAATACGTCCATGGCGGCAAGCCGCACCGGTGATCTCGGTTCCGCAAGAATTTTCATGATCAGTGACGCTGTCGTCTCATTCCATTTGCCGCGCGTTCCCACCGCGCGCAACGCGACGCGACGCAACTCAGGATCGGCTGTCGCGTCTTCGACTATACTCAGCACGCCGCGGAAATGCTCTTCGGAGCCGTGCCGTCCGATCAGCTTGCAGGCGACCGCAGCCACGTCTGGCGCGCGGTCTTGCAACGCCTTGTAGACATGGCCGACCGACACTGCGTCCAAATGCTCCCGGTCCATGCCCGATAACGCCGCCGCCCGAACCCTGGAATCTTTGTCAGCGAGCAGCGGGCGCAGTGCCGGGAAGTCCGGAGCGGGTGCACCGCCGGCGGCGGCCAGTCTCGAACCTACGCCTATCGCCGTCTTCCTGACCCCGGCGTCGCCGTCACGATAGAGGCGAAGAATTGCCGGCAGGTAACCTCGGCCGGCGCGTTCTTCGAGTGCCTCGAGCGCGGCACTGCGTACCTGGGGAGAATTGTCCTCCAGTGCCCGAGCCAACGCCTCGAGTCCGGCTGACGAGCCGCCCCGGCCCAGCGCTGTTATTGCTCGTCGTCTTACCTGTTCGCGCCGGTGATCAATGCGTTCGAGCAGTATCCGTTCGCCTGCCTCACCGAGCCGCGCCAGCGCCATCATGATTTCAGCATCGATGTCCTGCCCGTCCTCGTCGTCGAGTAGACGCGCTAGCATCGGCGCGGCCTCCGTCACCCGCGTACGTCCGAGTGCGAGCACCGCTTCACGCTGCATATCCCACCAGGGGTCCCAGTCTGCCGATTCGTCGAAAGCCATTTCCGGCGGACGATGCTCTGCAATTTCCATCAGCAAGGGAAACGTTTGCGGGTCCGCGTTGCGCGCGAGGCTGGCGAGCACCGCGGTTTTGACTTCGCCGTCCGGATCGTCGCGCAGGGACTCGTTAAGCGGCGCAAACACCGCTTGCGATCCCAAGGCACCCAAGGCACCGGCCGCATCCACGCATACGTCGATGTCCTCGTCGCGCAACCGTTCCGCCAGGTCGGGTATCGCCTGTGTCGCGCCGATGGCGCCGAGCGCACGGCAGGCATAGCAGCGATCCGCCTCATCGCCCGTGTCGAGCAGGCCGCAGAACGCAGCAATTACCTCCGCCCTGCCCTTTCCGTGCGCCTCGCTTGCGGGCTTGTGCATGCAGATCCCTCGGCTGTTTATGGTTGTGCGCTTAATGTCCAGTCCGGTCCTTGCAACTCACGGTCTCCGTGCGGATGCCACGATCCTGCGCCCCGCTGCACCTCGCGGCTACGCAGACGATCGGTCGATGAGCCGCCACGCAAAACAAATAGTGTAAGTTGCCTTACACGCTAGGCATGATCTAAGTCAAGTCACGGGGTTCTAGCCCGGTTCATTCTTCCGGCGACAAGTTCAACGGCTGCCGGGTATACCGAATGTCCCGGCGCACGGGCAGTGCACACCGTGATGCTCGCTCGGAAAAACTGCCGTCACCGGGACTGAAGCGTTAACGGTACTTGTCTGCGGCGAAAAATAATGGGAGCAGTTTCGGCGATAACCGTGAGCGACGAAGAGTTAAACCCCGAGAAACACAATCCCACCGCCAACTGGGGGCCGATGCTTTTCTATGCCGCTATTGTCGCCTCGTTCGTTTTCTTTTGGTGGCTGGTCATCTACGACCACGGCGTAACGCCGCTGCACGGCGGCTAGTGTCGATCCAGCAAGGAGCTTGCATGTCCGGTAAAACACTTCTCACCTGGACTGGTGCTTCACCGCCACGGTGCTCGTGTTCTATGGCCTGGACCTGTTCGTGATGGGTTTGCAGGATCTTGCGCTGCGCCTCGACCTCACGCCGGCCCAGTAACGCGACGGTGCGGCGATCACGGACCCGATCATGCCTGCCCGACTGCGCGAGCCTGTTCGCGCTGGTCTGTCTGGTGTTCGCAATTCCGGCTACGGCGGACGCGCAGTTTGCCGGCATCACATCGAAGCAGCCGCCCGCGGTGTCAGCAGTGCAGGTTCGGTTCGCGGCCGCCGTTGCAGCGGAAGCGGGCGCAGCGACTGCAGACACGCCATCACAGTCCCGCGATGTGGCTGCGCCGCAACCCAAACGTGGCGATTATCCGTCCATTGGGGTAAGCAGCAGGTCAGTGGTGTGGGTCATCGCGCAGATGCATCTTTTCTTCGCGGCCTTCGTGCTCGCGGTGCCGCTGTTTGTTGTGGTGATCGAATGGCTGGGCGTCAAGACCGGCGACCCGCGCTACGACGATATGGCCCACGAGTTCATGAAGATCAGCATGACCGCCTATTCCATCACCGCGTTGTTCGGCGGTGCGCTGGCCTTTGCCCTGTTCCTCTTGTACCCGGATTTCATGGGCTACCTGATGCGCGTGTTCAACTTTCAGGTGCTGATATACGCCTTTCTTTTCTTTGCTGAAAGCGCGTTGTTGTATCTTTATTACTACAGCTGGTACGCGATGCCGCGTGGTAACGCCAAGTGGGCGCACCTTACGCTGGGGCTGGCACTCAATGTCGTAGGGACCACGCTGCTGGTGGTGGCCAACTCATGGGCTACCTTCATGATGGCGCCCTCCGGCGTCAGCGAGACCGGCGCGGTAACCGGCGGAATCTGGGACATCATGCGCGGACCGTTATGGAACCCGCTCAATCTGCATCGGTTTATCGCCAACATCGCTTTCGGTGGCGCGATCGTAGGTGCCTACGCGGCGTACAAGTTTCTCGCCGCGCGCACGCAAACGGAACGCGCTCACTACGACTGGATGGGGTACACGGCGAATTTCATCGCGATTCTTTCGTTCCTTCCCCTGCCCTTCGCCGGCTACTGGCTGATGGCCGAGGTCTACGCATACTCGCAGCAGATGGGCATCACCGCGATGGGCGGAATTCTTGCCTGGCTGTTCGTGGTGCAGGCGGTGCTCATCGGTACGATTCTCCTGGCCGGCAACTATTATCTCTGGTCCGGCATGTCGCGGACCGACGGATCGCAGCGTTATACCTGGCTGATCAAATACATCGCCGTCGTTCTGGCCGCGTGTTTTCTCGTCTGGGTTACGCCGCATACGCTGATACTCAGTGCTTCGGAAATGCAGCAGCTCGGGGGGAGCCATCATAGACTGCTCGGGCCTCTCGGCATCATGCCGGCGAAGAACATCGCCGTGAATCTGATGCTGATATTCACGTTCCTGTCGTTTCAGATCTATCGCCGTGCGGACAAGCAGATCACGGTCTCCTGGGCGCCCATCGGCAACGCGTTCGTAGTGGCGATCTACGCAGTGGCAATCATAAACGTGGTGTTCGCCGGGGTTTACTACGGTTACTTCACCAATACGGTATACAAGGTCGGCTCGAGCGTAATGCAGGTAGTTTCGACACTGATCGTCATCGTGGCCGGCGTGACGATCGATACGTTCATGTTCAAAGGCGCGAAG
>JAOTYY010000179.1 GCA_029861595.1 Gammaproteobacteria bacterium
TGCTCGCCTACCGTTACGTGCACGCGCAACCGCCGTTCAAGCTGGCGCTGAAGATAACCCGCCATGAAGAAATCGACGTGCAGGTCGCGGCGATCGAAACAGCGAGATACACGACACTCTATACCCGTGACGGCCTGGCCGTCACCACCGCGCGTTTCGATGTGCGCAACAGCCGCCGCCAGTTCCTGCGACTGGAACTGCCGCCCGCCTCTCAGGTGTGGTCTGCGTTCGTCGACGGCAAGGCGGAAAAACCAGCGCATGCATCGGGCACGGAAGATACCGCGGCAGTGCTGATCCGCATGATCAATTCGACCACCGGGTTTCCGGTGGAACTCGTTTACACGACGCCGGTGGACAGCATGCGCAAGTTTGGCCGCATGAGCGGGCAGCTGCCGCGGCCGGACATGGTGGTTACACATACGCGCTGGGACGTGTTCCTGCCGAGCGGGCACCGGTATTTCACACCGGACAGCACGCTGGACGTCACTGTGCGCGGCACCGACATAAACCCGCGAGAGGCAGGCGGTGCCGCGTTGCGTTCCGAGGACGTACGCAAGGTCGCAATGGGTCAACCGTTACACATCACCGTCCCTACCCAGGGTGTGCACTTCTCGTTCGAAAAACTCTATGCGAATCAATCTCCGCTGCCCGCGCGGTTTATGGTGCGCTATACCTCGCAGGACATCAGCCAGATCGCACTAGCGGCCAGCCTGCTGGGTGCATTGATTTTCTGGACCGGCCTGGCTTTGCTGCTGGGTCACCGGATCAGCCGGCGCAACGCGAGCGCGTTGCTGGTGTCGGGTGCCGCTGTCGTACCTGCAGTCGTCGGGATTTTCGGGGTAAGTCCTTTACCCGCATCGATACTCTCTGCGGTACTCGCCGGTGCGTTGCTGCTGTTCTGGGTGGCACAGAGGTATCGCGGGCGCAACCTGACGGTGACAGGAGCCGATACCTGAGAGCCCCCTCATCCCAACCCTTCTCCCCCAGAGGGGAGAAGGGCTTTCTTTTTTTGTTTCCCTCTCCCTCTGGGAGAGGCTCAGGGACTACAATGAGCTACTGGCCTTCAGAACAAAACATCAGGAGACACCGATGGAACAAGGTGAGCTGAAAGGTAACCTGACACGAGGTGAAATCTGGATTCGCGGGCTGCATATGTTGCTGTTCGCAATCGCCTACACGGTCGCGGAAATCATGCTGATTGCGATAATTCTCTTTCAGTTCCTGTCCAGCCTGATCACCGGGCGGGTAAACGAGCGGTTGCTTAAGCTCGGTCAACAGCTGGGCACCTATATCTACCAGATGCTGTTGTTTTACACATTCAACAGCGAAGAGCGGCCCTACCCGTTCGCTGCCTGGCCGCGCGGCGCACCGCCGCAAGCGAAATTGGCGAGCAAGCGTTCGGCCGCCAAAAAGGCGCCGCAGGAAAGCTCGACCGGGGACTGAAAGCCGCTGTACAGCGCTCTGCGGCCCGATTACCGGGCCGCGCTGCGTTTGCCGCCACCGGGCGTATCGGTTCACAACTGTGAAGTCCAACACGGTTCCCCGGTAAATAGGTCACGTATCACGAGTACCCATTCGCACAGCGCATACGCCCGTGCCAGCGTAGAGTAATCACCGTGAACATGGAAACATGGGGACCTGGAAATGACCGAGCAAATACTTTACGGCGAGCGAAAATTGACGTTAGAACCTTCGGAAGTGTGGTTCTCGTGGGTGATAGCGAGCGTAATTCTGGCTACGCTGGCGGTCTTTTCACTGGCACTCTGAATCCAGAGTAACTACCTTACTCGACCCTCACGCCCCCTCTCCCACAAGGAGAGGGGGAACTCTCGCCTCCCTCGTCACCTACCGTTCACGCGCCGCCAATATGACGCGTCAGTGACGTACAATACCGCCTCCCCGTCTCATGCCCGGATACTTGATTTATGTCGGTGCCTGCTACCAGCGAGCCGTTTGCATCGAGCGCCAAAGTGGTCGCTCTGGTCAGCATGGCCCACTTCTTCAGCCACTTCTATCTATTGCTGTTGCCGCCGTTGTTCCCGATTCTGGTAGACGTGTACGGAGTCGGTTTCACGGAGCTCGGGTTTGCGCTGGCCGCTTTCAGTCTGATCAGCGGATTAACCCAGGCGCCGGTCGGTTTTCTGGTGGATCGTTACGGCGCACGCGGATTGCTGATCGCCGGCGTCGCTCTCGAAGGCGCCGCCTTCGCGCTGGTCGGCGTATTTCCATTCTACTCTGCGCTTATCGCGCTGATGGTAATCGCCGGGCTCGCCAACGCGGTATACCACCCGGCAAATTACAGTATTCTCAATGCCTCCGTGCCCGACAGACGCATGGGCCGGGCTTTTTCGGTACACACGACCTCGGGTTTCCTCGGTGACGCCCTGGCGCCGGTGACGGTAGTGGCGCTGCTCACGGTCGTGATGTGGGACAGCGTCGTGATTATCTGCGGAACAGCCGGTGTAGTGATGGCATTGCTGCTGCTCCTGAACTCCAGTGTGCTTGCAGATGCCACCGAGATCAGCAGATCCGAGCACGCGGCTGCCGGCAAACAATCCGGCATTAAGTCTCGCAATGGCGTTGCACTGCTTTTCAGCCTGCCGATACTGACAGGTTTGCTGTTCTACATCGGTATATCGACCTATGGGCGCGGCATCACGAGCTTTGGCCCGTCTGTTCTACACGTCGGATTCGGGGCGCCGCTGGCAACGGCGACCACCATTATCGCGTGTTACCTGTTCGCTTCACCGGTGGGTGTGTTGGCTGGTGGCTGGATCGCCGACCACATAAAGCGCCATGATGTTTTCGCGGCGGCCTGTTTTGTCGTCGTCGGTACCATGGTCTGCATCGTCGCTGCGACGCAACTGCCGCTTGCCGTAATAGGAATTCTGTTTGCGGTCGCCGGCTTTTGTTCCGGACTCGTCGCGCCCTCTCGCGACATGCTGATACGCGCGCTGACACCGCCGGGGCAGATCGGCAAAGTATTCGGGTTCGTGTCCACTGGCTTCAATATCGGCGGGATCGTCGCACCGCCCGCGTTCGGCATGTTGCTGGATCACGCCGAGCCCAACAGTGTATTCTGGATTGCCGGACTGCTCGCTTTTGCAACCACTGCTACGGTGTTGATGACAGGTCAGCAGTCGCGGCGCGTCAAGTCTGCGGCAGTCGTTTGAAAGATCCTTCGCCCCATGGCCTCCCCACCTCAGGGTGTGACCTGATAAACCGGTAATTCCTCGTCGAATCCCTTGAGCCGAACCGTGCGTTGGCGCACATCGTGATGTTGCAGCAGCGGTTTTACTGCGGCGTCATCTATAAACGCCTGCGACATCGTTATCTCCCCGGCTCCGCCCTGCCCTTCCAGGCGCGCCGCCAGGTTTACAGTGTTCCCGTAGTAGTCCAGTCGTCCATTTAACGTCACCGAAATACTGCTGCCGGCGTGCAAGCCGATCCGGATCGCCATCTTCTCGCGCCCTCTCGCTGAATTGAATTCGGCGACCTTCTTCTGCATGGCGATCGCCGCGCGAAACGCCGTGTCGGGCGTGTTGAACGCAGCATGGATGCCATCGCCGATGGTTTTGACGATAGTGCCGTCGTACTCGCGCGCGACATCGCCGAGCAAGGAAAAATGTTCACGTACCACATGATAGGCCCCGGCGTCACCGATCTCGGCGAACATGGTGGTCGAGTCGACCAGATCGGTGAACATGAACGTGATGTTGCGAATCTTCACGTCATCGCCGGGACGCAACACCTGATCGGAAAACAGATCGCGAAAGGCTTGCAGGGTCGTCACCCGTTCAGCAGTCAGCACGTCACGCAGCCAGCTGCGATCTTCGATAAGCACAGTACGCGCGCTATCGCCCTCATTGCGGAGAACGATCTCACCCGGTGCCGCAACGGCATCGGAATACACCGCATTGCCGCTCACGCCGACTTCCGGAAACCCTCCTCCGCTCCACTGGACATCCAGTTCGCCGCCTGCTTCGAGGGTGCGTAACCGGTAGTTCCCCGGTGCGAGCAGTGCCGGCAGCGCGCGGCGAACGCCTGGCTGCACGGTAAGCTGGGCTTTGATATGCGGCGTCGCACCGGGGCCTGTACGACAGTAGTGGCCGTACTCCACCGGCCGCACCGCGGGGCTGGGACTAAAGGTAATTTCCACGTTGGCGGCAAAATCGAGATCGTAGTCGATATTACAGGCCGGACAATGCACGCCTTCCGGAAAATCGCTCATGGCGAAGCTGCTGGCTTTCGACACGCGACAGCGCGGACACAGAATGTCCCACCGGGACTCCAGCAAGCCGTCGCGTACTGCCTGCAGGCAAAGTTCAATGGCAATACGCGGTTCGACGCGCCAGCGGCGAGCCAGCGCGATAGGCCGCATTGACCACAGGTCAACTTCCTGTGCGCCGACGATGTAGTCCACGAGATGTTGCGCGAGACCGTGTCCGTACGGTGACGCTTCGACTTTTTTTGCGATCTCCCGGGCACGCTGGCGCGCAGCTTTAGGCAGGTGTGTGTGGACTTCGAAAAGATCCGGCTGCCCGGCGCTCAGCGCGCGTTCCGCACTCGCGAGCAAGCGGGCTGCATCCTTGCCGAACTGTTTGACGATACGGCGCGCGATCAGGGTGCCCAGCAGATTCTTCGGCTCCAGTTCCACTTCATAACTCAGCACGCTGCGTTCGCCTCTGCCTGTCACCTGCGCCCTTGCCGTCAATGTACGCAGCGGGCCATTGCGAAAAGCACGTATCTGTTCGAACCAACGATTTTGAATCCAGGATACCGGCAACTCTTCCCATTCGATCGTACGACCGACGATGGAGAGTTGGCCAAATACCTTCACGCTGCCGTCGGGCTGAGTTTCTTCACGCGCGGTGTACTTGGGTACTCCCGCGGCTTCGTTCCAGCGTGGCGTATCAGCGACCACTGACCACAGCTTTTCCGCCGGATGCGCGAAATCAAACTCATAGCAGGCGCTGACATTGTGCATGGCGCGCAGTGTAAGCGCTTACGAATATTTACCCAATGCTGGCATGTTTCAGCGCCCGCAGGAATTTCATGTCTTTGAACACCAACCCGTTTCCCCGGGGGAGAGGGGAGCAGGATTGAAGCGGAAGCGAAACAAAACACCTTCTTCCCTGGGGGAGAAGGGTTGGGATGAGGGGGATCGCCAGTAGTGAGTGAGCTCAGGGCACGCGTGAGTCGATAAGTATCTCCACGGTCTCGCCATTGCCGGGTTGCACCGGACTGCGCGTGCCGCGAATGTCGCCGCTTTGCGGAATCGCGCTGCCGCTTTTCGAGATGCGCGCCTCGACGGTCACCTGCTCGAAATTGGCCAGCGTCATGTTGGGCATCATCGCCATGGATTCATCCAGCGTCACGGTGAGCGGCAAATCACTGGCGGTAACACGCGTGATCGCAAGCGGCATGCGCGGACCTTCGGTAGCGCGAGCATAAACGAACAATGTGTCCCCTGGCGCCACCTGTGAGGCCAAAGCGGGGTCCAGATCCACGCTGACCCGAATCGATTTCCCCGGTTCCGGCATGGGGGGTGCCGCTGCAATCGCCGTATCGGGCGGCAGGCCCAGTTGGTTGCGAGCCTCGGCGATATATCCCTGCAACTGACGCATGTCTTCGCTATCGGCCTGCAATTCACCGGCCACATGTTGCCAGAGTTTCAATGCCTCATTGTAGCGTTGTGCCTGGAAATTCACGTGCCCCATCAGGAACAACGCGTTCAGATGCCGCGGTTGCACCTGCAATGCAGCCTGCAGAAGTTCTTCCGGCGCTCCCGCCAACACCCCGTTGGCACGCCGCCCCAGCAAGCCGGCATACTCGACCAGTACGTCGGGGTTCTGCGGATCCAGATCACGCGCGCGGCCAAAGGCGCGTTCGGCATCGCTCCAGCGCTGTGAAAAACTGTATGAGCGACCCAGCATCAGCCAGCCGTTGGCGTCGTCGGGCTGTTGTTCGAGACGCCCCTCCAAGCGCGAGATCATCGCTTCGATGGACATATCCTCGTTCTGCTGCGGCGACGCGCCCGCCCCTCTGTCCGGCGCGCTCGGCACGCCGCGTACCGCATTCTGATCGCCCAGCAGACCGTACATCGCAAACGCGACAAGCGGTACGCACACGACGACCGCGAGCATGCCGAACACGTCGCGTCGCCCGGAAAGAGAATCCTCGTCAGCGTCGGCGTGCTCGATATCCAGCAGCAACTCGCTTTTCAGTTCATCTCGTGCTGCACCCAGCTGCGCCTGATCGAGCGCGCCATCGGCGGATTCCGCTTCCATTTCCTGCAAGCGTTCACGCGCCAGCGCGATGTTGAGGTTCTGTCCGCCGGGGGTAACCGTGCGCAGCCGCAGAAGGGGCGGCAGCAGGATCGCCAGCGCGACGGCGACCAGCAGCACGAGCAATGTCCAGAACAACGTCACTCCATTCCTTGTCGAGCAGTTGCGCGGCACGTTCAGCACGTTCTTCGCTGATCTCCTGTGTCGGGCGTTGATTGCGTATCGTGCGATAAACCCAGAATCCCGCACCCAAAAAAACCAACACCGGTCCGAACCAAAGGAGATAGGTGGACGGTTTGAGAGGCGGCCTATAGAGCACGAAATCGCCGTAACGATCCACCAGAAACTGCGCGATCTGCGTGTCATCGCGTCCGGTCTTCATCAGATTGTAGGTCTCGCGGCGCAGGTCTTCCGCGAGACCGGCGTCGGAATCCAGCAGCGACTGGTTCTGACACACCATGCAGCGCAGTTCGGCGATCAGCGCCTTGAAGCGTTGTTCCTCGGCGGCATCGGTAAACTCGTACGCTTCCAGTCCCGCGTCGGCAACGCTTGCGAAGGCGATTACCATCGCGCCGATGAAACGTTTCATGGGCTCACGCTCCGGTCTTGAGTTGTTTTATAAGCGGAAGAATCTTGTCAGCGACGACCTCTTCGGTGAGCGGGCCGATATGCTTGTAGCGCACGACACCGGCGGCGTCCACGATGAACGTTTCCGGCGCACCGTAGACACCCCAGTCGATTGCCACGCGGCCGTCGTGGTCGAATCCCGTCATCGCGTAGGGATTACCGAGATCGCGCAGCCATTGCTGCGCCAACTGCCGATCGTCTTTCCAGTTCAACCCGATGATGGGTGCCTGACCGGTACGCGCAAGACGCATCAAAACATCGTGTTCCGCACGACAACCGGCACACCAGGTGCCCCAGACGTTCAACACGCTGACCTGGCCGCGGATATCTGTGTCGCTCACGGTACGCTGCGTGTCGTGCAATCGTGCGAGTTCGAATGCGGGCATGGTCTTGCCGATCAGCGGCGATGGTACTTTGCGCGGGTCCAGGGTCAAACCGATGCCGAGCAACGCCACCAGAGCGACGAAAATTCCGAAAGGCAGCCAGAGTTTCACGCGGGCGCCTCGGCGGATGTGGTTTTAACCCGGAGCTTTCTGCGCAACGCAATACGGTAGCGTCTGTCACTGACCGCCAGCAACCCACCGAGCGCAGCGAGAAACCCACCGGCCCAGATCCAGCGGATAAATGGCTTGTAGTAGACGCGCAGGCTCCACGAGCCTTGACCCAGCGGTTCGCCGAGCGAAACGTACAGGTCTCGCACTATGCCTACGTCGATCGCCGCTTCGGTCATGGGCTGAGTCTGCACGGTATAGCGACGTTTCTCGGGATAGAGCACCGTCACAGGGGTGCCGTCGCGGGTCACGCTGACGGTGCCCCGTTCCGCGCGATAGTTGGGGCCGCGCGCGTTCTCTACGCCACGGAAGCTGAACTCGTAACCGGCAAGCGTGACACTTTCGCCGACTTTAAGACCGATGTCTTTTTCCACGCCGAACATAGACACCATGGTTACACCGACGACGAACGCGGCAACTCCCAGGTGCGCCAGCACCATGCCATAGTAGCTGCGGCTCTGTTGCCGCAACGCATACGCCAGACCACGCGGATTGCGCAGGCGGCGCACGAGACTGACCAGTGTCGCAAACGTGATCCAGGCGGTCAGTCCAACACCCACGGCGACCTGCCAGGAGGCTTGCGCATACAATGGCAACCAGGCGAGCAACGCCAACCCGAGGCTGGCGATCGCCGCCCAGCGCAAACGCCGCAGCAGCGCAATTGCGTCGTCGCTTTTCCAGCGGGTAACCGGGCCGGCCCCCAGCAGAATCACCAGGAATGGCATGAAGCCGACGAACATGGTGTTAAACCATGGAAAACCGACGGAAATTTTGCCCCAGCCCAGCGCCTCGTAAATCAACGGTGCCAGCGTGCCCAGCAGGATGAACCCGGTCACCGAGACCAGTACCAGATTGTTGCCCAGCAGCATGGTCTCGCGTGACATCCATTGAAACTGCCCGCCGCGCGACACGCTGGGACCGCGCCAGGCATACAGTGCCAGCGACCCGCCAATCACCACGCACAGAAATAGCAGAATGTAGACTCCACGCGCCGGATCGGTCGCGAACGCATGTACCGACGTCAGCACACCGGAGCGCACCAGAAACGCTCCCAGTAAACTCAAGGAGAAACCCAGTATCGCGAGCAGCACGGTCCAACTCTTGAAAGACCCGCGTTTTTCCGTAATTGCCAGCGAGTGAATCAGCGCGGTCGCGACCAGCCAGGGCATGAAAGACGCGTTTTCCACCGGGTCCCAGAACCACCAGCCACCCCAGCCGAGCTCGTTATAGGCCCACCAGCTGCCGAGCGTGATACCGATGGTGAGGAACACCCAGGCGATCGTGGTCCAGGGCCGCGACCAGCGTGCCCA
>JAOTYY010000180.1 GCA_029861595.1 Gammaproteobacteria bacterium
GACCGCCTGTTGAGCACACTGGTGTATCTGCGTGACCTGGGCAATACAGTGATCGTGGTCGAGCACGATCAGGAGGCCATCAACGCGGCCGACCATGTCGTTGACATGGGGCCAGGGGCGGGCGTGCATGGCGGCCAGATCGTCGCCCAGGGCCGGCCTGAGGACATCAAGAAGAACAGTGCCTCGCTGACCGGGCAATACCTCTCCGGACGCCGCAACATTCCCGTGCCACAGCGCAAGAGCAGCGACAACTGCGACTGGCTGCGGTTGTTCGGCGCCAACGGCAACAATCTGCGCAATGTCGACGTAGCGTTTCCGCTGGGGCTGTTTACCTGCGTGACCGGTGTTTCCGGATCCGGTAAGTCCACGTTGATCAACGATACGTTGTATCGCTATACGGCGCACGCGCTCAACGGCGCGATGATCGAGCCGGCGCAGCTGGATTCGGTGCAGGGTCTGGATATCGACAAAGTCGTGGATATCGATCAAAGCCCGATCGGCCGCACGCCGCGCTCCAACCCCGCCACGTATACGGGCCTGTTTACACCTATTCGCGAGTTGTTTGCCGCCACGCAGGAAGCGCGCTCCCGCGGTTATAAACCCGGACGGTTTTCATTCAACGTGAAAGGCGGGCGCTGCGAGGCATGTCAGGGCGACGGTGTGATCAGAGTGGAAATGCACTTTTTGCCCGACGTCTACGTACGCTGTGATCTGTGCAAAGGCAAACGCTATAACCGTGAAACGCTCGACGTGCGTTACAAGGGCAAAAACATCCACGAGGTGCTGGAAATGACCGTGGAAGAGGCACTGGACTTCTTCCATGCGATTCCAGCGGTGAAGCGCAAGCTGCAGACGTTAATGGATGTCGGCCTTTCCTACATCACGTTGGGACAGAACGCCACCACGCTGTCGGGGGGCGAGGCTCAGCGCATAAAACTCTCACGCGAGTTGTCCAAGCGCGACACTGGAAAAACGCTCTACATCCTGGACGAGCCGACCACCGGCCTGCATTTTCACGACGTCGAGCAACTGCTCAGGGTGCTGCACAGATTGCGCGATCATGGCAATACCATTATCGTCATCGAGCACAATATGGATGTCATCAAGACCGCCGACTGGATTGTCGACCTGGGCCCCGAGGGCGGCGACGGCGGCGGCCGCATCGTGGCTGCCGGTACGCCTGAGATGGTGGCGGAAAACGCCGACTCGCACACCGCCCGTTATCTCAAACGTGTGCTGGAGATTTCTCCGGCGGCGCCGCGGCAGACGCTGCTGTAGTCCGCGCGCCCTCACCGCCGACCCCTCTCCCAGAGGGCGAGGGGAGTTAAGAAGGTCTCTCCAGGGGAAGACGGGCTAAGATTCTTTCCCCTCTCCCTCTGGGAGAGGGTCAGGGTGAGGGTCCTCGCGCGAAATTATTCCATTGTCGTTGAGTAGCTCGATAACGGCACGCGCAGAACTCTCGATATCCAGAGCAGCCGTATCCAGGCGCAACTCCGGCTTCTCCGGCGCCTGGTACGGCGAAGAAATGCCGGTGTAGTGATCTATCTCGCCGCGCCGTGCGCGCGCGTACAATCCCTTCACGTCACGCTCCTCACAGACGCTCAGATCCGCGTCGCAGAACACTTCGAAGAACCGCCCGTCCGGCAATCTACTGCGCGCCAGCGCACGCTCGTCGCGAAGTGGGGAAATAAACGCCGTAAGAACAATCAAACCACCGTCGCACAACAGCGCTGCAACTTCTGACACGCGGCGGATGTTTTCGTTGCGGTCCGCGATGGAAAAGCCAAGATCGCCGCAAAGTCCGTGACGCACATTGTCCCCATCGAGCACATAAACGCGCCGGCCCTCGTCGTGCAGTGTTCTTTCCACGGCACGCGCCACTGTGGATTTTCCAGAGCACGGCAGTCCAGTAAACCACACCACACACGCAATCTGGCCGTTCTGGCGCTCGCGGTCTTCGCGTGTCAAACCGCCCGATTGCCAGATTACGTTTGTGCTCTTGTTCATGTCGTTTCACCGGGGAACATGTAAAAAAGCCGGGTATGATCCCGGCTTTCTGTTACAGCTCTCAGTCGACGGCTATGCAGCTTCGTCAACCTCCTGCGCGGGACGATCGACCAGTTCCACGTACGCCATAAGCGCATTGTCGCCGGCACGATAGCCGCATTTCATGATGCGCAGGTAGCCCCCAGGGCGATCCTGGTACCGCGGTCCCAGGCTGTCGAACAGTTTACCCACGGCAGTCTTGTCGCCCAGCCGTGAAAAGGCCAACCTGCGATTAGCGACGCTGTCCTGTTTCGCCAGCGTGATCAACGGTTCAGCAACACGCCGCAACTCTTTCGCTTTCGGCAGCGTGGTTTTAATGATCTCGTGCTCGAACAGCGCAGCGGACATGTTTTTAAACATCGCTTTGCGGTGTGCGCTGGTACGGCTCAATGAGCGACCGGATTTACGATGGCGCATCGTATTCTCCCCTGCCTGATCAGTGCTTCTTTTCGAGTTCCGGCGGCGGCCACACTTCCAGGCGCATACCCAGCGCCAGACCGTGTGACGCCAGCACGTCCTTGATTTCGGTCAGCGATTTCTTGCCGAGATTCGGCGTTTTCAATAATTCCACCTCGGTGCGTTGAATCAGATCACCGATGTAGAAAATGTTCTCCGCTTTCAAGCAGTTCGCGGAGCGAACAGTCAATTCCAGGTCGTCCACCGGGCGCAGCAGAATTGGATCGATGTCTGAACTTCGTTCTTCCTCGCGCACGTGCTCGTCGGCCTGCAGATCGACAAACACCGAGATCTGATCTTTCAGAATCGTCGCCGCACGACGGATCGCTTCCTCGGGATCTATGGTTCCGTTGGTCTCGATGTCGAGGATCAGCTTGTCCATATCGGTACGCTGTTCGACACGCGCACTCTCGACATTGTACGCCACGCGATACACCGGACTGTAGGTCGCGTCGATCTGCAACGAGCCGATCGGGCGGCTTTCGCCTTCTTCCTGATGACGCTGAGTAGCAGGTTCGTATCCACGGCCTTTCTGCACCCGCAACGTCATGGCGATCTCACCCTGCTTGGTGAGGTTGGCGATCACGTGCTCCGGATTCACTATCTCGACGTCGTGGTCGACATCAATGTCGCCCGCGGTGACCACACCCGGGCCTTTTTTGGTCAAGCGCAGCGTGGCTTCATCCCGCGCGTGCATGACTATGGCAATGCCTTTAAGGTTCAGCAGGACATCCATGACATCCTCCTGCACACCTTCGACACTGGTGTATTCGTGCAATACGTTGTCAATTTCCGCCTCGACGATTGCGCTGCCCGGCATCGAAGAAAGCAGGATTCTGCGCAGCGCGTTGCCAAGAGTATGCCCGAAGCCGCGTTCCAGCGGCTCCAGCGTCACCTTGGCATGACGCTCGTTGTAAGTCGTTACATCGACAATACGCGGCTTGAGAAATTCGGTGACGTTACTCGACATCGGCATAGGGCTCCTTTACTTGGAGTAAAGTTCAACGACCAGCGATTCATTTATCTCGGCGGGCAAATCGCTACGTTCCGGCGCGGCCTTGAAGACGCCGCGCATGGCTTTGACGTCGACCTCCACCCACTCGGGAACTCCCCGCTGCTGTGCCAACTCCAGCGCATCCTTGATGCGTACCTGCTGGCGCGACTTTTCACGGATGCTTACCACATCCTCCGCGCCCAGTTGATACGACGGAACGTTCACCGGCTTGTCGTTGACGAGTACGGCTTTGTGGCTAACTAACTGACGTGCCTCCGCGCGGGTTGTTCCGAACCCCATGCGGTATACGGTGTTGTCCAGCCGCGACTCCAGAAGCTGCAACAGGTTTTCACCGGTGGAGCCTTTCTGCTGCGCGGCCTTTTTGTAGTAATTGCGAAATTGGCGTTCCAAAACACCGTACATGCGCCGCAGCTTCTGTTTTTCACGCAACTGCACCGCGTAATCGGTCAAGCGCGCCCGACGCGCACCGTGCATGCCGGGCGGGCGTTCCACGTTGCATTTGGACTCGAGCGGACGAATGCCCGATTTCAAATAGAGATCGGTGCCTTCGCGCCGGCTGAGTTTGCATTTCGGTCCGATATATCTGGCCACGACGATCTCCTTAAACGCGCCGCCGCTTCGGTGGGCGGCAGCCGTTATGGGGAATAGGTGTGACGTCGGTAATGCTGGTGATCTTATAGCCGACCCCGTTGAGCGCCCGCACGGCGGAATCGCGTCCCGGACCAGGGCCCTTGATGCGAACGTCCAGATTCTTCAACCCGTAATCCTTGGCCGCTTCACCGGCGCGCTCGGCCGCCACCTGTGCGGCGAACGGCGTGCTTTTGCGCGAACCGCGAAACCCGGAGCCGCCGGACGTTGCCCAGCTCAGTGCGTTGCCCTGTCGATCGGTAATCATGACGATCGTGTTGTTGAACGATGCGTGCACATGGGCAACACCATCGGTCACCGTGCGCTTTACTTTCTTGCGTGAACTCGTTGCCATTTGACTTTTTACCGCTTGATCGGGCGACGCGGACCCTTGCGGGTGCGCGCATTCGTGCGGGTACGCTGTCCGCGTACCGGCAACCCGCGCCGATGACGAATTCCCCGGTAGGCACCGAGGTCCATTAATCGTTTGATGTTCATCGAAGTGTCGCGGCGCAAGTCGCCCTCGACGCTGAAACGGCCTATCTCGGTACGCAGCCGCTCAACTTCGTCTTCGCTGAGGTCGCGAATTTTGCGATCCCGCTCGACACTGGCAGCGTCACACACGGCCAGCGCTCGTGTGCGGCCGACGCCATAGATGTATGTTAACGCCACCCAGGTGTGTTTATTCACGGGGACATTGATACCTGCAATACGGGCCATCAAGCACTCCGGCGCGGAAAACCGCGTATTCTAACTTTCCTATACGGGCTGTTCAACACAGGATCCTGCTCAGCCCTGGCGCTGTTTATGCCGCGGATCGGTGCAGATCACACGCACCACACCGTGGCGGCGTACCACCTTGCAGTTCCGGCAAATCTTTTTGACTGAAGCACGCACTTTCATCGCCTGGGTCCTCGCGTAACTACCGTAAACCGCTGCTGCCGTACCCTTTCAGGTTCGCCTTGCGCATCACGCTGTCATATTGATGAGACATGAGGTGCGACTGCACCTGTGCCATGAAATCCATGGTCACCACGACAATAATCAGCAACGACGTACCACCAAAGTAGAACGGCACGTTCCAATATAGAATCAAAAACTCCGGTAACAAGCACACGGCCGTAATGTACAGCGCGCCGACCGTGGTAAGACGTGTCATCACGCCGTCTATATAGCGTGCCGTCTGCTCGCCGGGGCGAATCCCGGGAATAAACGCGCCGGCCTTCTTCAGATTGTCCGCCGTCTCGCGGGAATTGAACACCAGCGCGGTGTAGAAGTAACAGAAGAAGATAATTGCGGCGGCGTAAGATAGCACGTACAGCGGTTGCCCCGGCGACAACGTACCGACGATATCCTGCAACCAGCCCATGCCTTCGGTACGGCCGACCCAGTCACCCATGGTCGCTGGAAAAAGAATGATGCTGGAAGCGAAAATCGGCGGGATAACCCCGGCCATATTCACTTTCAGCGGCAAGTGGCTGCTTTGCGCCGCGAACATGCGCCGGCCCTGCTGGCGTTTCGCGTAGTTGACGGTGATTCTGCGCTGCCCGCGCTCCACGAAAATAACGAAAGCCGTGACCAGCAGCGCCAAGCCGAACAGGAAAAACACCGTTAACGAATTCAGTTCGCCCGTACGGGCTAGCTCCAGCGTACCGCCGACAGCAGACGGCAACCCGGCAACGATGCCGGCGAAAATCAGAATCGATATGCCGTTGCCGATGCCGCGTTCGGTGATCTGCTCGCCGAGCCACATCAGGAATATGGTTCCGGTCACCAGCGTCACGGCAGCGGTAAACACAAAGGCAATGCCCGGCGCCTGCACCAGCGCTGTCGATCCGGCCGACTGTGACTGCAACGCAATAGCCACGCCGGTGGCCTGAAAACTGGACAGAATCAACGTGCCGTAGCGTGTGTACTTGGTAATCACGCGCCGTCCCGATTCGCCTTCCTTGCGCAACTGCTCCAGGGACGGAATCACATGCGACATCAACTGCATGATGATGGAGGCCGAGATATACGGCATCACGCCCAGCGCGAAGATAGACATGCGTTCCAGCGCGCCGCCGGAGAACATGTTGAACATGTCGAGAATCGTGCCACGCTGCTGCTCGAACAGTTCCGCCATCACGTGCGGATCGATCCCCGGAATGGTGATGTGCGTGCCAATACGGAAGATGAACAACGCCAGCAACACGAACAGCAGGCGCGAGCGAAGCTCCGTGGCTTTACCCAAGCCACTCAATCCGCCTACCGATGCAGTGTTACGTGCCATGCGCCTGCTAGTCCTCGAATTTTCCGCCGGCCGCCTCGATGGCAGCGCGTGCGCCTGCAGTGGCTTTTATGCCCTTCAGGGTGACGGCCTTCTCGAGCTTCCCGGAATTGATGACCTTCGCCTGCCGGGTCTGAACCGGCACCACACCGCTTTTCACCAGTGCGGCTACGTCGATAACATCGGCGTCCACCTTCGCCAGCTCATGCAGACGAACTTCAGCACTGGAGCGCCCGACCCGCGAACTGAAGCCGAACTTCGGCAGCCGGCGTTGCAGCGGCATCTGGCCGCCTTCGAAACCGACCTTGTGGTAACCGCCCGAACGCGACTTCTGACCCTTGTGCCCGCGACCCGACGTTTTACCGTCGGTCGAGCCTATACCCCGGCCAACGCGCTTCGGATTGCGCTTCGATCCCGACGCGGGACTGAGTTCGTTGAGTCGCATGGTCACGCTTCCTCGACGTTGAGCAGGTAGCTGACTTTACTGATCATGCCGCGGTTCTCCGGTGTGTCGTTGACCTGCACCGTGTGATGAATGCGCCGCAGGCCCAACCCCGTTACACAGGCTTTGTGTTTCGCCAAACGACCGTGCACACTTTTGACCAGCGTGACGTTGAGCAGTTTCGGTTTTTTTTTCGCAGACATGCCCGTGAACTCTCCTACCCGACGATTTCTTCAACGGTCTTGCCGCGCTTGCTCGCCACCGACTCCGGTGAAACCATTTCGGTCAGGCCGCGAATCGTCGCGCGCACCACGTTAACTGGATTCTGCGAGCCGATGATTTTCGCCAAAACGTCTTTCACCCCGACCACTTCGAACACCGCACGCATCGAGCCACCGGCAATGATTCCCGTGCCTTCAGAGGCAGGCTGCATATAGACTTTGGCGGCGCCATGGCGCGCCATAATCGGGTATTGCAGCGTGCCACCCTGCAAGGTGACCGTCTGCATGTCACGCCTGGCTTTCTCCATTGCTTTCTGGATTGCCAGGGGCACTTCGCGCGCTTTACCGTAACCGAAGCCCACCCGGCCGTTTCCGTCGCCAACCACGGTCAGCGCAGTAAAGCCGAACTGGCGCCCGCCTTTAACGACTTTCGCGACACGGTTGACCGTCACGAGTTTCTCCAACAAACCGTCGGAGTTAGATGCAAAATCGACACTTGCCATAGAGTTCGCCTCAGAATTCCAGGCCGCCCTCTCGGGCAGCTTCCGCCAGCGCTTTCAAGCGCCCATGATATTTAAAGCCAGAGCGGTCGAACGCCACGCTCTTGACGCCTGCGGCGAGGGTTTTTTCCGCGATCGCTTTGCCGATCGCCGTTGCCGCGGAAACGTTGCCGCCATTTTTCACGGCCGCGCGTATATCACGCTGCACAGTCGAGGCCGCAGCGAGCACAGTGCCGGTATCTGGCGCGATAACTTGCGCATAAATATGCCTGGGCGTGCGATGCACGGTCAGCCGATGCATGCGTAGCTCAGCTATTTTTGCCCGCGTGCGGCGCGCGCGCCGCAACCTGGTAAGTGTCTTACTCATGCCTTGCTCTCGTGCTACTTCTTCTTGGCCTCTTTCATGACCACACGCTCGTCGCTGTAGCGTACACCTTTACCCTTGTAAGGCTCCGGCGGCCGGTAAGCACGCAACTCGGCGGCAACCTGGCCGACTTTCTGTTTGTCCACGCCGCGCACCACGATCTGCGTCTGGCTGGGCGTTTCCACCTGCACGCCGTCCGGCACCGCGTAGTTGACCGGATGCGAGAAACCCAGCGTCAGGTTTACTGTGTCGCCTTGCGCCTGGGCGCGATAACCGACCCCGCGCAGTTCGAGCTGCCGCTCGAACCCCTCGGACACACCCTCGACCATGTTGTTCACCAGCGCACGCATGGTGCCAGCCATCGCGACAGACTTCTTGTCCTCTGTGACCGGCGTCAGACGCAACTCAGCATCCTCGTGGTTTACCGTTACGAGTTCATTGAGCGCCAACTCAGCCGATCCCTTGGCGCCCTTGACCGCGATGTTGCGGCCGTCGATTTTGACTTCCACGCCTTTCGGCAGTGCGACCGGCTTTTTTGCTACTCTGGACATTTCCGTAATTCCACTAAGCGACGATGCACATCACCTCGCCGCCATAACCCTGCGCGCGCGCCTGGCGGTCGGTCATGACACCGTGTGAGGTCGAAACTATCGCCACGCCCAATCCACCCATAACCGTGGGCAATTCGTCCTTGCCGCGAAACACCCTGAGCCCCGGCCGGCTGACCCGTTGAATCCTTTCGATTACCGGACGCCCTTGGAAGTATTTCAATTCGATCGTCAAACTCGCTTTTCCCGGATCGTCCGCA
>JAOTYY010000401.1 GCA_029861595.1 Gammaproteobacteria bacterium
CGCGGGCTATACCTATGTGCCTTACAGTTCCCTGGAAAGCATCATTGAACAGAGCAAGGATGCGTACTATCTCGCGCTTCGGCAAACGCAGGGTACGATCCGTTCCGCCGAACCGAACTGGCAGCCCTGGCTCGTCTTCTTCCTGAAATCGCTGCAACGGCAAAAGGCGCGGCTTGAAAAAACGATTGAGCGGGAACGTCTGATTCTTGGCGACCTACCGGAGCTATCGGTACAGATTCTCGAACTGTGCCGCGAGCGCGGGCGCGTCACCGTCTCCGAAGCAGCTAAAGCGACGAATGCGAACCGGAACACGATCAAGGATCATCTCAAAGCGCTCACCCGTGCCGGGCATTTGCAGCAGCACGGCGCGGGCCGGGGTACCTGGTACGGACTTTCCTGAGCACAAGATCAGTACATCCCACGGTTGGAAAAGGGGGCAGAAACTCTGCCCCCCTTTCCGCTAGCCTGTCCGCTGGACACGCGATAAAGTCCTTGCATCAACACCGTCGTCGTTGCGGTATACCAACGACACCCCGCTCGGAACAGTCAGAGCACCCCAACGCTAACAGGGATCACAGGTCTAGCGCTGCGGCGAAAGCCGTCGATCTCACCTTCTCCTACCAGCTGTCTGCATCACTGTTGATCGGCAGCCCTTGCATCAACCCTCTGGCCCCTGTGCCAGGCCCTGGTGCAAATTTTCTTCTATTGCAACTGTCGCTACACCGTCGTTGCCACCGTCAGGCCGGATGCTTGACGCAGCAATAACGCGGCTCGACACCCTGTTGCAGAACGCCACGCCCGTCTTTGTGAGTGCCCCAGCACTGCACAGAGACGGGCGACCGTAATCTGGCGCAGTTTGGCGACATGCCTAGGCTTTTGCCGGGCATCGCACGCTGCAGAAGCCATCAAAACACGGTGCCCGGCTCCCAGTCGACGGACAGACTGGCGCAGCCACACCCCTGCCGCGGCCGTTCTTCGGTCGTCTTTGGGTGGAGTGGCTCGGCAATTTACTCCAGTGGCGTTCTTCGCCACTCACTCGGCCTCGCAATGAGGACCACACGCTGTGACCGCCAGCCAAACGCGGTTTATCACTCAACAGCAACAGGAAACCGAAGGAGTACAGGAACATGAACAAGATGGAAGGACGCCGTAATTTTGGTTACGGCAAACAGATGGAATGGGCAGGCAAGCAGGCACTGAAAGACCGGTACGGCAATGGGCGGTACGGGACCGTCGCCGGTCACACCGAGCGCTGGCGACAGTTTGCGGCGTGGTGTCGACGTGAACGCGGAATCCGCGATGCGCGAAGGGTCAATCGCAGTACGGTAAGTCAGTACGGAGCTGGACTCGCGGACAAGGTAACCGCCAATGCCATGTCCGTCTCATACGCACAAAATCTGCTCTCGAGCGTCAACGTGGTGCTGCAATCCATGCGCGGCGATCGACGCATTCGTATTGCGCCAGCCGCCCTCGTTGGAAAACGGTCGCATGTTCGAGAACAAGCGCCGGCCGGTCTCGACCGACAGACTGTGCGCCAGTGTGCGGATCAGCTCCGACAGAATGGCCACGAGCGCATTGCGTCAGTGGTCGAACTCGCTCGCGAGCTGGGCCTTCGTCTTCGCGAGGCGTCCATGCTCGACGCCAGGGCAGCATTGCGTCAGGCAAGAAAACTGGGGGCGGTAAACATCACCGCCGGCACCAAAGGCGGACGTGGTCATCGCGTCGATCGCTGGGTGCCTGTTACTAAAGTCGGGATGGGTTGCCTGGTACGTGCTGCAAAAGCACAAGGAGCTGGCCGAAATCTGATCCCTGCAGATCTCACCTGGCGGCAATGGAATACTCGGGTGCATCATGTCTGGGCGGCCGTTCGAGACGACTTCAGTCTGAAGAAGCTGCACGACCTTCGCGCCGCCTACGCCTGCGAGCGCTATCGCGCACTTGCAGGATCAGTCGCACCGGTCATCGCGGGCCGACGGCTAGCCGGTCGCGATGCCGATCGAGCTGCACGACAAACCATCGCCCAGGAACTCGGCCACGCCCGCAGCGATGTCGTCGCGGCCTACATCGGCGGTGCCCGATGAACCGCGTGACCAATCAATGGGCGGCCGCAAGGCAAGCCAGAGCGCTATTAGCGAAACGCTTGCCGGGATCAAGACGCGGTACCGTTCGACATCACCTGGTTCGTGCCGGGCACATTGCAACAATCATTTGGCGGCGTTGGCACGTCGGGCCCGACCAATGGTGCCTGAAACACATCCACTGGTACCTGGTGGAACAGACAGGCCAATACTCGCACGGTACTCGGTATCGGCACTGGCTGACCGTGCGTCTCTTGATC
>JAOTYY010000181.1 GCA_029861595.1 Gammaproteobacteria bacterium
GAGTATCTGCCATGCGTTCTGTCAACAAAGACAATATCACCGAGACGTTCCTGGGCTACTTCGGTCCGGATACCGATCCGCGACTCGCATTCGTCATGGAGCGGCTCGCGCATCATTTGCACACCTTCGCCAAAGACGTGAACCTCACCCATGAAGAATGGCGCAAGGCTATTGATTTCCTCAACGCGGCCGGCAAAATCAGCACGCCCGAACGCGACGAGTTCATCCTTCTGTCCGACGTACTGGGGCTGTCGTCGCTGATCGACATGCTGCATTCCTCGGCGCGTGGCACGTCCTCCAGCGTGCTCGGTCCGTTCCACATAGCAGGCGCGCCGCCGATGCCGGTAGGCGGCGACATGCGCAAAGACAACGAGGGTGAACTGGTGGTGTTTCGCGGCCGCGTGCTCGATCCCGACGGCGAACCGATCGGCGGGGCGGAACTCGACATCTGGCAGACGGCCGCGAACGGCATGTACTCAAGTCAGGACGAGAATCAGGATACCTATAACTTTCACGCGCTGATGACCACCGGGGAGGACGGCGCCTACGCACTGACCACCGTTAAACCCGTGTCCTACACGGTGCCGACTGACGGACCGGTGGGAGACATCCTGCGCGCGACCGGCCGTCATCCTTGGCGGCCGTCGCATCTGCATATCATCGTAAAAGCAAGGGGTTTCAACACCCTGGTCACGGAGATATTTCCCGACGACGACCCGTATCTCGATGAGGATACCGTGTTCGGAGTGCGCGGCGACCTGGTCATGCACTACGCACGGCAACCGGCCGAGGCGTTCCCCGAAGGTCTCGAACTGTCGGGGCAAGTGGACGAAGATTTCCAACTCGTGGAGTTCGACCTGCACCTGGTGCCTGATACGAGTATTGCGTCTGGTTAAACCCGCCGCACCGCGAATCCTTCTTTATAAGCGTAGGCGAGCAGGGGAACGCCTCAAGCGCCGAACCGCTTACTCAGGAACTGTCCGGTCAGTCGGTAGTGCGCGAGCAGCCGTTGCACGGCGAGATCGCTGTTGCGTTCGAGCACGGCCTGCATCAATTCTTCGTGTTCGCGGTTTATGTCGCGTTTCGGGTAGGCGCTGCGCCCGGCGAGATAGCGGTAACGAACGTTCTGGTCGTAAAGCTGGTCACAGAAACGCAGCAGGATCGAGGAGTCGCAGGCGCCAATCAACGTGCGATGAAACGCGCGGTGACAGGACTCCCAGTCGGTGTTCGGCTCACCATCGATGGAACGCGGCGTGCGAGAGAGATGGTAGTGCGCCAGTACGATACCTTCCTCCCAGGATGTGTCGCCGCGCGCAATGGACTCTCGCAAAGCACGTTCCTCGAGCCAGGCTCGAGTGCGTAACAATTCTTCGAATTCCGTCTTGCTGACCCGTGCAACGCGAAAGCCACGCTGATCGATACGCTGCACGAGTTGATCGGACGTCAGCAGGCTGAGCGCTTCGCGAATCGGGCTCGCGCCGGTGCCCAGAATCCTGCGCAGTTCCTCGATTTTCAACTTTGAACCCGGGGCGAGCACGCCGGCCAGAATGTCGTGGCGCAGCCTTTCATAGGTGCGGCTGGTGATGGATGTCGGGCCGCTGCGCGCCAGGTGTTCTGATGTCGATTCGTCGTTCAATGCGCAAAGTATCGATTATGTGTAACTATTACCGAGTATATAGACAAATATCTGCGCGTATACTCGCAGGTTCGTTCCGCACCACACCGGTGACCAAGAGTAAGGAGAGCAGATTGATGCAAGCTGCAGGCGCTGACGCTATCGTTGAAGGCGAGGAGCACTGGACTCACAAGGGCGACATCCGCCTGTTTCTATGGCGTAAGTGCCAGCTCGATCCAGGACAGCGAATCGGCACGATACTGTTCGTGCACGGCTCTTCCATGGCCTCGACGCCGACGTTCGACCTGCAGATTCCGGGACGGCCCTCGGCGATGGATTGGTTTGCCGGACAGGGGTACGACACGTGGTGCGTGGACATGGAAGGTTACGGCCGCTCGGACAAGGAGCGTGACAGCACCTTTGACATCGCCAACGGTGCCGATGATCTGGCCGCCGCCAGCGACTACATCATGCAACGCACCAACTGCGGTCCGTTACTGCTCTACGGCATTTCCTCCGGGGCCTTGCGCGCTGGACTGTTCGCCCAGCGCCATCCAGAACGAGTCGCACGTCTCGCGCTGGATGCGTTCGTATGGACGGGGGATGGCAGTCCGACACTGAAGCAGCGTCGCGAAAAGCTGCCGCAGTTTCTGGAATCGAATCGGCGCCCCATCGATCGGGCGTTCGTGCATTCAATTTTTACCCGCGACCATCCCGACACCGCCGATGCCGACGTTGTGGACGCCTTTGCCGAAGCTATCACTGCACTCGACGATTCGATCCCCAACGGCACCTATATCGACATGTGCTCGAAGCTGCCGGTCGTGAATCCCGAACAGGTCACAGTGCCTACTATCATCATGCGAGGCCAGCACGATGGCATAGCGGCATTGGACGACCTGATCGCATTTTTCAAGCTGCTGCCCAATCCGGACAAACAGTTGACGGTCATGCCCGGTATTTCACACGCGAGTTTCCAGCAGAAGAACTACCTGCTCGTCTACCATATACTGCACGCGTTTTTCAGCTCACCGGAGCCCGTGTATCTAGGTTAGTTTCCGGTCGGGCTCATATACCCAGGCCGGCGAGCTGTTTCTCCGGGTAGCGTGTCCCTGCTGCAATGCCCGGGGTGAATACTGCGACGAGTTTGGCGTGTTCTTCGTCGCTCAAGGCGATGTCCACCGCGGCGAGGTTTTCGTCCAGTATCGCTTCTCGCTTGGTGCCGGGGATCGGCACGATATCGTCGCCCTGCGCCAGCACCCAGGACAGCGCTACCTGCGCGGAGGTGATGCCTTTGGACGCGGCCACTTCCTCGAGTACACCGAGCAGCCCCACGTTGTTCGCCATATTGTCGGTCGCAAAGCGCGGATGGTCATGGCGGCGGTCGGACTCTATCAGGTCTCCGGGCTCGCGGATTGTCGCCGTCAGAAAGCCCCGGCCCAGCGGCGAGTAGGCGACGAACCCGATTCCCAGCTCGCGGCACAGCGGCAGCAATTCAGCCTCGACGTCCCGAGACCACAGCGAGTACTCCGTTTGCAACGCGGATATCGGATGTGTCGCGTTGGCCCGGCGGATGGTGTCGGCGCCGGCTTCCGAGAGTCCCAGGTAACGCACCTTGCCCTGTTCGATCAGCCGTGACATTGCACCGACGGTTTCCTCGATAGGCGTGTCCGGATCCACGCGGTGCTGGTAGTAGAGATCGATCACGTCGGTCTTGAGCCTTTGCAGGCTCGCTTCGCAGGCGCTGACGACGTGCTCGGGTTTACCGCTCACACCTTTTTTGCCGTCGGGGAAGGTGAGATTACCGAACTTGGTGGCCAAAATAACCTGGTCGCGACGTCCTTCCAGGGCTTTACCCAGCAGGGTTTCGTTCTTGCCGTTTCCGTAGCCGTCTGAGGTGTCGAGGAATGCCGCGCCGCGATCTATGGCGTGGTGAATGGTCGAGATGGCCTGGTCTTCTTTGCGTACGCCATAGGAAATCGACATACCCATGCATCCGAGGCCAACGGCGGGGACGACCAGGCCCTGGTTGCCGAGACTGCGCTGTTCCATGTTTACCTCCGGTTATTTACTGTTAGATTGCAGCGATCCGCTGGTCACGTAGCGCGAGTCGCCGAGAATGCTCTACTCCCCGGACCGGCCATCTCCGTCCTGGTAATCGCGCCGGAACAGTTCGTCGAGTTGCGCAAACGCCTCTCCAGGCAGGCCGTTCAGTTCGGCCGCGGCCAGCCCTTCGTCGAGTTGCGCCAGATCCGCGACCGCGAAATCGACGCACGAAACAGCCGGGTGCGACAGCACGAAGCGCAATGCGGTCTGAGCCCTGGTACCGTAGCGATCACCGAACAGAGCGAAAACCGCCCGCGTCTTGCGTTCCTCTTCCGCCAGCGCGGTGTCTTTGGTGATCATCGATTCGCGGCCGTGGCGCAAATCCGTCGCCAGCACACCCGCCGCTAACGCGCGGATCGCAAAAACGCCCGTGTTCGCAGCGGCGCAGGCATCCAGCAGCCCGTCGAAATGCTGCCCGCTGCCAGCCTGTGAGGGACCGCTGGCCATGTGCGCAGCCGTCGGATTCAACATGTTGTAGTAGACCTGCGCGGTGTCGACGCGTCCCGCTGCGATGAGATCACGGCACAGTCCGGCATCGCCGAGCGCAGTGATGCCGATCCAGTCGAACAGGCCCTGGTCGCGCAGCCGCTCGAGCGAGTCGATGACGCCTCCGCTGCGGATTATATCCTCGATGCTCAATGCACGCCCTTCGCTGGTGGCCTCGATCATGTTGTGCAGCTGGAAGAGTTCGATTCTTTCCAGCCCCAGGCGCTGCAGGCTCTCGTGCAGCCGCGATTCGACCTGCCCGGCGATGTCACTGGTGTCAGCCGGATCGACACTGAACTTGGTCGACACATAAGGGCTTGCGCCGAGCTCGTCGAAGATCCTGCCCAGATTCGTTTCCGAGCGACCGTCGCCGTATTGTGCTGCGGTGTCGAACCAGTTGATGCCGGACGCAAGCGCACGCTGCACCGCCGTGTGCATGATATCCGGCTCGGCGTCGATCATGATGCCGCCAACTTTGCCGCACCCGAATGCGAACTCGGATACTTCAATTCCGGTGCGTCCGAGGGTCCTAAAGCGCATGGCAAGCGCCGGCTTTGACGATGTGGAAGGGGTTCACGGTTCGCCGTGCGCCGTGTCCAGCAAACGCTCGTGCACCATGCCGAGATGATCACGCATTTGCTGCGCCGCGCCGCGCGGATCGCGCTGCTCGATCGCGTCGATGATGGCTCCGTGCTCGGCGAAACTGCGGTGATCCCTGGAAGGCTTGTCCTTGGTGGGCCGCAGGCGGCCCCAGAATACCGCGCGGCGCACCGTGATCATGGTATCGAACATCGCCAGCAGCAATGTGTTGCGGGTCGACTGCGCGATCGTGCGATGCAGCGTATTGGTCCAGTGCTCGTACTGGCGCCAGCTGCGCGCCTGGCGGGTGCGGAGCAGGCAGCGGCGCATCTCCTTGATATTGTCTGCGGTGGCGTTCAAGGCCGCTTCGCGCGCGATCACCGGCTCGATCAGCGCGCGCGTGCGCATGACTTCCGAAGGGCTGGACTGACTTGCGATAGTGGAAATCGAGAACAACTCGTCCTTTGGCCGGTTGCCTGTAAACGTACCTTTGCCGACGTGGCGCCAGATTTCTCCTTCGCTTTCGAGCACCGCCATGGCTTTACGCAGATCGCCACGCGCCAGCCCCAGGAGCGTGCCCAGTTCACGCTCCGGTGGCAACCGGGTGTTCTCGGGCAACTCCTGTTGTGCGAGGTAGGCGCGCAGTTGAATCAGCGCGCCAGGACTGTCGACCGCGTCAGGTTTGGAGTGTGGCTCGCTGGCGGCGGATGGCCTCGGCGCCATGTGCGGATTGGTTAACGTATTTTCGTCGTCCACTTGATTCTCACCAGCGGTTTCAGACAGCGGTATCGCAGTCGGCACGAGCGTATGTAGAAGCGTTCGTGCATACGCCGAATACCCTAACGATGTTTCAGTAGATCATTGGAAAATATTTTTTAAAACAATTAGTAACAATGTTTTTAGAGATTCTATATTACCATCGGACAGGGTTTCTCACCGACAATCGCGATGATGACAGGTAGCTCGTGCGGCGGAGCACCGTCCAGCTGACAAAATACCAAAACAGCCGGCGCATTCCTACGCGTTCATTGCAATCAATCCGGTATCGATTAGAATTGGTTAAAGCACGGAAGCGCCTCGCTCGGCAGGTGGAGTGACCTGCCACATAAACGATAGAACACCAGGCGGCGGCAACCTAATAACAAATCAGGTCGCTCGCCTGAGATAAGAGCTGCGTTGACCACAGTCGTATCGACGACCTGGCGATCAGCAAAACACACCGGGAAGAGATTAATGTCTACACCAAAACCTACTCGCCGCAAGTTCCTGCAAAGCTCCGCCGCGGTTGCGGCAACGGCCGGATTAACGCTCGGTCCGCTGGGCTCTGCATTCGCCGCGTACCCCGACCGTAACATCAACGTTTACGTGCCGACCCGCGAGGGCGGTGGCGCGGACCGCAACCTGCGTGCATTCACCGGGGTCTGGAAGAACTATCTCAACACCAACTTCGAGGGCGCCTACTATCCCGGTGCCGCCGGACGTGTCGGTTACGAGAAATACATGGGCCTCGCCAAGGACGACTGCTACGACCTGCTGTTCGGCAACATGGGTCCCGAAGTGCTCAACTGGGTAGTCGAGAAGCCGACCTTCGACCTTGACGACTATTTTTACTTCGCGCGTATCGATTCCGATCCGGGCAACATGTTCGTGTCGCGCAAAGGCAAGCTGCAGACCATCGATGACATCGTGGCGGAAGGTAAGAAGCGCACGTTGAACGTCGGTGTGAGCCGCCTGGCGCATCCAGCGTCGCTGGGCGCGTTGGCTCTGGCCCGCCATACGGGTGCGAAATTCAATCTGATCCCGCTGTCCGGCGGCCGAAACACGCTGGCGGGTGTCGCTACCGGGGAGATGGACTGTGGTGCCCTGCCGACGGGCGGCGTCGTTTCCAAAGGCAAGAACTTCAAGGTCGTCGTGGTGTTCGACGACAAGAACCCGATTCCTGAGGTCATGGATAATGCGCCGACGGCGAACGGCCACTTCGGTATGAATCTGCCACCCATGACCGCCGGCTCGCGTGCCTTTGCCATCAAGCGTGCCGCGGCCGAAAAGCACCCGGATCGCTTCAAGCTGCTCAACGACACGCTGTTGAAAGTGTTCCCTGATCCGGCTTACAAAGAGGCAGTCATCAAAACCAAGGCGCCGTGGGAATTCATCAACTACGGTGATGCCGACGCCTGTGCCAAGTATGCCAAGTCCATGATGGAAGTCGGCGCGGAATTCAAGGATCTGTTGACCGGCAAAAGTTAGGGCTCGTGCGAACCGCTCGCGGTTGTCCGGCCAGGTGTAGGTGCCCGGCCGGACTTATTATTGCGCGGCTGCGCGGTTCGTCGCTCTGCGTAGCCCGTGCGTGCGAGCACGCCAATTCAGTCACACGAGCGAGTAACTGAAATGTCCTCGGCATCCACTGATAAACAGCCCGAAAAAAAATCGATAGGGGGCGAACTCGTCATCCCGGTCGCGGCCTTGGCGTTCACGCTCTATTACTTCTCGACCATCATCGACTCGCCCTGGACCGCACAGGTCAGCGCGGTGTTTATCGGCACTGTCCTGATCGTGCTGATTGCAATTTTCGCGGCACGTGTCGTGATCCGTCGATACCGTGGCGAGGTAGACCTGAGAATCGGGGTTTTGATCGAGCCGTATTCGGTTGCCGGCAAGCGTGCGGCCCTGCTGGGACTGACGCTGGCCTTTATTCTGGTCATTCCTTACGCAGGTTTCACCATCACCACGTTCGTTTTCATGACGCTCGGTATGCTGGTACTGGCCGACTGGCGCCGCAAGCGTTTTGTCGTCGTGTTATGCGCGGTACTCGCGATTGCCGGCTGGGCGCTGTTCATCTACGCTTTCGAAACGCGTTTTCCATCCGGCCCTTTCGAGCGCCTGATGCAAGGGATACTCTGATTTGGACACGGGTCTCGGTTTCTTCGCCGGGCTGTTCGCGCATACGTTCACGCTCTGGTGGGTCATCCTGCCGTCGATCGTGCTGGGCATCGTCGTCGGCGCGATTCCCGGTTTCAGTGCTGCGAATACCATTATCATTCTGCTGCCCTTGACCTTATCGATGGAACCGGAGATCGGGTTGACCTTCATGGTTGCCCTGTACGCATCGTCGCGCATGGGCGCGGGCATTCCGGCAATCCTCGTCAATATTCCCGGCACTGCGGGCGCCGCTGCCACACCGCTCGATGGTTACCCCATGACTCAGCAGGGACACGCGCACCAGGCCCTGGCAATCTCGTTCGTCTCATCGGTCGCCGGCGGGCTGTTGACGACGATCCTGGCCTTGATAGCCATGCCGTGGTTGTCGCAGGTCGCCTACTACCTGCACAGCGTGGAAATGATCGTCGTCATGCTGTTCGGCATATCGCTGATAGCGACTATCGCCGCGCGTGACACCCTGAAAGGTTTGATTGCCGGATTCTTCGGCCTGATGATCGGCTCCATCGGCGCGGATGTGATCTATGCCACGCCAAGAGGCACATTCGGTTTTCTGGAACTCTACGATAAGGTCCCGCTAATCCCCGCGCTGGTGGGTCTGTTCGCCGTTTCAGAAGCCTTCGCCTTCATCGAGCGACGCTCGATCATCACCGCCGACGGGCGCGAGGCGATGCAGGACGCTGACTGGGCGGACACCTGGCGAGGCGTCGTGCTGGCATGCACCAAATGGTGGCACATCATCTGGACCAGCATCATCGGACTCGTCATCGGGGTAGTGCCCGGCGCCGGCGCCTCGATCGCGGCCTTCGTTGCATACCAGCAGTCGCGGACGTTTTCGAACACCCCGGAAAAATACGGTACCGGGCATGTCGAGGGGCTGGTCGCGCCCGAGTCCGCCAACAATGGCGTCACCTCCGGGACCCTGATACCGCTTCTGGTGATTGGTAT
>JAOTYY010000402.1 GCA_029861595.1 Gammaproteobacteria bacterium
GTTCAGGGTGACGCTCGCGGGCATCAGCGGCAGCGAAAGCGGTTCGGCGCTGAACACCTCGACATCGAAATAAGCGGTCCATACCAGCGCATTGTTGCTGAGTGTGCCGTCGTAGCGGGCGCGGCCGATAACGTAGGGTTGTTTGCTTGGCGTGCGCCAGGAAATCAGCACCGACGAAGTGCCCGGCAGATCGGCACTTACCCGGGTGGTGCCATCTTTGTCCACGGTGCGCAGGTTGGCCGAGGGAATCACCGCGAGATCCAGACCGCCGCCGGGAAAATTGCCTTTGAGTTGCGTCGCCGCCGCGTAGGGAATCGGCAGAGGCAGCACGAATCCGGCCTGGGAACGCGAGGCGTTGACACCGTAGCGCAACTGCATGGTCACCGTTCCAGCGGTGGCTGTACTCCACGACAGTCCGTCGGGTCCCTGTACCAGCTGCACCGGTTTGCCGTTGACGCTGGCCTGCGACAGCGCGGTGCCCGCCGGCAGTATCGGCACCAGTGTCCATTCGTTCTCGAATGTCTCGATGGTCACAGTGACGTTCACGGTCGCGACCATGCCGTTGTCGCGCTCGGCCACTTTTACCGATACGCGGCTTTGTCCGACGGCATAGGCAGCCGGCGCGGGGCGGGGATCCTGGCGCAGTTGATTGATCAGCGCGGTGTACGCGTGTAACGGCACGCGAACTTCGCCTCCACCGTCGATGTCGATGCTGGCGTCGGCAACGCGAGTATGATCGGCGTCGATGTCGATCTCGCTGGCATGCAACGCTGGCAGCAGGAGCATCAGTGCCCCAAATACGATCAAGCGTTTCACGCGCCCTGTGGTGCTTGCGGTAAAGTCATTCATCGTTGCGGTTCCTCGTCTGCTGCCGTGAGTTTGCGCAACGCCATGTAGCGCAGCGACTCGACGGCGTAACGGTGTATGAAGGGATGGGTGGGCGCGTGGTTTTGCAGGTAAGCGACATAGCCTGCGACCGCGCCCGCGTCGGCGAGCAACTCGCGATCCGACGACCAGCCGCCGACCGTTTCGCGCAAACCCACCAACAGATCGTGCATCGATTGCAGCGTGCCAATAGCGCGTGGCATGTCTTTTTGTTCGAGATAGCGGCTCGCGATGCGCGCGGCTTGCGCCAGTTCGAAGGCAACCCGGTTCTTGAGCACGTTGCGCTGCAACGGTCCGGGGCTGCGATCGCCAGCCGGCAAACGCAGCTCGGCGCGCGCCACGCCATTTTTCAGGTGTACGAGATCTTTGTAGCGCAGGGTCACGTCCGCGACCGGACCCGGGCCGTCGACCAGCACGTCCAGCAGAATCACGTGGCTGTCACCGGCGTGAAAATTAGGAATCACGATCTGGATACCGTCTTCGTCCTCGCCGCGGTCGGCGCGAATGCCGAGATTGCGGGACAGGCGCTGATCGATACTCTGCTCCGCTTCCCGCACACGTTCCGCCTGTGGTTCCTCCAGGCGCTGCGAACCCAGCACGTCGAGCAACTGCACACCGGGTGCGAGCCGGATTCGCAAACGCGCTGCGCGCGCCACCGCCCGGCTAGCTGCATGCAGTTCGGCGTCGATCACCCGAGCGGCGTCGTCGGCGCCGGCCATCGACCGGCGCTGCCCCTGGCCGGCGGCGACCAGGCGTTCCAGTAACGATCCGTCCGCGCCCAGTACACCGCTGTTGCGGGTGTCGATCGCGCTCAAAGCGATGCCGCCTACTACGTTGCGATGCGCGATGTCCTGTAATGCCGGCAGTTGCGCTTCGGTCACACCATGGGTAACCAGCAACACCAGGCTGGAGCCGAAGACAGCGCCCGGATCGTCGCCGCCGCGGGCTGCGTTTGCTGCAATCTGGATCGCATCGGCCAGGTTTGCCGGCTGCGCATCCGCCGGTGCTTCATCGCCGTACATGCGCGCCAGAGCCACTTGCAGCGGGCCATGGCGAAAGTTTCCGCTCTCCACCAGCAGTCCACCGTCTTTGCCTGCCACGCTGAGTGAAAAACGATCGCCGGGCTGATGTGCACTTGCCAGTGCCGTCACGATCGCACGCACCTGTTGCACGTTCGGTTGCTGGGCGGTGGAACTGAGATCGACTACCACGCTGACATTCATGGTCGGGCGCACACCCTTGCGTTCCGCGCCCCTCAAACCTATCTGCAGGCGCAGACGCGCCGCGCCCGACACTGCTGCCTTGTCGGCTTGCAGGTACAAACCCATTGCCGCGGTGTCCGGCATGTCGAGCGGCTGCCGGTTGGCGCGTACTCCCTCGCCCAGGCGTACGTCGCGAAGCTCCGGGAAGCTCTTCCACAAGCCCATGCGCAT
>JAOTYY010000182.1 GCA_029861595.1 Gammaproteobacteria bacterium
ACATCCTGGGGCTGTAGCAGGTCCCAAGGGTATGGCTGTTCGCCATTTAAAGTGGTACGCGAGCTGGGTTTAGAACGTCGTGAGACAGTTCGGTCCCTATCTGCCGTGGGCGCTGGAGACTTGAGGGAAGCTGCTCCTAGTACGAGAGGACCGGAGTGGACGCACCACTGGTGTTCCGGTTGTCATGCCAATGGCACTGCCGGGTAGCTATGTGCGGACGGGATAACCGCTGAAAGCATCTAAGCGGGAAGCCCCTCCCAAGATGAGGTCTCCCTGGACCCTTGAGGTCCCTGAAGGGCCGTAGAAGACTACTACGTTGATAGGCTGGGTGTGGAAGTGCAGTAATGTATGAAGCTAACCAGTACTAATTGCCCGTGAGGCTTGACCATATAACACCCAAGATGTTGGTCAGTAAGGGTGTTGACGCGCGCATACCCAACGACTTTCCGAACATGGAAAAGGGGATTTTGGGGGACAGTATACTTATTTAATTCTGTCCCTCAGCCTGGATCAGTACTGACGCGAAATAAGTATACTGTCCCCAGGTTTCCCTTTTCCGACCAGTTTGCCTGGCGGCCATAGCGAGTGGGAACCACCTGAATCCATCCCGAACTCAGAAGTGAAACTGCTCAGCGCCGATGATAGTGTGGGGTTTCCCCATGCGAAAGTAGGTCACTGCCAGGCATATATTCAAACCCCTGCGGGTGAAGATCCGCAGGGGTTTTTTATTTTGTGCGGCAGGCAGTGGGCGTTTATTTACGTTGCTGCGCAGGCGGCTCGGCCTTGCGCAGCGGGTGTCGAGCAGCAGCAGCCGCGTTACTCAGGACGTTGGTAGCCGCCCTTATGTATTCCGTTGGATATAACCAGTTGCCACAACTGCAGGTCGCGACACCGGAATGCCCCCGCGCAGGAGTGCAGATAATATTTCCATAGACGATAGAAACGTCTGGAGTACATGGCCTGGAGTTCCGACCATGCAGCATCGAAGTTGCGGAACCACGCCATCAGGGTCTTATCGTAATATGCACCAAAATTGTGCACATCCTCGATAACCAGCAGGGATTCGCATGCCGCCGAGATCTGCCGCAGCGACGGAATCTCCCCGTTCGGAAACACGTACTTCTCCACCCACGGATCCGAGCCCGGCCGCGAATCATTTTTACCGATAGTGTGTAATAGGCACAATCCGTTGGGTTTGAGATTGCGATCCACGACCTCCATGAACGTTCTATAGTTCTTGTGGCCAACGTGCTCGAACATGCCCAGCGAAACGATTGCATCGAAGCTTTCCGAAACCGCTCGATAGTCCTGCAAACGTATCTCGACCGGCAAACCCTCGCATAGCTTGGATCCCAGTTCGACCTGCTCCCTGGATACGGTGATACCGACGACCTCCACGCCATAAGTCTCGGCAGCGTATTTGGCGAGGCTCCCCCAGCCGCAGCCGATGTCGAGCACCCGCATGCCCGGTTGCAGGCCCAGTTTGCGGCAGACCAGATCAAGCTTCTGGCGCTGGGCTTCGTCCAGGGTATCGGCGTTGCGCCAATACCCGCAGGTATAGACCATGCGCTGGTCGAGCATCGCTGTGTAGATCTCGTTGCCTAGATCGTAGTGCACTTCGCCTACTTGGAAAGCGCGCGCCAGAGTCTGAAGGTTCAGCGCGCCGGCTTTAGCCCAAGTGAATACGTGGCTGAGGAATTTGTGATTGGAGGTTATGCGGGTAGCCAGCAGACGCGAGAAAAACTCATCCAATTGTTCCGCTTCCCACCAGCCGTCCATATACGCCTCGCCCAGTCCCAGGGAACCCTGCACCAGTACGCGTTTGTAGAAGCGCTGATCGTAGACTTGCAGATCCCATGGCCTGGGACCGTTGATTTCAATGCCGCTGGGTTCCAGGAGCTGGCGTATACGGCGCTCAATATAGGTGCCTGAGATGGTGGAACTGGTTTGGCCTTGATAGTCCGATTCGTACATAACGTCACCCCGTGGTGATGTAAATCCAGCGTGCTTTCCGTGCTTTTATTCTTCCAAATCCGAAGTGTAGTGCACCATTTTTTGCGACACGTGTAAATATCCGGAGGCGTGACAAATTCGATTCGTCACGCCGACGCATGGTATAGCTGGCTTACTTGTACTGGATGGCCCGCATGGTATGCTCCGACGCTGACCCCCAAAACAGTGGCCCTGCGGGCAATATTTAGCGCCGAACTGGCGCAGGAGGAAGTCGTGGACGCTACCAAGATTCTGCTGGATGAATCTGAAATACCGACGCACTGGTACAACGTCGTAGCTGATATGCCCAATCCGCCGGCGCCGCCGTTGGGTCCCGACGGAAAACCGGTTGGTCCGGAGGCGCTCACGCCTATTTTTCCGATGGCCCTGATAGAGCAGGAAGTGAGTGGCGAACGTTGGATTCAGATCCCGGAACGGGTGCGAGAAGCGTTGCGGCTGTGGCGTCCGACGCCGTTGTATCGGGCGCACAATCTCGAACGAGCGCTGGGTACCCCGGCGAAGATTTTCTACAAATACGAGGGGGTGAGCCCGGCTGGCTCGCACAAACCGAATACCGCAGTGACGCAGGCCTATTACAACAGCGAGGCGGGGATTAAGCGGCTGGCCACGGAGACGGGGGCGGGTCAATGGGGCTCGGCGCTGGCCCTGGCCGGGCAAATGTTCGGTTTGGACGTGCACGTTTACATGGTGCGTGTCAGCTTTGAGCAAAAGCCATACCGTCGCGCGATGATGGAGACCTGGGGCGCAGAGGTGTTCGCCAGTCCGACCGATCGCACCGAAGCGGGCCGGAAGGTGCTGGGTGAAAACCCAGATACAACGGGTTCGCTAGGGATAGCGATCTCCGAGGCTGTGGAGGTTGCCGCGTCTAACGCGGACACCAACTACAGCCTTGGATCGGTGCTCAACCACGTTCTGTTGCACCAGACCGTGATCGGGCAGGAAGCCAAGAAACAATTGGACAAAATCGGTGAGTACCCCGATATGGTGTTCGCGCCCTGCGGGGGCGGTTCGAACTTCGCAGGCCTGGCGTTTCCATTCTTCGCCGATAAAGCCGCGGGCAAGGAAGTGCGCCTGGTAGCGGTAGAACCTACTTCGTGCCCGACACTTACACGCGGCGTGTATACCTACGATTACGGTGATACGGTGGGGCTCACACCTTTGATGAAAATGCACACCCTGGGACACGATTTCGTGCCGCCGGGTATTCATGCGGGCGGCCTGCGCTATCATGGCGATTCGCCGCTCGTCTGTCAGCTCTACGAGGAGGGGTTGGTCGAGGCAATCGCCACGCCCCAGCTGGCGACGTTCGAGGCAGGCGTAACGTTCGGCCGTACCGAGGGGATTATTCCTGCTCCGGAGGCTAACCACGCGGTGCGCGCAGTGATCGACGAAGCGTTACGCTGCAAGGAAAGTGGCGAAAGTAAAACCCTGCTTTTCAACATGTGCGGACACGGTCACTTCGATATGAGCGCATACGAGAAGTATTTCGCGGGTGAGCTTGTGGATTACGAGTACCCTGAAGAAGCTGTAAAAGAGGCGTTGAAGCGAATCCCCAAACTGGACGCGGCCTGAGTACGCCAACGATTGTCTCTCGCAATACACAAAGCGCGCAGACGAAACGCACGGAGCGGGAGTACGATTATCTCCGCGTTCTGCGCGCGTTTGCGAGTTCCTGCTTCCCCTGTAGGTGGCCGAATGATGCCGATTTCATCCACCCATGGAAATCGTGGATGAACGCCACTCGGTACGGCCTAGCCGGTTAGGATTTCGCGAATTTCGCGATAACCTGCCGATCGGCGTCCAGGTCGGGCGCGTCAAACCGCTCGGTAGTGTCCTCGTACGAGGCTGGTTTGACGGGATTGCCGGCAACCCCCGTAACTCGCCGAACTCTGGATCCCTAATCGTGGCAACCATGTTGCGTGCAGCGATCTGCGAGTCCTCGAAGACAGCCCGATCGTCGCTGATCGGACCACACAGTACACTCTCGCCTCAGGCTGCCTCGATCGCAACCAGTGTTTCCGGGTAAAAGCCGTTGAATTGTGTGCGGTTGGCGTTGGAGTACGCCCCGATTTTCTGCACTTCGATCCAGTCGCCTTCCCGAATGTCGTCAGGCAACCGGAAAGGATTGGGCAGTACGTCTACCGAGTCACAGGTGGGCCCGTTGACGGTAAAGTCCAGCATTTGCGCAGAACGCTGCTGGCCCAGGTCAATCAATCTGGTCGGATAACGCACGCCGCCAACCGCCGCTTCCGAAAGGCTCCCATGGATGCCGTCGTTGATGTAGATGCGGTTATCTTTGCGAAGCTGCACTTGCACAACCAGCGACATAGAGTTGGCGACCATGGCGCGGCCCGGTTCGCACATCAGCTGGTAGTGGCCTGGGATCGTCGACGCTTCGAGCCGTTTGCTTATGGTGTCGACAAAGGTTTCCAACGGCGGTGAAAAAGTCCCCTCGTAAAATGCCGGGAAGCCGCCGCCCACGTCCAGACAATCGATTTCGCCGGCTGCAGAACAAACGTTGGCGACGAGATCGAGCGCCGTTTCGAACGCGCTGGTGCGCACGCATTGAGAACCTACGTGAAAGGCTATGCCTCTTTGCACGCGGCGCGCAGCAAGCTCCTTCAGCAGTGTAACGGTCTCTTCGGGTGGCGCACCGAACTTTCGGGAAAGCTCGTAAGTTGCACCGCCAGAGGGAGTAGCCATGCGCACTAGAATCACGACCTCATGCCCACGCGTTTCCTCTACTACTTTGTCGAGTTCGTCGCGATGATCAATGACGTAGTGTTTTACGTTATACACCTCGCAAGCAGTGCGAATGGCTGCCCTGGGCTTGACTGGATGCATGAAGTATCGCTCGGCGTCGGTGAACAGTTCGCTGATCTGCGCAATCTCCGTCAGCGACGCGGTATCGAAGTGCCTCACGCCCGCAGCATGCAGGGGTTTGAGAACTTCAGGGTGTGGATTGCACTTGACCGCATACAGCACATCGCCGGGGAACCTGTCGAGGAACCGTTCAGCGTTGTCCCGCAGTATGTCGCGCCGCACACAATACACCGGATAGCTGGGGTGCAGTCTTCTGACCATGTCTTCGATCGAGGCGAAAGATTCCAGGCTCATGTGACGTCCATTCAGGTCAAGCTTCACCGCCCTCTGCCGATAACCGGGCGCAGGGACAATATGCAAAATGGGTGTTCGCCGTGTCCAACAATCAGCAAATACTGTTGCTCGATGCGTACCGATATGCGGAGCGCGTATATATCCTCTCACATATTTTCAGCGCCGGCATTATGGTGTTCTCCACGATTCTGCTTTTGCACTTCATGCAGATGCTGGAACATCCCAGCGCCACGCGCCTACTGGTAATCGCCGTTCTGGCGACCGGGATAACCCAGGCAGTGCGTTATTGGCGCACGTTGCGCACACGCCTGCGCATGTTCTCGCTCGACTACGATACACGCAACACCTATTGGCAAGTCGCGCCGCGTCTGGCGGGTGATCCGTTCTCACCGGTGCCGGCTCGCTTTGTTACGCAGGCCAGCGTTCCGGCGCCCGCGCACGTATGCTGGGAAATCGATATGCATGCCGAGCGCTATGCGGAAGTACGCGCACAACGTGACGCGTGCTATTCGGCCCACCGCAGCCTTACCAACCACGATGCCGTGAATCTGCTGCTGATGGCATTTTCGCGGCGCAACGCGGAGCATGGATCACCCGTGGACGGTGCGCACCGCTCGTCGCAGAGTTGAAGATACAGCGGGGGCGGCGAAGGTCTGGTTGGCGCGGGAAAACTTACCACGCGGACCCGCGCGTCAAAGCAATCCAAGTTCGAGTTTTATCTCGTCACTGAGCAGGTCCTGGCACCAGGGAGGATCCCATACCAACTCCACGTGTACGGCCGTAACTTCGCCGACTTCGCGGACCGCGTTTTCAACCGTGCCAGGGAAAGTCTGAGCAACAGGACACGCGGGACTGGTCAGTGTCATATCGATCTCCACAATTCCCGCAGTGTCCACATCTAGCCGGTAAATCAACCCCAGATCATAGATGTTGACCGGTATTTCGGGATCGTAGATCTCCTTCAGTTTTACCAAAACCTTGGCTTTCAACGTCTCCGCATCGACGGGCGTCTGGTTCTGAACCTTGTTGAGCCAGTCCTTGAGCACGTCTACTCCGTGGTCACTGTCGAGGATTTTTCGTGTAGCGCTGCGCGCATGGTATGCCAGGCCAGCGTCGCGCACTTGACCCTCATAGGGTATTCCTTGACGCCTGTCAAGACGGTGAGTTTGCCGAGAAACTCCTCCGGATTCCCAACTTGCGCCTCATCAGTGAGCAGCGCATGCACTTGCTGAAACAATGCCTCGACTTCGGCGAGCGGTTTGCCGATCAGTGCTTCGGTCATCAGCGATGCTGACGCTGTGGAGATAGCGCAACCGGCTCCCTCGAAGCCGGCGTCCTTGATAACACCGCCCACGACTGTCAAGTGAACGAAAAACTCATCCCCGCACAGCGGATTGAAACCGTGCGCCGAGTTTGTGGCATCGTCAGGCTTGCGCGGATAGTTCCGCGGATTGCGGTTGTGATCCAGAATCACCTCTTCGTACAGTTCACGTAGGTCGTTCATGTGCCCATGATCTCCCTGACCTCGTGCAGTCCGCTGACCAGCGCATCCACTTCCTGGTGCGTGTTGTACAAACCGAACGATGCGCGGGTCGTGGCTGCCACGCCGAATTTTTTCATCACCGGCATAGCGCAATGATGTCCTGCGCGGATTGCGATGCCCTGGTGATCCATAATGGTGCCGACATCGTGAGCATGTACGCCATCGATGATAAAAGTCAGAATACCGGCTTTCTCCCGGGCACGGCCAATGATTCGAATACCGGCAACTTTTTCGACGGCGGCCGTGGCATATTTCAGAAGCGTCAACTCATGGCGTGCGATTCGCTCCAGCCCCAGTTCGTCAACGTAGTCCAGCGCCGCGGCTAAACCGACAGCGCCGGCAATGTTCGGGGTGCCGGCCTCGAACTTGTAGGGGGGATCCGCATACGTTGTTTCATCGAACGACACTTTGCGAATCATTTCCCCGCCACCCTGGTAGGGTTGCATCTCCCGCAACAAAGGCATGCGGCCGTACAAAACGCCGATTCCCGTTGGACCGTAGACCTTGTGCCCGGAGAAGGCATAGAAATCGCAACCCAGTTTCTGCACGTCGATGCGCATGTGCGGTGCCGCTTGTGCGCCATCGACGATCGTGACTATTCCCTTGTCACGAGCTTTGCGGATGATCTGCGCCAGCGGGTTGACCGTGCCAAGCGCATTGGAAACATGCGTCAGTGCAAGAACTCGGGTCTTTGCGTGCATCAGATCGTCGAGCTGATCCAGCGACAATTCCCCTTGCTCGTCGATCGGTAGGACGCGCAACAGAGCGCCTGTCTCCTGACAGATCATCTGCCAGGGCACGATGTTCGAATGGTGCTCCATCTCGGTGATAAGCACCTCGTCCCCGGCTTTCAGCTGTGGCACGGCGTATCCGCGTGCCACCAGGTTGATCGCTTCACTGGTGCCGCGTACGAAAACGATTTCTTTGCTGTCCTGGGCGCGTAAGAATTCCTGCGCGCGCGTTCGCGCGCTCTCGAAAGCCTCAGTGGCGCGCGCGGCCAGCGTATGTACACCGCGGTGAACGTTCGAGTTATCCCGCAGGTAATAGTCGCTGATCGCATCTATCACACAACGCGGTTTTTGACTGGTTGCGCCGTTATCCAGATACACCAGGGGGTGCCCGTTGACTTGCTGGTGCAGGATCGGGAAATCGCGCCGCACGCGTTCGACATCGTACGGGTCGTCGGGCGCGGAAGCGGGGTGGCTCACGCCAGTTCTCCAACCAGTTCCTCGTCCAGCGCCTGTGCGTGCGGAAGCTGGGTCATCAGCAGACGTTCGGCGGTCTCTCGCACCGGTGCCAGAGGAATTCGTTCGACGACATCGTGCGCAAAGCCGTAAGTCAGAATCGCCCGTGCATGTTGCTCTGAAATTCCGCGTGAGCGCAGGTAATACAGCATGTTTTCATCGAGCTGGCCGACCGTCGCCCCATGGCTGCATTTGACATCGTCGGCATATATTTCGAGTTGCGGCTTGGTGTCCACTTCCGCGTCGGCCGACAACAGCAGATTTCTGTTCGACTGTTCGGCGTCACTGCGCTGAGCATGCGGGTGAACGTAAACCTGACCGTTGAACACCGCCCGTGCGCTACCGCCCAGTACGCCCTTATAAAACTCGCGGCTGGTGCCCAGTGGCTTGCGGTGGTCGACGCGAGTGTGATAGTCAACGTGTTGCCGCCCGCCCGCGATATACAGGCCGTACAAACTGCATTCTGCGCCTTCGGCTTCCAGTGCGACGTTCAAATCGTTGCGCGCCAGTCGCGCGCCGGCCGACAGCGAATGCGACACGAAACTGGTGTCGCGCTCCTGGTGGACCTGGAGCACGGCAACGTGGTACGCCTTCTGGCCTTCCTCCTGTAGCTTATAGTGCTGGAGTTTCGCGCCCTTTCCGAGCACCGCTTCGGTCACCGTGTTCGTTAGCCCTACCGATTCGCCGGTCCCGACGTACACGGTGACCGAAGCGGTGCTCGGA
>JAOTYY010000183.1 GCA_029861595.1 Gammaproteobacteria bacterium
CGTTGATGGATCCCAATTTTCGCCGCACCGTCACCTACATCTGCGAGCACAGCAGCGAGGGAGCCATGGGTATCGTGGTTAACCGGCCCCTGGAACTCAAGCTGGACGAGATCATGGCGCAGATGGATATCGAATCCAGCCCCGTACTGGGCGGAGTGCACGCATACTATGGCGGCCCCGTGGACATGGCGCGCGGCTTCGTGTTGCATACGCCGATCGGCGAATGGGAAGCGACGCTCGAGATTGACGAAACCGTTGGCGTGACCAGTTCGCGTGACATCCTCATCGCCATGGCGCAGGGCGAGGGACCAGCCAAAGCGATCGTCGCTCTGGGTTACTCGGGATGGGGCGCGGGCCAGCTGGAAAGCGAACTGGCACAGAACGCGTGGCTGACCTGCCCGGCCAACCTCGACATCATGTTCGACACTGACTGCGAGCGCAAACTCGAAGCGGCGGCCGCACGACTCGGCGTGGACCTAAACAGCCTGACTACTTCAGCCGGACACGCTTGAACGCAGCCACCGGCAAGCCGGTTCGCGTGACATACCTTGGTTTCGATTTTGGTCAACGCCGCATCGGCGTTGCTGTCGGGGAGCGAGAACCCATGGCCAGTTTTCCGCTTGCCACGCTGAGCGCACGCCAGGGTCATCCAGACTGGCAGGCCATAGCGGACCTGATCAAAACCTGGCAACCCGGCGCCCTGGTGGTCGGCATACCGGTGCAGATGGATGGCAGCGGACAGCCGGTCACGCGCGCGGCACGACGGTTTGCGCACCAGCTGAAGCAACGTTTCGAGTTACCGGTTCACGAGGCCGACGAACGGCTCAGCTCGCGCAACGCGCGGGAGCTGCATCGCGCACAACGCGCGGCAGGCAAGCGGATGAGAAAAACCGCCGGCGATGAGGATAAAATAGCCGCCAGCTTGATTCTCAAGGACTGGCTGACCCAGCACGGCGACCTGGACGACTAGTGCCCTGTCCCATGGCTGTGTTACGACGCCTTGAAATAGAATCGACTATTTCTGCACCGCCGACGCCTTGCTCTGGAACGCGACACACGCTCAGAATAGTAGGTTATTCATGGGAAAGGGCACTAGCTTGATCGATGCAGCCACTGTCGAAAACTGGCTCACCCGCATGAGCGACGAATTGCGTGCAGATCTGGGTCCGGCAGCAATTCCCGAACTCGGCATCGTCGGCATATACACTGGTGGTGTGCGCGTCGCCGAACAACTGCACTCGCGCCTGCGGCTCACACTGCCGATGGGAACGCTGGATATCTCTTTCTACCGTGACGACTTCAGTCATATCGGCCTGAATCCGCAAGTGAAAACCTCGCATATCCCGTTCGATGTCGAGGGGCGCACGATCGTCCTGGTGGATGATGTGCTCTACAGCGGCCGCACGACGCGCGCCGCCTTGAACACGTTGTTCGATTATGGACGCCCGGCAAGGGTTATCCTGTGCGTATTGATCGAACGCGAAGGCCACGAGCTGCCGATTCGCGCTGATATCAAAGGCCAGACGCTGGCGCTAAGGGTGGATCAGCAGGTCAAACTGAACAAAGAGGATCTGGGCATGACCATCATGGAAGCGGAGTCGCGCGCTTGAACCGCAACGGGTACGAACCCACCGATCTTCAAGTCGACGCGCAAGGCCATCTACGCCATCTACTCACTATAGAAGGATTATCCCGTGAACACGTGGTGCGCATTCTCGATGTGGCCGAGTCGTTCGTCGGTGTAAACGACAAATCCATCAAGAAAGTGCCGCTGCTGCGCGGTAAGACGGTGGTGAACCTGTTTTTCGAGCCCAGCACACGCACACGTACCACCTTCGAACTGGCCGCGAAGCGACTGTCCGCGGACGTGCTCAACGTCAACATCAGTGCCTCGGCAACCACCAAGGGCGAATCGCTGCTCGATACGTTGCGCAATTTGCAGGCGATGCAATGCGATATGTTTATCGTCCGCCACAGCGACTCCGGTGCACCGCATTTCATCGCCCGGCATGTGGAACCCAACGTTGCGGTGGTCAACGCGGGCGATGGCTGGCACGCGCATCCAACCCAGGCTCTGCTGGACGTGTTTACCATCCGCCGCCATTGCCAGGATTTTACGCGGCTGCGGGTGGCAATCGTTGGCGATGTACAACATTCGCGCGTTGCGCGCTCGCAGATACACGCGCTCAACGTGATGGGGGCCGCGGAAGTGCGGGTGATTGCGCCGCGCACCCTGCTGCCCGAATCAATCGAACGCATGGGCGTCAACGTCTGCAAAGATCTCGACGGCGGCCTCAAAGACGTCGATGTAATCATCATGCTGCGCCTGCAGCGCGAGCGCATGCTGGGCGCGCTGTTGCCTAGCGAGGCAGAATACTTCACCACCTTCGGTCTGACCGCGGAGCGCCTGGCGAAAGCCAAACCGGGCGCGCTGGTCATGCATCCGGGACCCACCAACCGGGGTGTGGAAATCGAGTCGAGCGTCGCCGACGGCCCGCGTTCACTGATTCTCGAGCAGGTGACCAACGGCATCGCGGTACGCATGGCGGTGATGTCGCTGATCGCAGGTCCGGCGCCACGCGACGAAACCGCATGAATCTGCATATCCGCAACGCCAGAATTATCGACCCGCACGGCAAGCGCGACGAGCAGGGGTCAATTTTTACCAGCGGCGGCCAGATCGTGGCACTGGACACGCCACCCGCAGGCTTCGTCAGCGAGCGGGAACTGGATGCCAGCGGCCTGATTGCCTGTCCCGGCCTGGTCGACGTTTGCGCGCGCCTGCGCGAGCCAGGCAACGAACACAAAGCGACCATTGCCAGCGAAACTCGCGCCGCTGCGCGCGGCGGAATCACCACGCTGTGTTGCCCGCCGGACACCGATCCGGTGATCGACGAGCCAGCCACCGTGGAACTCATTCATCGGCGCGTGGAAGACACGGGCTTGTCGGCAGTCGTGCCGCTGGGGGCGCTGACCCAGGGCTTGCGCGGAGAAATGCTCGCCGAAATGGGCACGCTGAAGGATGCCGGGTGCGTAGGTGTCAGTAACGCCTGGCAGGCGGTCAGCGACACGCGGGTAATGCGCCGCGCTTTCGAATATGCCGCCACCCACGATCTGACCGTGTTCATTCAGGCGCACGACGCGTGGCTGGCAAAAAGCGGTTGCGCGAACGAGGGGCCGGTGGCCACACGTCTGGGACTTCCCGGCGTCCCGGTGGCGGCGGAAACCGTGGCACTGGCGCAGATGCTGGAACTGGCAGCCACCACGGGCGTGCGCGCACATTTTTCACAACTTTCGGCGGCGCGCTCGCTCGAGCTGATGCAGGCGGCGCGCGCCTCGGGCTCCAATGTGACCGCCGACGTGTCCATGAGTCATCTGCACCTGAGCGAAAACGATTTACTGGGTTTCAACAGCCTGTGCCATGTGCGTCCACCGTTGCGCAGTGAGCGCGATCGCGATGCACTGCGCGCAGCTTTGCGCGACGGCGTGCTTAACGCCGTGTGTTCGGATCATCAACCGCACGAGCCGGATGCCAAACTCGCACCGTTCCCGTCCACGGAGCCGGGCATATCGGGGCTGGATACGCTGCTGAGCCTCGCTCTCAAACTGGTGGAGGAAGGCGCTATAACGCTGCCGCGCGTGCTCGAGTCCCTGACCAGCGGCCCGGCGCAGGTGCTGGGGATCGAGCGCGGTTCACTGAGCGTCGGCAGCCGCGCCGACATATGCCTGTTCGATGCGAACGTCGAGTGGGAAGTGAGCGAAGCGTCGCTGCTGAGTGCCGGGCAAAACACACCGTTTATGGGCTGGTCGTTGCCAGGTCGCGTGCGAGCCGTGCTGATTGCCGGCCAGTTGCACGAATTCCCCGCCTGAAGAGGCGAACGCTCGGTGGCCTGACGCCAGCTCCCCGGGCCGCAAGCGAACGCCACGGTTCATAGAAGCAACGCCTTTCGTCGTTTTTGATGCCATCTTTCGCCCGTATTGCCTGTTGTACTGCAATCGCGAGTAATCAGCAGCAGGAAAGTAATCGTGAGAAACCGCAAACCCCAGGGGCAGGTAGATTGCCGCAGCAACCGCTTGTCGCTGCGTGATAGCAGCGATTGGTGGCAATTGTCCCGCACCCGGCGTGACGCGCCGGACACCCCGTCGAGTCCCGTCAACGCCCGTTTCGAAATAGAGCGTGTCGATCGGCATGGGGTTGTCGGATACCACCTGTATCCGCGAGGCGAGTAGTGCGCATAGCGCACACTACTTGTTGATCGTCAGCTCCTCGAAATCGGCACCGGGTGCGGCAATCTGATCGCTGCCATGAGAGCGGTTGATTTCGCCCACACCGCCACCAAAGTTGATTTTCCATTCGAGGTCGCTGCGCGAATCGGCGAAGTCGAGCGCCGTATTGAGCTCTACCTTGTTGGTTTTGAACAACTCGAACAGAGACTGATCGAAAGTCTGCATACCTTCCTTGCTGCCGCGCGACATCGCGTCCTTGATCTTGTGGATTTCGCCTTCTCGAACCAGTTCGGAAATGTAGCCACCGCCCAGCATTATCTCCACGGCCGGAACACGCAGGCCCTTTTTCCCCGGAACCAGGCGCTGCGAGATAATGCCGCGCAAGTTGAGTGACAGATCCATCAGAATCTGATTTTTTGCATCCGGCGGGAACATGTTGATGATCCGATCCAGCGCCTGGTATGCGTTCACGGCATGCAGGGTGCTCAGGCAGAGGTGACCCGTATCCGCGTAGGCGATTGCGGCCTCCATAGTGCGCCGGTCGCGCACCTCTCCGATCATGATCACATCCGGCGCTTCACGCATCGCTTCACGCAGCGCATTCTCGTAAGACAGTGTATCCAGCCCCACCTCGCGCTGACCGAGAATCGAGCGTTTGTGCTCGAACACGTACTCGATCGGATCTTCGATCGTGAGAATATGGCCGGTTTTGACGGAATTACGATGATCCAGCATTGACGCCAGGGTCGTGGACTTGCCGGAACCGGTGGAGCCCACAACCAGAAGCAAGCCCTTCTTCTCGCCGATCAACTCCCCGAGCACATCCGGTAGGTTCAGCGTTTTGATATCCGGTATGTTGGCTTTGATGTAACGAATCACCATCGCCACTTCGCCGCGTTGACGGTAAATGTTGACGCGGTACCGACCTACGCCTTCCACCGTGAGGCCCAGGTTCATCTCCAGACGTTCTTCGAAATCGCGCTGCTGACGCTCGTCCATGATCTCGTAGGCGATCGCTTTGACGGTACCAGGCTCCAAACGCTTTTTACTGATGGGATGCGTCTCGCCTTCGACTTTCATGCTCGGCGGCGCGCCCGTGGTGAAATACAAATCGGACGCGTTCTTGTCCGCCATATGTTTGAGATAGGTGTCGAGAGAACTCATAGCAGCTTGACCTTGGTTACCCCAGCATGCCGGACTTAGTCGGATCCTCTTCCATGGAAAGTTCGATACCGTCGTTGAGATCGATGCCGGCGCGCTTGCTCTCCAGTTTCAAGCGCAGGCGCAGATCATTGACGCTGTCCGCGTTACGCAGGCCTTCTTCCACCGTGATCGCACCTTCTTCGATAAGATCGAACAGGGCCTGGTCGAAAGTCTGCATGCCCGCTTCGCGCGACTTGGCGATAAGCGGTTTCATGTCCGGCACATCGCCCTTGAGGATCAGATCCGCCATCAGGGGTGTATTGATAAGAATCTCGGCCGCAGCACGACGTCCCTCGCCGTCCGGTCGGCGTAACAGCCGCTGCGAAATTACCGCGCGCAGGTTCAGTGACAGATCCATCAACAACTGTTGGCGCCGGTCTTCAGGGAAGAAGTTTATTATGCGGTCCATTGCCTGGTTGGTGTTGTTCGCATGCAGGGTGCACAGACACAGATGCCCGGTTTCCGCAAACGCGATGGCATATTCCATGGTTTCACGTTCGCGAACCTCGCCGATCAAGATAACATCAGGTGCTTGCCGCAAGGAGTTTTTCAACGCCACCTCGAAGTTCGCGGTGTCCGTGCCTACCTCGCGTTGGCTGACCACACAACCGCGGTGCGAATGCACGTACTCCACCGGGTCCTCGATAGTGATGATGTGTCCGTAGCTGTTTTCATTACGGTAATCGATCATCGCCGCCAGCGAAGTCGATTTACCGGAGCCTGTAGCGCCGACAAATATCACCATCCCGCGCTTGCTCATGGCAATTTCTTTTAATACGGACGGCAAATGTAAATCCTCAAACGCAGGAATTTCGGCGGTTATCGCGCGCACCACCATAGCCACGCTGCTGCGCTGCACGTAAGCGCTGATGCGATAGCGGGATACCCCGGGCAAACTGATCGCGAAGTTGGATTCGTTCGATGCATCGAACTCCGAGGCCTGCTTGTCGTTCATGATCGATCGCGCGAGCACTTGCGTGTGTGCCGGCGACAACTTCTGACCGGACACCTGCTCCAAACGACCGTGAACTTTCAAGCTCGGGGGAGCGCCCGCGGCGATATATAAATCCGACGCGTCCTTGGCCTTCATCAGGCGCAAGAGATCGTGCATGTATTTAATTGCCTTTTCGCGATCCATGTCCTCGCTCCCCCGCTATGCGGTGTCGTCGCCGCCGGAAACTAGATCATATCCGGGCTGACAGCTCGTCTCTTTGCTTCGTCGCGGTTGACTATACCGCGTTGCACCATCTCCTTCAGGTTTTGATCCAGAGTCTGCATACCCTGACCCTGACCGGTCTGTATCGCCGAATACATCTGCGCGATTTTGTCCTCGCGGATCAGGTTACGGATGGCCGGCGTGCCGATCATAATCTCATGCGCGGCAACCCTACCGCCACCGTTCTTTTTCAACAATGTCTGGGCAATCACCGCGCGCAGCGATTCCGAGAGCATGGAACGCACCATGGATTTTTCGGCCGCCGGAAACACATCGATAATGCGGTCGATGGTTTTCGCCGCAGAACTGGTATGCAGCGTGCCGAATACCAGATGTCCGGTCTCGGCCGCGGTCAGCGCCAATCTGATGGTTTCGAGGTCACGCATCTCCCCCACCAGGATCACGTCCGGGTCCTCGCGCAGCGCAGAGCGCAGCGCTTCGTTGAAGCCCAGGGTATCGCGGTGCACTTCGCGCTGATTGATCAGACATTTTTTGCTTTCGTGCACGAATTCGATGGGATCCTCGACGGTCAGGATGTGCCCGTATTCGCCATCATTCTTGAAGTCGACCATCGCCGCCAGGGTGGTCGATTTTCCCGATCCGGTTGGGCCGGTAACCAGCACAATGCCACGCGGGTAGCTGGCAATGTCCTCGAAAATCTTCGGCGCCTGGAGTTGTTCCAGTGTGAGAATTTCGGAAGGGATGGTCCGAAATACCGCACCGGCGCCGCGATTGTGGTTGAATGCATTCACGCGAAAGCGCGCAAGGCCGGGGATTTCGAAGGAGAAATCGGTTTCCAGAAACTCCTCGTAGGTCTTGCGCTGTTTGTCGTTCATGATGTCGTACACCATGCCGTGAACCTGTTTGTGATCCATCGCGGGCAGGTTCACCCGGCGCACGTCTCCATCGACCCGGATCATCGGCGGCAAACCAGCCGAGAGATGAAGATCCGACGCTCCGTTCTTGACCCCGAACGCGAGCAGCTGCGAAATGTCCATAAATTACCCCTAGGAAACCGCGATTGACTGTTCAACTGACTTGCAGGCCCAACCCTATATTGCAAGCAATTTCGATTCCAGCACCCGCTACTGGCGTTACCACTGCAATCTCCGCCAGACTAGGCACTATCCAGGTACCTCAAGGGTGCGGCGTACGAGGTTCTGGACAGCCCGCTGTTCCCATATCGGGGAAACGAGCGCACAGCTTGAGAGAATAAAAGCTAAGTAGTGTAAATACAATGACATAGCTAAAAATGAGCGAAACTGGAACAACTGTGGCACAAGCGCTGCCGGAGGTATTGCGGCGTATCCGCGATGCGGAACTCCGGTACGGTCGCGTGCCCGGCTCGGTGCAACTGCTGGCTGTGAGCAAGCAGCAGCCCGCCGGCGCGATTCGCGCGGCCCACGCACTCGGTCAGGTACAGTTCGGCGAAAACTACATGCAGGAAGCCCTGCAGAAAATCGCCGAGCTGGCCGATCTCGACTGCGAATGGCATTTCATCGGTCCGCTGCAAAGCAACAAATCACGCCACGTGGCACAGCACTGCGCCTGGCTGCACACGCTGGACCGGCTCAAACTGGCGCAACGCCTGAGCGACCAGCGCCTGGACAGCCAGCCGCCTCTGAACGTCTGTCTGCAGGTCAATATTTCCGCACAAGACACGAAAGCCGGTGTCGCGCCGGACGCAGTCATTGCTCTGGCGAAGTCCGTGCACGGCTTGCCCAACCTACGCCTGCGCGGACTGATGACCCTGCCGGCACCGGCCGAGGATCTGCGCGCCCAGCGCGAACCGTTCGCCGAACTGCGCGCGCTGCTCGAGGACCTGCAACGCAGCGGCCTGCCTTGCGACACCCTGTCGATGGGGATGACCGGCGACCTGGAGGCGGCAATCGCCGAGGGCGCCACTATCGTACGCGTAGGCACCGCGGTGTTCGGGGCGCGGCCACCGAGACGCTGATACGCGACTTGCGCACGGGCCGTATGCCGTTATG
>JAOTYY010000184.1 GCA_029861595.1 Gammaproteobacteria bacterium
CTCCCTCAAGGGAGAGGGGATTCTTCGTTCAGACTTTCGCATTCTGGACAAGAACTAGCTAGAGCGCACCATCATCTTGAGCGCTTTGTTGTAACTCGCGATGATGGTGCCGGCCAACAGGCGCCACGAGCGTATCGAATAGTTGACGTTCGACAAGGCAGACTTATGGTAGCTCCAGAACTCTGCTCGTCTCTTTCGATACTTGCTCTTCAAGAAGTTTGAAAGCAAGCGTGCTCCGAGAAATCGATAATATGAATTTTCGACTTTCTTCAGTCGAGCCTGATACTCGTTCTTGCTCAAGTAGAACGGGCCATATTTGAGCAAGCGAACGAATTGGCCGGTTTTGTACGTGTCGATTGTCTTCGCAAACGACGTCACCGACTCGTTGTGGCGGCGGGTATAGGTCAGCACCTGGTTGACGAATCCGAAATCCGCGCTGCGCAGCAGATCGAAGCAAACATCCGTATCGGCGTGCAGGTTGTCCGGGTCGTAGAAATTGTCGCGAGCTTTGATGAGATTGGATCGCAGCAAGATCGACGTCGGAGATCCGAACATGTCGGGACCGCCGAGCAGTCGCTGGCGGCACATCTCCGTGCCCGGCACGAGCTCCGTGGGATAGGGTAACGCATCCAGGTTTACGCGTTCGCCGTCTATCCGGTATGCGCCCACGATTCCGGCGGAGGGATTTCGTTCCGCTACGTCCACCATGGAACGTATGCAGTCGGGCATCAACAGGTCGTCGGCGTGCACCATCTTGGTGTATTTGCTGAGTGGATCTATCCTGGTCAGCGAGTGGTTCCAGTTTTCCATCACGGGCAGGAAAGAATCGTTGCTGTGAACCGTGATTCGAGGATCGAGTTTAGCGTAGTGGGAGGCGAGCTCGGCGGTCCGATCCGTGCTGCGGTTGTCGACGATCACGTATTCCCAGTTCTGATAGGTCTGCGCCAGTACGCTCTCGATGCACTCTGCGAGGTATTCGGCGCCGTTGTAGACAGGTGTGACGATGCTGACCAGGGGCTCGTCGTTAGTCATTGGACTCGTTTTCCGCAGGCTGGCCGCGCATCCTGACCACGCGCGCCGGCGACCCGACGGCGATGGCGTTGTCGGGAATGTCGTGTGTCACCACGGCGCCTGCGCCTACAACGGTGCCGTTGCCGATGTGCACGCCGTCGAGAACGATGACACCGAAGCCGAGCCAGGCATCGTCCCCCACCACGATGCCGCCTTTGGTCGTCAGCGCTTGCTCGTAGATCGGCTGATCAGGCGCCACGCCGTGGTCGTAGGGGTAGAACGCGCAATTGGGCGCGATATGGGCGGCGCGGCCGATAACCACGCTGCCCCGGTAGGCGGATATCTGCACACGCGCCTGAAGATGGGTGTGAGCACCGATGCTGACAGCGCCGCCGTGCCCGGTCTCGATGAGCGTGTCCTGGTGGATAGCGACCTCGTCACCAATCGCTACGCCACCGCCGTCCTCCGCCTGGTAGATCGTAACGCGATCGCCGATGAACACATAGTTGCCGGTTGCGAGATCCGGGCAATGAATCGCTGCCGTTGCAGCGATGTAGCCTGCTTTGCTGTAGCGCGCAAGTTTCTGTTTCGATTTATAGGGCGGCGTGAAAAGCCCGGCCAGGTACATTGCTGCGCGCCCTAACGGGCCAAGGCGGGCGAACAGCATCCAGAACCTCGCCCAGGGGTGCTTCGGCCACTTCAAGATTCAGGTCCACTTGCCGGTTGACCGGCGCCGTCGCGGGCGTGCACGTTCGATCATGATCTTTCGCGTATCGTTTAGCTAGTTCTTGTCCAGAAATACCAAAACTATACGAGCAGTCCCCTCTCCCCTTGGGGAGAGGGTTAGGGTGAGGGGGAATAAAATCATAGGCTTATCACCCTCACCCTGGCCCTCTCCCTCAAGGGAGAGGGGATTCTTCGTTCAGAATCTCGCATTCTGGACAGACACTAGCCAAGCGGGTCACCGGATCTTGTCACCGTGGACAGCCGAGGATCAATGCGGACGCGTCGAGCGCAATGTACCAGGTGTCGCCCATGTTGTCGTAGCCGGTCGGCGTAGGATGGACGCCGTCGCCCTCTACGTCGCCGGGGTAGCTCAACGCATTGTACTGATCCACGAGTACGATGCTGTCGCCAGCAGTGATTCGATCCTGTGCGAGCTCGACCAGTTCGTTGTTGAACAGCTGGACGCGCGGATTCGGGAATGCCCCGGCGTCCGTTTCCCGGTCGATGATCTGTGCCAGAAACACCGTCACGGGACGCGGCGTATCCGGAAGCAGCGCAGTCTCCCAAGTGTCGATGCCGTTGAGAATATCGTCGACGTCGCCGATCATCCCGTCCCTGAGCTCGGCGGTGCCGATGGGGTCGTCATTGATGTCGTTGGTGCCGATGTGCAACAGGACGATGTCGGCTGGATTGGCATCCAGCCAGGCGTTGACGTTCGTCGCGATCTGGAAAGGTGTGAATCCAGCATACCCCTCGTGATCGGGATCGGGGATCGGGGGTGTTGCGGCTTCGCCGGCGGTCTGGCTGCCGACGAAGTCGAAATAGTACGCAGTGTCCAGATCGGCGGTTAAATCGTCGTAAAGCTGTCGGCGGTATGCCACTTGAATACTGTCGTCCGTATTGCCGTTGCCCAGGCGTCCCAGCGTTATCGAATCACCCAGCGGCATGATGCGCGTGTCGCCGACGATCACGTCGACGGTTCCGGTATCCGAGTTGCCGGCCATGTCGCTGGCCGCATACGTAAAACTGTCAGGGCCTCTTTCTCCGAGGTTGGGCGTGTACGAAAACGTGCCATCCGGGTTGACGTTGACGCTGCCCCTGGCTGGTCCCGGGTTCACAGCGGCGAACACGAACATCGCGCTGTCCGGATCGGTAACCAGACCCGTCAGATCACCGTTCAGCACGGTATCGAGATCCGTTCTTTCGCAGGTGTCGGCAGCGACGGGCGGGACGTCGACGGTGACGTCCACCGTGTCGGTGTCGGTCTGCCCACGGCTGTCGGTGACCGTGAGCCCGAAGCTCAGAACCTGTGAGGTTGTGGGCGTCGTGAAACTGGGCGTCGGCGAGGTGGTGTCGCTGATGACTACGGACTCTCCGGCGATCTGAGTCCACTGAAAACTCAGGGCCTCGCCAACGTTCGGATCGCTGCTGGCGGTAGCGTCGAGGTTCACGCCCACATTCACGTTCGCGGTCTGATCTTCGCCTGCGTGCGCGGTGGGCGGAACGTCGATGTCGATGGTCACCGTCGCAGGATTGGAGTCGCTGCTTCCGTCGTTGGCTTTGTAGCTGAATGAGACCTGGATCGTCCCGCTGTCGTTCGGCGTGTAAAGGAACGATCCGTCGGACCGAAAGTCCAGAATGCCGCTGGCGGGTTGCGATATCAGAAGGGCGGTCAGCGGGTCATTGTCTTCGTCCGTGTCGTTGGCCAGCACGCCGACCCCGTTCACGGTGAGCGTATCTCCCGAGTTGACGACGAAGGGGCCATCGTTAACGGCAACGGGTGGGGCGTTCGAGGAGCCGCCGCCGCCACAACTGGCGGTCACGAGGGCGAATACAAGACTCGCAATTCGGGCTGTTGAGCCCATAGTCAGAACCGCACCAATCTTCGTTCCGTATGAGACATTATGAGCGTTCTGACTGTTCTGAAACCAGCACGCTTATTGTTCCTGATCAAGGAAGTCGCAATCAAAAGGGTGGCAGGGCGTCTCGATAACGGCGACACAATTGTGTCAGCGACGGCGTGTCTGCGTCAGCTGGACAAGCTGCATCTCAGATCGCTATAGCGCATCGCGGGTACGTAAACAAACGAGCGCCGGTGCGGTGCAGGAGCGGTTTCACACGCTGCCGGGGTGAGCCGCTTGCCGTGGTTTTCCTCCGACTGGACTTTCCGGTTGTATGGGCGAGAGGGGTCGTTCGCTTCGAGCGACTTTCGATTGATCTGCGTCCAGAGGTGGTACGTAGAAAAGTTGTAAAGATTGTTTTGACATTTGAGTCTAAATAGGGGGGCGTGACTGATGAAGTCCTTCAGATACCAACTTATCGTGCTGACCATCAGTGTGTTAGCTCCGGTTGGTCTGCTGCTCGCTAGTGTTCCCTCTGCGACCAGCGGACCGCTTCCCGGGATGAACACGGTCAGTCTGACACCTAATCAGGTCCGCACTGAAAAGCGGGGCCAGATCATTGTCGACAATCCCAATCACACCGCCCTATTCACGCATCAGGGTATCGATTTCCAGCCGACGCGTGGACCCGGCTGGCGCTGGCAACTGCAGCACTTCGGCACGGACGCGATATCGTTGTCGGGCAAGGAGGGGACGGTCGTGGATCCCGAGCATAAGCGCCCGGGTCACATCGATTTCGCGCGTGGCAAGGTCACCGAACGCTATGTGATTAGACCATCAACCATCGAGCAGCAGTTCATTATCAGCGAACCGCTCGACCTGGGCGGCAGTGATCTCATCGTGGACGGTCGCATCCAGACCGAAGGCAGGTTGCAGCGATCGTCCCGCCCGGCAGAAAAGTGGGTGTGGCGTAACGAGCAGGGTGCGATCTCACTGGGTGGCGTGACGGTGTTCGATGCATCGGGTAACAATCTGCCGGCCAGCATGACCGTCTCCCAGAATACGACACGTATCCGGGTGGATGGCGCAGCTCTGTCACGCGCGGTGTATCCGGTCACGATCGATCCCGAGGTGGGCGCGGACGATTTCCAGATCAGCAACCCGGGGGACGCGATGTCCTTCGACTCGGGCGAAGCTTCGGTGGCGTACAACGCGACCGACAATGAGTATGCCGTGGTCTGGTGGGGCGACAACGCCACATCGGGCGACCAGGAGTTCGTCATATTTCTTGAGATTCTTGACGCCAGCAACGGCAGTGTGGTGCTCGCCGAAACAATCATTGGCGACAATGGCCTGACGGGCGCGGAGGCGCCACGGTTTCCCGATATCGTCTGGAACTCCACTGACAACGAGTACCTGGTGGTGTGGCGGGCGGACGATGGCTCCGGGCCTCCCGATCCCAAGGAGATATACGGTCAGCTGCTTGATTCCGACGGCGCCGAGATCGGTGTCGATTTCCAGATTAGCAACATCGCGAGTGTCGACCCGGCACGCAACCGGGATGCCAATTTTCCCGCCGTTGCGTACAACTCCACGGACAATCAGTATCTGGTCGTGTGGCAGGGTGACGGCGCCGCGACCGACGGTGATCGTGAGATTTTCGGTCAAATCATGACCGCCAACGGAACCGTCGTCCTGAATGACTTTCAGATCAGCCAGCATGGCACAGCGAATGCGATTGACGAGCAGACCGCCGCCGCGGACGTCGCCTACAACCCCGTGAGCAACGAGTACCTGGTGGTGTGGGAAGGCGATACGGCAACCGGCGCAACGTACGTGGCGGAGATCTTCGGCCAGATCACCGCTGCCGATGGAGCCACCGTGCTCGACGATTTCCAGATCAGCCAGTCGGGCAGTGCCAGCAGCGACAGTTACGATTCGAGTGCGCCGTCGGTCGCCGCCAGCGCCAACGGCGAATACCTCGTGGTCTGGTACGGGGACCATCTCACACTCGGTGATAACGGCAACTTCAACGTCTACGCGCAACGCCTCAATGCGGCGGGCGTCGAACAGGGGAGTGATTTTCGGATCAGCAACACCGATATGGCAGATCTCGACCCGAGCCCCCGTCCAGGGATTGTTTACAATCCCGTGAACGACGAGTACTTCGTGGCCTGGCCGGGAACCGCCACTGTCATCGCCGAGCGTGTAGCCGCCGATGGCTCGGTCGCGGAAGACGATTTTGAGCTGAGCGATGATCCGGTTGTCGGCGTTGTGCCCGCGGAATCGTATCCGCTGGCAGCGGTCGCTCACAGCACGGGCCAAGACGAGTACCTCACGGTGTGGGTAGAGGATCCTGGCGCGACCGGGCAGAACGTGGTGTTCGGCCAGCGATTTGCCCCTCCTGCGACGCTTCGCTTTGCGAACGCCAACCCGAGTGTGGGCGAAGGTGGCGGCACGACGACGCTCACCGTCAATCGGGTCGGCTATACGATCACTGCGGTGACCGTGGATGTCTCGAGCAGCGACGGAACGGCGATGGTGCCTGGCGATTACACCGCTGTGTCGGACACGCTTAGTTTCGGGATGAATGAGACCGCTAGATCTTTCGTTGTCACGGTTGTCGACGATACGGAAGTGGAGGCTGACGAGACGGTCAACTTGACACTCAGCAACCCGACCCCGAACCCGATCCCGGGGGCGGTGCTGGCCGCTAACGGCGCAAGCGCGGTGCTGACGATCGTGGAGAACGATGTCAACCTGCCGCCGGTCGCGAATGCCGGATTGGATCAGGCCGTGATTGCCGGCGTTCTGGTCACCCTGGATGGTTCCGCCAGCAGTGATCCCAACGCAGGCGATACGATCACGTATGCCTGGACCCAGACTGTTGGGGACAGCGTTACGCTGGCCGATGCCGATACGGCGACGCCGAGTTTCACCGCGCTCGGCGGCAACACGCCGCTTACTTTTGAGCTGACCGTGACCGACAGTGGCACGCTGACTGGTACCGATACGGTGACAATCACCGTATCCGGTGGTACGGCCCCGGCAGCGGATGCCGGAGCGGATATAACGGTCGAACCCGGTGGCACTGTGACGCTCGATGGCACGGCCAGCAGTGACCCGAATGGCGATGCGCTGACCTTCTCCTGGACTCAGACAGGTGGTGAAGCCGTCACGCTGAACGCCGCGGATACCGCTACGCCGAACTTTACAGCGCCTGGCACCGAGCAAGCGTTGGTCTTTGAGCTAAGCGTCAGCGACGGTACCGAGAGCGGCACGGATAGCGTGACCATCACGGTGGCGGCTGGCGGCGGGGGTAGCGGCAGCAGCGGCCTCGGCGCACTCTCGTTGCTATTGATGATAACAAGCTGCGCCACGTCATGGCGTAGGCGTCGGGACTGCTAGAGGTTAATGATGCGGTATGGTGAGGGGCACGGTTGGTTACAACAACCGTGCTCTTCACGCGTGTTTTGCTGGCACCTCGGATACTCGAATACAAAGCGTTCGCACGGGGTGCCCACACCCTTGGTATCGGTCGCCAAGGCGCCGGAGCGTGCTACTGATTCAGTGCCCTGCTGCCGGCGGCTTTGTCCCGAACGTGAACGTCGTTCTGGCGACCGCCGCCGAATCGATTATCGCCGAGCCCTGCAATGTCCAGCAGGGAACCTTGCGTCCGAGGCCGGGCGAGTACCAGCCGAGCAGCGGCGCGGTGGAACCGCGAACCGTCCGCCATTGCCAGGCGGGATCCAGGGTGGCGGACAGCACCACGTCGGTGCCGTCACGCGACGCCGTACACGCAACACCGTGCAGCGAAACCTCTATGCACGGATCGAAGTGAAAGTGCAGATTCACCCGTGTCTGGCGCCCCGCCGCGCGCTCGAATCGATCGATGATTGAAAACGAGTTCGCGCCCGATAGCTCGATGCGCCGGCGATGCCGAAGCCCCAGCCGCCGGTACCCGTCATGGTAGCCTTCGGCCCAGAGCGTGCCGTCGCCGAGCGTGCCGGCACCCGCCAGGTGCGCGGGGGCGTGCCGGATCCACATGAATGGACCGCCCGGCGTGGACTGGTCGAGACCGTCAACCGTGACGGTATTGTGCGCGGCGGTACCGCGAAAATAGGCGCGATGGGCGGGATCGCTGTGGTACGCGTAGGTGCCCGGATCGACCAGCCACCACTGCGCTTGCCAGGCGGCACAGAACGCGAGCGCGTCCGCATGGCCATGGGCCGCAATCGAGGTGTATCCCAATGGCCCGGCATCGAACACCACAAACAGGTCAGCGGCAGCAAGTACCGCGTACCCGTCTTCCGCGAATGATTCGACGCGGGTTTGCGCACGTTCGGGGGGCTGCACTGCCTCGCTCGCCCGCGGCGGGATTTCCGGGGTCCGGGCGGTGGCGATGAGCCGATACCAGAAACCTTTCTCGGCGGCCGGTACGTGCCCGGGGTCTGGCGCAAAAACGTGTTCTACCGTGGCCATTAATTCGGCATCGACGTCTTCGAGCGCCCCCGCGCGGAAGCGGTTGACAGTACCTTCATCCGAGTCGCCCAGCTGGGGCAGCGCACCGCCCTGCGGCGTAATGGCGCGCAGAAACCGCAGCATGGCGCAGACGCGTTGCAGAACTACGCCGTCGAGCTCGGACCCGCAGCTGCGCCCTACCAACCAGGCGAACAGCAGGTAGTCCAGCACTTCCAGCTGGTAGTGGGTGGCCTGCTCGCGGGCCACGCCGTGGCGAGACACCTGCAGCGCCGCTTCGCGGGCGAGCTCGGTGTTCGCGAACGCCAGCCAGTCGCTGGATGCCTCGCCGAAATCGAACACCGCCGAGAGGCACGACAGTCCCGCCAGTTCGCCGATCAGGTGATTGTTGGCAGACGAGTAACGGGAAAGAAAATGCCGAATGAAGTAGCAGTGCTCATACACGGAGCGAGCCAGGGCCAGTGTGTCCGAACTTGCCGCGAGCACGCCACCCGGCCCGTCGCGCAGCACCAGCACGCTATGGGTCATCGACCAGGCGATTCCGCGAAGTGCTACCTCCAGCGAACTGCA
>JAOTYY010000185.1 GCA_029861595.1 Gammaproteobacteria bacterium
CGGGAGTTTCTCCATGCCGTAGACGTAGCGTCCACGCCGCGTGACGATGAAATACGTCTTCAGAAAACGGTGCTTGAACGACGCGAAACCGCCGTCGTTCCCGACTTCGTCGTATTCGTAGCGTTGCTCTTCGAGCAGTGCGAGGAGCAGCTGTTCTGCGCTCACGGCATCGTCGGCGATGTGCACGAATATGCGTGAGTCCCCACCCAATCCGGCATCGGCGAACCAGAAGCGCTGCGCGAAATCATACTGAAAGACGTTGCTTTCCTGAAACTGGATGTCGGCTTCGGCGATCCCCAGGCGTTCGTTGAGCAGGACGAACCCGGGCGGTACATCAGGGTGCCGCGTGGCGGTGGGCGCGTTGCCGAGCACTGCGAAAGCACTCGCCAGGTCGGCGGACTTGGCGGTGATCGCCGGGCTCTGACGATCGGCCGCGACGCGGAAGAAGTAGCGATCCTTGCGACCCACGACGCCGGCTCCGGTGGTGAAAAAGTTCACGCCGCTGATCTCCTCGACCGGCCGCCCCGAGGCATGTTCGGCGAATACGCCCAGGCTGCCGCCCAGGTCGCCCTGATCGAACAGCTCGATGGCGATTTCGCTGCCGTCGCGGTTGGAGCGCAGCAGCAGGTAGGCGAGTTCAACGAATCCCTGCTTGATGAATTTTTCCGCCTCGCCGTTGATTTTTTCGTACAGGTTGTCTGCCTGGAAGCGTTTCACGCGACCCACCGGCTGCCATTCGGCGTCCAGGATTGACGCGGGGAAAGGTCCGAGGTCGAACGCCGCTGCGGCCAGCGGCTGTGCCGGGTCTACCCAGAGTTTCAGCGGCCGGGTGTAGATCGGGATATCCCGGGGTTTGCTCTGCAGCAGTTCGATCGGCAGATCCCGTTCCGTGGGATCGAAGTTGTCGCGGGTGGTGATAATCCAGACAACCAGCGCGATCAGCGCAGACAGCACCAGCGCGACCGAAATGTTCTCGGCACGGGGAATCCGTGTGCGCAGCAGGCGGGAGCTGCGGGCACTGAAAATGTAATCCCTTGGCATAGTCGCTGAGCCGCCCCCATCTACAGCCCGCCGTGCCTGTTGGCGTCCATCGCGAGGGCTTCCTCGCGCGCGGCAGCCACCGACCCGGGGTGCGATTGGCGGCACGATACCCGTATTTAAAAGACTTAGTCTAGCTCCGCTGCATTACGTTCAATATACGCAACGCGGCGCAGCCGGCACCGTAGCCGTTGTCGACGTTCACCACCAGCAGCCCGGGTGCGCAGCTTGCGAGCGCACTGTGCAGCGCGGTGACGCCGTTTGCGGCAACGCCATAGCCGGTCGCCACCGGCACCGCGATCACGACGCCGGGCACCAGCCCGGCAACCACGCTGGGCAGCGTGCCCTCCATGCCTGCCACCGTGATGACCACCGGCAGGGGGCGCAGTTCGTCCACGCGCTCCAGCAGGCGCCACAGTCCCGCCACTCCGACGTCGTAGATTTCGTGCACACCGACACCGTAGTAATCCAGTGTGCGCGCGGCTTCGCGGGCTACCCGCACGTCGGAACTGCCGGCTGAAACGATCGCTACGTGCGGTGCTTCCTCGCGTTGCCTGCTGCGACCGAGCATTGCCGTCAGCGAAATCTCGTCATAGTCGAGACGCGCGTGCAACTCGACGGACAACGCGGCATGCTTGTCGGGCTCGAGTCGGGTCAGCAATAGAGTTTCGCCAGCGTCTGCCGCCGCCTGCAGCAGACGGTTGATCTGATCGGTGGTCTTGCTCGCGCAGAACACGGTTTCGTCAAAACCGAGGCGCTCCTTGCGCGAGTTGTCGGGCGTCAGGTCCCAGTCACCGACCATCGGCCGGCCTCAGAAACGCACTGCCCATGCGGTAGTGCTGAAAGGAAACGGGATGGTCTAGGCCCACTGCCGACAGCAGTGCGCCTATGCGGTGCCGCAGGCTGTCAACGGTGGCTGCATCGAGGGTGTCCATGCTGTGTGCGTCCAGTTCGACCACGATGGCATCGTGGCGAATCCGGCAGCGCGCGGTTTCGGGCGCCAGCTCGCGCCGTACGAGTTGCTCCACGCGGTAGATGGCGCTCAACGCGATGGGATCGATGGCGATGCCGGTTTCCACGCGGCTGGACAGGCACGGCGAAGCTGGCAGCTCCGCGAGATCGTGCAACGCCAGTTGGCGCGCAACCCCTCGCACGGCGTCTTTGTTCATGCCGGCCTCGACGTAAGGGTGGCGTACGCCGTGCGTGGCGGCGGCTTGCAGACCCGGGCGGTAGTCGCCCAGGTCGTCGCTGTTGGTACCCGACACCAGTACGCAGTCGACCGCACCCGACATTGTCGAGTAGAGGTTGGTCTTGCAGTAGAAACAGCGGTCGTGAGGATTCGACACGTAGTTCGGATCGGCGAATTCGCGTGCGTCGATAACCTCGAGGCGCCAACCCTGGCGCTGTGCGTAATCTCGCACGCGATCGCTCGCGTCTTCCGGTACCGCGGGTGACACGGCGTGCAACATACGTGCATCGTCTCGCAGCACCCGTTGTGCGACCACGGCCAGCGTCATGCTGTCCACGCCACCGCTTACCGCCACTGCCAGCGGGCCGATTTCGGCTAGGACGGATTCCAGGCGCTGCAGTGGTTCGTTCACTGTTCGGGTTCCTCGATCGGGCTGTCGCAGCCGGTTTCCTGGTCGCGGGCGCAGGCCTCGCGCCGCCGCCGCTCGCGCCCCGCGTGACCGCCGCTGGCCCCGGCGAGATCGGCCATATCCGCTTTACGCGTCAGTATACCGTCCGGACGGGACGCGCGTTTCACACGCACGTCACCGTCGGCAAGTATGTGAACGCTCTCCGCGCGGGCCAGCGTTTTGCGGTTGACCGTATGCCAGCGAACGCCGAGCGTCGTGGTTTCGGTCAGGCATTGAGCGACGATCGCGTCGATCTGCGGCATCTGCGCCAACACCTGCACGTGTGCGGCGAGCCGGCCTTTCTTGCCGAACACAGGCGTCTGCACGACGTCGAGTACACCAGGCACAGCGCGCAGCCGGTCCAGAGCCACGGCCAGATCTTCGGGCGTCTGGTCGTCGACTTCGAACTGACACACGGCGATGCTGGCCGTCTGCGCGGCAGGCTGCGCCGGGTCGAATACGCTGATCTGCAGCACGTTGCTCATGCCGGGGAACGTTTTGGTACCGAATCCGTAACCGTGCCCGAGCAGCACGCTGGGCGCTGTGCGCGCGCCGAACTGCGGCTGGAGATATTTCAGGATAGCGGCGCCGGTGGGGGTGACGCGTTCACCCTCGACCCCATCATCGAACACCGGAAAGCCGCGCAGCAGCAGGCTGGTCGCCGGTGCCGGAGTCGGTAGTTGCCCGTGCGCGCCCAGTATCCGGCCGCTGCCCAGCGGGATGGTTGAACACGACCAGCCGGTCGCGCCGCTGCGCTCGATCAGCCAGGCGGCCGAGACGATGTCGGCAATCGAGTCCCAGGCGCCCACTTCGTGGAACGCCACCGCGTCGACGGACTTGCCGTGCACTTCGGCTTCGGCTTCGGCCAGCAGTTCGAATATTGCGATCGCGCGGTGTTTGACCGGATCGTCGAGCCGGCTGCCGAGCAGCTGCTCGCGAATCTCGCGCCAATGGCGGTGATGATGCGCGTCGGTGCGCGCCTCATTCGGCTCGTGCACCGCGAAGCGATGGCCGGTGAGAATGCCGTCGTTGTGCGCCAGCGCCTGCACGCCGAGTTGAGACGACAGACCGCTGTCGCTGATGGCGGCAGCGAGGGCGTCCTGCCAGTCGCGGTGGTAGTCGAGCATCGCCGCCGCAAACATGTCGCCGGCGATGCCGCCGACCGGATCCAGATGATAATGCATGCGCTATTCTAGCTAAAACGGGAGTCACGCAAGTCCAGGAACGGCGTTGCGCGTTGCACGCCATCGGCGTCGAGCGCGAACACCAGTCCAATCTGCTCGCCGACGAAGCGTCGGCCGGTGCCGTCGTTGGGGGCGACCAGGAAGATGGGTGCGTTGCAACCTTCCGCCACCAGGTCGAGATCGACGGTGGGCAGCGCGGCGTGTGCCACAGGCTGTAGAGCGATGCATAAACCGGCAACCAACACCAGCAAGGCGCGCTTGCGCTTCATGGCGTAGCCCGGCGCAGCAGCGTCGTCAGTTCCGGATTGCCGATGGCTTCCGCCGCATTGAACGCGTCGCGCCCCTGTTTGTCGCGATAGTTCGCATTCGAACCCGCCTCCAGCAACAATTCGGTGGTTCCAACCAGACCGCGGTCGACAGCCAGGATCAGCGCTGTGGAACCGTTGCCGGCCGCGGCGGCATCGACGTTGGCGCCTTTGTCGAGAAGTGCTTTCACCAGTTCCGGGTGGTTGCCCCGTACGGCCAGCATCAGGGGAGTTTCACCGGCGCGCGCCGGCGCGTCGACGTCCGCACCCGCCCGCAACAGCTGGGCGGTGGTAGATACCTGCCCGAAATACACGGCACCGCCAAGCGGCGTGTTGCCATCGTGCGCGCGCGCTTCCAGATCGGCGCCGGCGGCAAGCAGCCGCGCTACGACTTCGTTGCGGCCACGCATCGTGGCGCGATGCAGCGCGCCACGCCCGTCGCGCGACCCGGCGTTTACGTTTGCACCGCTGGCCAGCAAAGTCTCGACTATTTCGAGACGTCCCCAACCCGCTGCACTCATCAAAGCGGTGTAACCCTCGCGAGTGGCACGATCCACGTCCGCGCCGTGTTTCAACAGTATGACGACCGATTCGCGCGCGCCAGCGCGTGCCGCCATCGTCAGTGGTGTGCGCCCGTCGTGAGCGGCAATATTCGGGTCTGCGCCGCCTTCGAGCAGCAGCGCCAACGTGCGTACGTATCCCCCGCGGGCTGCCGGATGCAAGGGTGCAAGGCCCTCACGAGTCTCCTGCGTATCGGTTTGCGCGCCGGCCTCAATGAGCCGGGCGACGAGTTCGACCTGACCCTGCGCTGCGGCCAGCAGCAGGGCGGTGCGGTCGTCACGGGTGGCGAGGTTGACGTTCGCACCATGTTGCAGCAGGAGATCCACCACTGCTGTGCGGTTGCCGGCAACCGCGTACATCAGCGCCGTGACCCCTGCGGTGGAGCTGTCACGTACATCGACGTCAGCCCCTTCGGCGATGGCAAACGCCGCCAGATCGGCATGCCCGGCCCGCGCGGCGAGCAGCAGCGCGTGGTCCTCCTTTTCGTCCGCTGCCGCGGGCAATACCAGCAACGTCAGCAACAGCAGCGTACAGGCTCGCATCATAATGCTCCCGCCGGGATCACAAATCGATCGAAGTCGGAGTGTAGGGTTTGACAGATCGATATTCAAAAGTAAACGGCAGGTAATATGCGGCACAACATGTCGCTCAAGATTATCGCCGATAACGGCCCCGCGCCGGAATACGACGTTCTGGTGGTTGGTGGGGATCCGCAGAGCGCATCGCGAAAAACGTCGGCGATTGTCCGCAATCGGCGCGTGAGTAGCTGAAAATCTACGTTCCCTCGTACGCGCGCGCCTTGGCGCGCCCCCTCTTGTCCCAGACGCCCGCGCGGCGGGTGTGGGTCAGCCCGTGCGTCGAAACTGGTGCATGGGATAGGTGCCCAGTACCTTGAGCTTGGTACAGAAGAACTGCAGCTCGTCGAAGGCCAGATGAACGCGCGTTTCGGCGGGGTGCCCTTCGATTTCGGCGTAGAACTGGGCGACGGTGAAACTCGGGTCGGTGATGTAGCTTTCCAGCTTGGTGATGTTGACACCGTTGGTAGCAAAACCGCCCATCGCCTTGTAGAGGGACGCGGGGACGCTGCGCACCTGGAAGACGAAGCTGGTCATGCATGGCCCGTCGCCGGGATCAGGTTCTATCCGCCTGCCCGACATCGCCACGAATCGGGTGGTATTGCCAAGGCGATCTTCAATACGCGTGCGCAGGTTCTCGAGGCCGTAGATTTCGCCGGCGAGGCTCGAGGCGATGGCGGCGGTAGCCGGGTCGCCGCGTTTGGCGACGTCCTGCGCGGCACCCGCGGTATCGGCTACCGGCACCGCTGTGACGCCGAGTTCGCGAATCAGACCGCGGCACTGGGCCAGGGCCTGGGGATGGCTCTCGACGCGTTGCAGACTCTCCAGCGTGGCGCCGGCGGGCGCAAGCAGGCAATGCCGAACCGGTTGAAAGTGTTCGTTTACAATGAACAGGCTGGATTCAGGCAGCAGGTGGTGAATGTCGGCAACCCGGCCTCCCAGGGAGTTCTCGATGGGAATCATGGCGAGCGCCGCGCGTTTTTCGGACACGGCGGCGAACGTGTCCTCGAAATCCTGACAACTCACGGGCTCGAGATCCGGATAGGCTTCGATGCAGGCGAGGTGCGAATAGGCGCCCGGCGCGCCCTGGAATGCGATCTTGTCTTCTGCCGGCATGCTGATTCTGTGCCCGTTGGGTTGCGAGCGGCGGATTGTAACTCCTTTTCAACCAATAATTGGCCGCAAGCGGCAACGCGCGACAACAATAGAATCAACGAGTTAGTGGACTGTTGTGTTACTGCTCGTTGGTGATTCCCGGCGATTTTTGCCAGCGGGGGCGTCACCAGTGTGGCATACCCCCCGGACATCCCACTTTTTCCACGCAGCAGTTACAGTTATGAAGCTTGCTTATACGCTGAAACTTGGCGGTTTGTTTGCGCGAAAACCGTGCGGCGTTGACCACTTCACCGGCTCTACGGAGGGACCGAGAATTTCGCAAGCAATGCACTCCGTGTTTAGCGGTATCTTTCACGGTGCTGACTTCATTCCAATATCAAGGCTGTAAAAGCGGGCTTGGGCCGTTCGATTCGATGAACACGGCAACGTCTTCTATCACCGGTGCCCAGTCACGGAAGCGGCGTGCGAGCGCACCGACGATCTGAACATGATTTGTACCCGGGTAGATTTTTACGCTAACTGCACCGCCAGCTTCTTTTACGCGCGTTGCTAGATTTTGCGTGTTACGCAGCCTCACGACAGTGTCGTCCAGACCGTGAAGCAGCAGCAGCGGCGGTTCGTCACCGCCGACGAAGTTGATCGGTTGTGAGGCCGGGTAATGCTCTGCTGGCCCGAACAAGGTCTTCAGATAGCTGGTCGAGAGCGGCAAGAAATCGTAAGGGCCTGCGAGCCCGATCATGCCGGCAAGTCTCTGATCACCAACATTCGCTTCCTGCAGGTATCGCTCGTCGAGCGTCAGGAGCGCGGCGATATGCGCTCCAGAAGAATGACCCATGACGTAAACTCGCGCGGAATCGCCGCCAAAGCGGTCAATGTTGGCGAGTGTCCAAGCCGTTGCCGCCGCGCCATCCTCCACGAAGACGGGGAAGCGTACTTCGGGATAGAGGCGGTAGTCAGGGATCACCACGACGTAACCCCGAGAGACCAATGCTTCGGCGGCAAACTTATAGTCCCGTCGGTCACCGCGGGTCCAGCCTCCGCCATAGAAAAAGACCACAACGGGGCGCGGGGATCGTCGCTCCGTTCGCGGCCGGTAAACATCCAACCGTTGTCGCTCATGCGATCCGTATTCGATCGGCCCTTCTTTCAGCATCTCATCGGTGGGAGTCAACACACTGATCAGCGCTGCTGCATTACAACCGCCCAACAGGATTGCAGCCACCGCAAGCGGGCCTAACCATAGTGACGAATTTACATCCACGTAGACCAGTTCATCCCAAACAAAGCGCGTGTATATCCGTGGTATTCCAGACTTACTCACCGCAATGCTCTGATTTAATTCGCGGGCTCGACCGGCAGGTGGACCTCGAAACGCTTCATGAACCACGGCGTGAAGGGGCCGTTCCAATAAACGGCATACGGCGCGCCCGCGGCAATCCACTCGGTCTGGGTGTCGAGCCACGCAAGCAGGTCGGCCTCAGCGTCGGTCAAATTAGCCTCACTGTAGAATCCTCGACCATCGATGCTGACCACTTGCCGTTCAGGCACATCGACCAGTCTTACGGCAGCTGTATTGTGAAGGGTATGCGGCGGCGTGTCTTTGCTGATGTAGAAATGCATCTCAGCCTTGTCGAGGCGGCTCACGACCGGCACGGTCATCGACACATCGTTTGCACGGATGTAATCGAACAATCGCATGAAGAGTTCGTTGGACTGATCGAAGTACACGCCATTCATCTCGGTAGTCAACCAGCGCGCGGCTGGTAACGTGCGCACCTCGATTTCATCGACGGCGGTCTTTTCAAAAGTGATTTGATATGCCATGGATTCACCACCGAACGCGATGGCTGTGTAGAGAAGGACGCTCCCCAGTGCTCGTTTGCCCATTCTGACCGGTATAACGTCGCCTTGCGCTCGTCAGCTATCTGCAATGTGCTCGTCTGCGATTCACCGTTCATGTTCTGCCATGTGGTTTGCCAATTTCCCACTGCGGGGGTGGGACGGCGTAACCGGCGGTTCAACCGCATAACCAACAACCTGGCTCAGACGCACTTTAGCTCGGTCTCAGGGGCTGTTTTGGTGCACCCCATGAAGGAATCGTACTTCACCCTCTCATCTGCGTGCAGCAATACCGTGGATCAGACAGGTGTGGAGCAAATGAATTGCAGACGTACAAGTTGAT
>JAOTYY010000403.1 GCA_029861595.1 Gammaproteobacteria bacterium
TGCCTTCACGTACAGCTGTTTCTGATGTTTCTCGTAGCCCAGTGAGTCGATGCCCAGCTGCGCGCTGGTCGGGTCGAGAATTCGCAGCACGATTTTTTCGCCGAACAGCGTCGGGCAGGTGTTAACGCGAAAGTCGATTGCACGCTTCTTCGACAGTTTCATCTTTATTCGGCCGTCTTGCGGCACGCGGCGTTCGGAGATGTCCATACGCGACATTACTTTGACGCGCGCAATGATTCGCGCTGACATATTGAGCGGCGGGGCCGCCACTTCCTGTAGCACGCCGTCAATCCGGTAACGTACCCGGAACACTTTTTCATATGGCTCGATGTGTATGTCCGACGCGCCCTTGTTGATCGCGTCCAGCAGCACCTTGTTGACGAAGCGTACGACGGGCGTGTCATCTATGTCGGAGGCCGAGACATCATCGCCTTTGCCTTCTTCGCCGTCGCTGACCTCGAGGTTGTCGAGATCCTCATCCAGCAGCTCCGACATTTCCGCGCCGGTGGCGGCATTCAGCACCTGATCGATTTTGGGGCCGAGCTTGTTTTCCTCGACCAGCACCGCGTCAGTGGACAGGCCTGTGTGAAACTTGAATTCGTCCAGGGCCGCGAGGTTGGTAGGATCGGAGACGCCCACGAACAGCCGATTGCCGCGCTTGATCAGCGGCAACGCATGGTGCTTTTCGATCAGGCGTTCTTCGACCAGAGTAATCGGGATCGCCTCGATATCGACCGAATCCAGGTCGAATGCTGGAATTCCGAACTCTTCGGATGCCGCCACGGCCACGTCTTTGCCGGCTGCTATGGCGTTCTCGACCAGGTGGACGACCAGTGAACGCTTGTCGCGCTGCGCTGTGGCCACGGCACTGACTGCGTCCTGCTCGCTCAAGACGCCTTCGGCCACCAGTCGGCGTGGAAGTCCACTCAGTGTAGGTTTTGCACCTGCGGTCGCCATGAATTCCGGCCCCTCGACTTGTGGCCTGGTCTAGATCGTCTATGTATCCGATTGATTAGCGGCCGATTTTCACATAAATTGATATGTTTCGCTATCACAATCTCCGCGCTTTGTCGGCTGCGTCAGCAATTTGAGTACATGAAAGAATTTACTGGTAAATATACCTCGAACTCCGGCATTGCTCAGCGCCTGATCGAGCATTTCTTTACCGCCGTAGAGTCGCTTTACAGGCGCACGGGTTGCGGCATGAGCTCGGCCCTGGAGGTCGGGGCGGGGGAAGGATTTTCGACCAGACGACTGCATGCGATGCTGGATGAGGGTGTCTCGTTCGAGGCGTCCGAGTTGCTGCCCGATCAGGTCAAAGCGGCGCGCTCCAGAAACCCGCAGTTGCGCATTACCCAGGAATCGATTTACGACCTGCAGCGGCTGGCCGATTCCGCTGACCTGGTGTTTTGCCTAGAAGTGCTCGAACATCTGGAGGAACCGCGCAAAGCACTTGCCGAGCTGGCGCGGGTGGCACGCCACTATGTCATCGTTTCCACACCCAATGAGCCGTTGTGGCGGGTCCTCAATTTCGCCCGCGGTAAGTACTTGCGCGACTGGGGTAATACCCCGGGACATATTCAGCACTGGTCCACCCGGAGCCTATGCGATCTGGTTGCCGAACGCTTCGAGGTGTGCGCGCTGGAAAAACCGCTTCCCTGGAGTTGCCTGTTACTGAAACCCCGCGCAACTTGAGACCTGCAGGTGCGCTATTTGAGAGCTTCTTTACTGCTGTCCATCGGCGGTTTTTTTGTCTTTGCGCTGTGGCACTACTGGGAAGCGCAGGTATTCGCGAACCTGCGCTTCGATGCGGCGTTGCTGTATTTGAGCGTTGCCGGAACGCTGGGACTCACACTTTGCCTCGGTTTTCTGTGGTTGTTCATTCTGCAACGTCTATCCGGCCAGCCGCTGCCGCTTGGGGTCGGGATGTACGTACATTTGGCGGCCTGGCTGGGGCGTTATACCCCCGGTAAGCTGGGATTGTTTCTCGGCAAAACATTGCTCGGCCAGAAGCTCGCCGGTGGCGGGCGCGAAGCGGCCGCGGCAGTGATCTATGAAAACATCCTGTTCATCGCCAGCGGGGTGGTGCTTACCGCCTCCACGGTTGGTCTGCGTGGATTGGGGATTGCTGGTCAGTACGGCTGGGTTGCACAGTCCGTTGTTGTGCCGGCGATGCTGGTTTCTCTGCTGGTGGCGCCGCGCTGCATATTCTGGATCCTCAATCGTCTCCAAACATGGTTTCCGGGACGTCTGAAAAACGTATCGTGGCAGGCCGCGTTGCGCGATCGTGACGTTGCTCT
>JAOTYY010000404.1 GCA_029861595.1 Gammaproteobacteria bacterium
TCTCAATGGCAAAGCCGCCCAGGCCGCCGCACGCACTATCAAAGGTCGCCTCAAAAAGTTTGCGGCGGAAAAGTATTCCGTGACGGAAGATCAGGTGGTATTCAAAAATAACGAAGTGCGGATCGGTGAGCAGCGCGTCGCCTTCGAGGAACTGATTCACCAGGCATGGTTTGCCAGGATATCGCTCTCGGCGACCGGCTTTTACCGCACGCCACGTATCAACTACGATCGCTCGACATTCAGCGGGCGCCCGTTCTTTTATTACGCTTACGGCGCGGCGGTCGCAGAGGTCATCATTGACACGCTCACGGGTGAGCATCGGGTACTGCGTACCGACATCCTCCACGACTGCGGCAAGTCGCTGAACCCGGCCATCGACATGGGCCAGATCGAAGGTGGATTCATCCAGGGAGTCGGTTGGCTCACATCGGAAGAGTTGTGGTGGAACGCGGACGGCGAATTGAAGACGCATTCTCCCTCGACCTACAAAATTCCCACGTGCTCGGATCTGCCCGTCGATTTCCGCGTGCGCATGCTCGAATCAGCGGCCAATCGCGAAGAAACGATTCACCGGTCCAAGGCAGTGGGTGAGCCGCCATTCATGTTGAGTCTTTGCGTGTATCACGCTATTCGTGACGCGGTTGCCAGCGTCGGTGACGGCCGGCGTTTGCCTCGCTTACAGGCGCCGGCAACTCCGGAAGCGGTGCTCAACGCAATACTGGACCAGCAATCATGAACCAGTGGCTCGACGATCTCCAGCGCCTGACCAGCGACGAACAGCAATGTGTCGTGGTCACCGTTGCCGGCGTTCGTGGTTCTGCACCGCGCGAGGTCGGCGCAAAAATGATCGTCAGCGCCAACGCGACGCTGGGCACAATCGGCGGCGGTCAGCTTGAGTACCAGTGCACGCGAATCGCCGTGCAGCAGATGCGGCAGCAAGGTGCTTACGCCGGCGCGCGACTGCAGCGCCGTTTCCCCCTTGGGACCAATTGCGGTCAGTGTTGTGGCGGCGTAGTGGATGTCCTGTTTGAGCGCGTGGCCTTTGAGTCTGACCTGTGGCTAACCGACCTCAAACAGTTTCACGACGAACGACACCCGGTCGTCCTGGTCACGCCACTCGCTGAGGATCCTGGCAAGTACTTGCTTACAAAAGATCGCTGCAAGCCGTTCGCAACGAGCTGCATGTGTCCGGACGACGTCCTTGCCGCTGCGAAAATAATGCTAGGCGGTCACGACAGCGCCGAAGTGGTAGGCGGTTTCCTGCTGGAGCCGGTGTTGCAAAGTGATTTCCACATCGCGATTTTTGGCGCCGGTCACGTTGGTGCAGCAACTATTGATGTGCTGTCTCGACTCGACTGTAACATTCGGTGGATTGACAGCCGCCGCAATATTTTCCCGGCACACCTGCCGGAGAACGTGACGGCAATTAATAGCGGAAATCCGGCACAGGAAATTTCGGCCATGCCTTCGGGAGCGAGCTACCTGGTGTTGACGCACAGCCATCCGCTTGACTACGAGATCTGCGACCAGGTATTGCGGCGCGGAGATTTCGCCTATTGCGGACTCATCGGATCGATATCGAAGCGCCGTCGCTTCGAAAGAGACATGCGCAAACAGGGTCTGTCCGATTCGCAACTCGAAAGATTGACCTGCCCGATTGGCGTCTCCGGTATCGAAGGCAGGAAGCCGGCAGAAATCGCAATTGCAGTTGCCGCCGAATTGTTGCGGATTAGGGATGCAGTCGGGGCCGCAAATGCGGACAATGAGAAAGTGCGCGACAACGTGCACGTTCTATAAAAACGAAGTCCATTAATGGAAGCTTACATAGTTGACTGGCTGAACCTGCTCGGTAGGTGGGTGCACTTTGTTACTGGCATCGCCTGGATCGGTTCCTCGTTCTATTTCGTCTGGCTCGATAACCATCTCGAAGCGCCGACAAACGCTGCGGACGACGAAAAAGGCGTCGGCGGAGAAATATGGTCGGTTCATGGCGGCGGTTTTTATCACGCGCAAAAATACCGTGTAGCGCCCGAGGTGCTCCCCGAGACGCTTCACTGGTTCAAATGGGAGGCGTACACGACCTGGATTACCGGTATGTTCCTGTTGGTCCTCGTGTACTGGTATGGCGCCGAGGTTTACCTTGTCGATCAGACAGTCGCGGAATTATCGGCGCCGCTTGCAGTTGCCATAGCGGTGCTGTTTCTTGTCGGCGGCTGGGTCGTTTACGACCTGTTGTGTAAATCACCGCTCGGCAAGTATGACGGGGCGTTCGGCGCCGTATTGCTGGTGCTGACGGCAG
>JAOTYY010000186.1 GCA_029861595.1 Gammaproteobacteria bacterium
GAGACCTATCGCCGCATGGCCGACGACATGGATGTCGATTCCGGCCGTATCTTAGAGGGACGTGGCAACTTGGATGACGTTGGCAAAGAAATTCGCGACCTTGTCGTCGCCGTCGCAGGCGGCCATCAGACCCGATCCGAGGCGCTCGGCCATCGCGAATTCATTCTCACTTACAAAGCGTTCGACCCTCTTGGACCTTCCTGTTTACCAGCGTAGTGGGTTCCGGCAACGGGCTTCTGTGCGCCACGCAAATCCAGCGTTCCTTCGAAATCCATAAAACTGATCTGATGACCGAAAGGTTCAGTACCGGATTGGCCTCAACATGGGCGATGTAATCGAGGTCCGCGGTGACCTTTACCGAGGCGGTGTCAACGTCGCGGCTACACCGGAGAGCCTGGCGGAGCCGGGAGCGCGGGCGGCAATCAGACGAGCGTTGGAGTTTAATTCCGCGCTGATCATCGCTAGATTACCGGCGCTTTTTCCCATCGCGGGGTACAAGAATCCTCGATGTTTATCCGGACGGCCTGCGTAAGGCGGGACTGCCAGATTGAGAAGCTCTAAACCAGCGTTTATGGCCGATTTCTGTCTTCTGCGGCGCAGCCATGTTGTGCTGAATTGGTCTAACCATCGCGCGGGCGTTCGGGTGCGCAGAGCGACAACCTTCACCCACCACAGATCCTGCGGGCCGGGTTGACTGATCCTGGTTTCCAGATGATTTCGGACACCTGGTATGATGTTTCGATTGTTTTCGCCTGACCGTCGCAACGTACTTCGACCTGGGGAGGGAGGGATGATATACGGACTGCCACAGACCAGATCTGGGTTAGCGTTGAAGATTGTTGCGCTCGGCTGTCTGTTGTTTCCAGTCGCCTGTGTGGTACAACCGCCATCACCACCGCCACCTGGTCCTATCCAGCATGTTATCCACATCAGCGTTGACGGACTGCGCCCCGATTCGGTAACCACGCTCGGTCGCGGGCTTGCGCCGAATTTCTTTCGGCTGCGCGACGAGGGCGCTTTCACGGACAACGCCCGTACGGACGCGCTCGTAGCCAACACTCTTCCCAACCACGCTGCCCAGTTTACGAGCCGGGGCGTTTTTGGCGATGACGGACACGGTTTATTCATAAATGACGATCCCGGACCACCTGTGACGTTGCGACTGATCAAGGGCTCCTATGTCGCCGGTGTTTTCGACGTGGTGCACGATGCAGGCCTGTCGACCGGGTTCTACGCCAGCAAGAGCAAGTTCGCCCTTTTCGATCGAAGTTGGAATGAAATCTTCGGCGCGCCCGACGAAACCGGCGCCGACAACGGGCGCGACAAGACCGACGTCACGTTCATCGACGGCAGTATGAGTGCCGTGGTATCGAGGTTCGTCACGGATATGGCGCAATTGCGCTACGTGTACGCGTTCCTGCATCTGCGCGAGCCCGACTCCACAGGTCATCGAGCCAATTGGGACCTCGCTGCCGGCAGCGAATATCAACAAACGGTCATCGCCGTAGACGGATTGTTGGGTGACATCCTAGACCTCGTCGACAGTGATCCGGAACTTTCGGACACGACCGCGATTATTCTCACGGCGGATCACGGTGGTGAACTGGGTGAAAATTTCCATCTGTTGTTGCCAGACGTCGGATTGATCGAAAGCGGCATCGTCCCGTTCTACGTCTGGGGCGCGACGGTCTCCGCAGGCGCCGATCTCTACGCGCTCAATGCGACTACTCGCCGCGATCCAGGCAGGTCGATTCCCCCTTTCTCCGATTCACCACAACCCATTCGCAATGGTGACGCCGCCAATCTCGCACTCGACATGCTGGCGCTCCCGGCGGTACCGGACTCGACCATCAACACCGATCAGAGCCTGGCAGTAAGCAACTGAACAAACCAGGGAGAAGAGCAGATATACGATCGGACACGAAGAAACTGTGCAGCATGTATGAAAGGTAGTATTACCAGCGGCGATGTCTTTGCGTGAAAGCGCGCCTGGTTTTTTCGGAGGCGATGTCGCACACGTTCGGCATTCACTTTACCCAGCACGAGTTCAACCTCCAGATAGCGCTTGGCTTGCGGGTCGTGTGGCTGGCTGGGTGCGATCGGGCTCATGTGCCGCAACCCGTGGGCAATTTTGTTTGTTGTGGGCGAGCGATAGCGGCGATGACGACCGGGTAGATCGGAAATTCAAACCAATCCCTGGTTCTGCCACATCCGATGGAACTCGCTGCGGCTGCAAATGAAATTTGAATTTCAAATCGAACTGGTCGGTGGCTACATCCGTGCGGCGATCGCCGGTGATGCCACGCCATGGCCAGGCACCGTGCGCCCGACTTCGCATTCGACGCTGTACACCGCGATACCTTCGGCGGTGAACTGCTCGATGCAGACGCGAGTCGGGAATTCTGGCGCGCGTGGGTTACCGCGTTCAATGAGTTCGACTGGGAGCACACACGTACCATAGTCACGGAATCCATTGCGGTGTGCGAATGGATCTATTGCGGCGAGCAGGATGGACCGCTGGATAATATCTTCGGTTTCAACGTGCCCGGCTGCGGTCGTGTGGTGCGCTTCCGCGGAACGTCGATCTGCGAATTCCGGGACGGGCGGATAACACGTGAAACAATGTACATGGATCTTGCCACATTGATGATCGAGCTTGGCATCACGCCGTGAGCGTGCCGCTCGGCCTGACAGCGCTCAGCGGACGGGTCGTCGACATCGAGCGGCGCGAGGGCGCTCTGGCCCCCACTGTCTTTCTGGTGACCTCGTGTGTCGCACTGGTCGCGACCGGATTCGGTATCGTGCTCCCTGTGTTTGCGCGCCGTCTGGCGGAAATGGGACATGGCGTGAGCGACCTCGCGTTGGTCACTGCCGTATTCGCGATTGCGCAGTTTGTCGCTGCGCCACCGCTGGGTACGCTGGCCGATCGTATTGGGCGCAAGCCACTGATCGTGATGGCGCTGGCCGGTTACGTCATCGGCAACACCGGTTATGTCCTCGCCAGTAATCTGGAAACGCTCGTGCTGTTTCGTTTTCTGCAAGGTGCGATGACAGCTGGCATGTTTCCGGCGGCGATGGGCCTCGATCTATCTCGGATTAACGTTCGTCACCGCATTTCTCGTTGTGCTGATGATAGCCGCGCCGGCCGGTTTCGGCGAAGGACTGGCGACGCCGGCCGCGAATGCGTTCTATCTGGACATCACGGCGCCTATGCATCGTGCGCGTATAATGGGTATACGCAGTTCCGCGCCATCGCTGGGGGCAGCGCTCGGTCCAATCCTGGCGATGGGGGTCGTAGAATCGATATCGCCGACGACGCTGTTTGCGGCAGCTGCAGTGTACGTTGTGCTGGTAGCACTGATCACGACGGCGGCATTTCGGCCGCACGCGTCGAGTGACGTTCATCAGCTCGGTGTCGATGCGGAAGCGTTGCAACAACGCTCGTTGACTGCTGGGGCGACACTGCGCGGTCTGGTCGTCGTGGCAAGTAATTCGCGTCAAGGCTGAGCATCGCCGGGTTTACTCATCGGGTTGGTTGTACTCGATTCGGGATTCACCTCCGATGCCACCGACGGCTACAATCTGCCCCGGTCATTTGCGTTAGCGTGTGCGACTCATGGAAAAGACGATCGAGAAACTATTTTATGCGAGCCGCTGGGCTCTGGCTCCGATCTATCTCGGGCTGAGCCTGGCGTTGCTGGCACTGGGTATCAAGTTTTTTCAGGAAGTGTTGCACCTGCTTCCTCGTATCCTGGATACCAGCGAATCAGACCTGGTGTTAGTCGTCCTGGGGTTGATCGACATCGCCCTGGTCGGCGGCCTGATAGTGATGGTGATGTTCAGCGGTTATGAGAACTTCGTCTCCCGTATCGATCTGGACGAGTCTGCCGACAAGCTGGGTTGGTTGGGCAAACTCGACGCCGGCAGCCTGAAAACCAAAGTGGCGGCGTCGATTGTCGCTATTTCCTCGATCCATCTGCTGCGGGTGTTTCTCAATGTCGAGCAAATCGACAACGGTAAGCTGTTGTGGTTCGTCGTCATCCACATGACCTTCGTGCTGTCGGCCATCGGTATGGTGATGCTGGATCGGTGGAGCGCCAGGCATTGAAAGATACGTGCCGACGTCACTGCGGTTACGTTCATGCTCGGGAGACTCCATCCCCTGATGGCACTGGATAGTGGCGGCGCACTGAAGCAGAATTCGCTCGACATCACGTTCTTGCCTGGAGACAAATCATGCGCCGGCGATTTTTACTACCCCTGCTGATTGCGGGCATTCTGGCCGGCTGCGCCAGCACTGCTCCGACGACCTCGCCTGTCGCCGGCGTGGAGCCATTGCGAGTGGGCATCGTGCCCAATTACGTGCCGGTCATTTTCAAGCAGGGCGGAGTGGTGAGTGGTATCGAGGCAGACTTCGCCTTGCTCATGGGGGAGGCGCTGGGCAGGCCCGTCGAGCTGGTGGAGTTGTCCTGGTTCGAACTGATCCCGGCGCTCAACGAGTCGCGTATCGATATCATCATGTCCGGCATGTCCGTTACGCCGGCGCGCCGCGAACAGGTGTTTTTCACCGATCCGTACATGCAGGTCGGACAGATGGCGTTGATCCGCACTGTCGATCTGGGACGCATCAGCGACTCTCTTTCGCTTTACCGGACGCGCGAAAAGATCGGCTTCGAGCACGGAACTACGGGCGAAGACTTTGTCCGGACGCGCCTCGAGCGCGCGCAGCCAGTCGGTTTCAATTCGCCGGATACCGGTATCGCAGCATTGCGCGCCGGACTCATCACTGCATTCGTCCACGATGCCCCGACCGTCTGGCGCATTGCAGGAAGCCCAACGGAACGGGAACTGGTGGGCCTGTACCAGCCGCTTACGGAAGAGTACCTGGCGTGGGCGGTTCGAAAAAACGACGTGCAGCTGCGTGATGCGCTCAATGCCCAGTTGTCGATCCTGCGGGCCAAAGGTGAGCTGCAACGTATCATAGACCGCTGGATCACGGTCCGTATCGAAGTCCGCTGACATACAATCGTGCGGCTGACGGCGATATCGTGCAATTTTATTTTGGGGACCACAGCTATGCAGTCAGTCTGTGTCGTTGAGTTGCGGCGTGCCCGGCAATGAGACTCCTGCTTAAAGGCTGGTATCCGATGCCGGCGCTCGAGTTTATCCGCTCGCGGCTCGATCCTGAATGGGAAATCCGGCTGTGTGATCGTGAGCAGGTCCCTGCATCCCTGGAAGAGTCGGAGGTCTTCGCGCGCGAGCTCGGCGAGGCGCACAGCTTTGTGAGCATGTCGTGGTCAGCCGCAATGCCCGGCGCGCCGGAGTTACTGCTGCTGCAGCTCCCGGGCGCGGGTGTGAATCAGATCGATTTCGACGCCGTACCGCCACAATGCTCGGTGTGTAACGTTTTCGAGCACGAGATCGGCATCGCCGAGTATCTGGTGTTGGCGATTCTCGAGTGGGAGATCGGCTTGCGGCACATGGATGCGAGTCTGCGTGAAGGCGTGTGGTCGGATGGTTTTGCCCTGGGCCGGCCCTTGCACGGTGAATTGCATGGCAAATCCGTCGGCTTCATCGGCTATGGACGCATCTCCCGCGAGACAGCGCGGCGCCTGCGTCCGTTCGGCGTTCGTCTTCGTGCCTGCACCCGTTCCCCGGAGAAGGGCGACGAGTTCGTCGACGTCATTGCCGATATGGATGGTCTGGACGCGATGCTTGCTGACTGCGACTACGTGGTGGTGGCCTGTCCGCTCACGGACGAGACGCGCGGGCTCGTCGATGCTGACGCACTGGCACGGCTGCAGCCCTCCGCCGTCATCGTGAACGTCGCCCGGGGAGAGATCATCGATGAGCAGGCTTTATACGAGGCCTGTCATCGCAGGCAGATCGGCGGCGCTGTCATCGATACGTGGTATCGCTATCCGACAGCGGGAGATCCCGACACCGAGCGCTGCCTACCTTCGCGTTACCCGTTCCAGTCGCTGGACAACGTCATCATGACACCGCACGCTTCGGGCTGGAGCGGCGGTCTGCTGGAGCGGCGCTGGCGCGTGATGATCGACAACTTCAATAGGCTCTCCCGGGGCGAGCCATTGTTGAACGTGGTGCACGCACCGGGTTGACCGGCGCCTGCGAGAATCATGGACTATGCGCTCACCGCAATAGCCGCCGGGGCGCTTCTGTGGGCGGTGGTTATCTACAATCGTCTGGTTCGCGACCGCAATCGGGTTGCGGCGGGCTGGAGCGATATCGACGTGCAGCTGAAACGGCGCCACGATCTGATCCCCAAGCTGGTGGCTGCTGTGCAGCAGTACGCGAGCTACGAAAGCAGCACCATCGCGGCGATTACCGAGTTGCGCAAAGAGGCGGGCGCGCGCGAGGGCGTCGAGCGGGCCCGCATGGAAGGCGATATCAGCCGTGGTCTGCAGCGCCTGATTGCGCTGGCGGAGGCCTATCCGGAGCTGCAGGCGAGTGAGAATTTTCTCTCACTGCAGCGCGACATCAGCGCCGTCGAGAACGACATCCAGTATTCGCGCCGCTACTACAACGGAGCGGTGCGAAATCTGAATACCCGTATCGAGAGCTTTCCGGACCTTGTCCTGGCCCGTCTCTTCGCGTTTCGGCCGCGCGATTATTTTGAACTGGAGACGCCTTCTTGATCGCTTGTCCGCGAGCGCTTCTGCAGGTAGTGGCTGCATCACTGCTGTTCGTATGCGGGTTGCCGCACGCCGCCGAAATCATCGAGGAATACAACAGCGACATGCGTGTGCACGCCGACGGCAGCATGCTGGTCAGCGAGCGTATCCGCGTGCGAGCGGAAGGGCGTCAGATCAAACGCGGCATCTACCGCGATTTTCCCACCGACTATACGGATGCGCGGGGCAATGCCTACCGCGTCGATTTTGACGTGGTGAGCGTCACTCGCGACGGCGCGGACGAGCCCTTCCACACGCAGCGGCAGGACAACGGTGTGCGGGTCTATGTCGGCCAGCAGGATGTCTTTATTCCGTCAGGCGTTTACGACTACATGATCACGTATCTAACCAATCGGCAGCTGGGGTTCTTTGACGACCACGATGAGCTGTACTGGAACGTTACCGGTAATGGCTGGGTCTTTCCGATACAGGTTGCCCGCGCGGTCGTTACGTTGCCTCCAGGCGTGCCCACCGATACGCTGCGCGTAGAAGCCTATACCGGACCACAGGGAGCCCGCGGCCGGAAGTACCGGGCTGGCGTGGAGGCAAGCGGTGTCGCGCAATTCACCACTACGCAAGCACTTGCGCCGCGTGAAGGGTTTACAATCGTCGTCACCTGGCCCAAGGGATTCGTCACCGAACCGGATGCGGGGCAGAAACTCGGATTTCTGCTGCGTGACAATCTCAATCTGCTGGTTGGCGCGATTGGCCTCGCCGCGGTGCTTGTGTATTACCTGATGGTGTGGCGCGCGGTTGGCCAGGATCCCGAAACCGGTGTAGTGATTCCCCATTACCAGCCGCCGGCCGGTTACTCACCGGGCTCGGCGCGTTACATCCGCAGGATGGGTTACGATCACAAGACCTTTGCCACCGCAGTTGTGAACCTGGCGGTGAAGAATGCGCTCGCTATCAGTGAGGACGACGACGAGTTCACGTTGACGCGGAAGAATTCCGATGGCATCGAGCTGGCGCCGGGTGAAGGTGCCCTGTACAGCAGACTGTTTGCGGGCTCGGACGTCCTGACGTTGAAGAACGCGAACCACAAACGCGTGGCGGCGGCGATCACGGCTCACCACAATTCCCTTTCGCGCGACTTTGAGAAGACTTATTTCAACGCCAACCGGGTGTGGCTGGTTCCCGGTCTGCTGGTGTCGATTCCGACGGTGATCGGCTACCTGTACCTGTCACACTACCCCGAACGTGAAATGCCGGCGATGTTTGTGACGGGGATGATTCTGTTCATGGTCTGGCGTGCCTATCAGGCTGTGCGCAGAGCTTCAGGATGGGCCAGCGTGCGCATTCTGCTGCCGATGGTGGTAGCAGTGATTTTAATGTTCTTTATCGGTGGGCAGTTTCTGTCGGCGGCGCAGTTGTTGCTGGCCGAACTACCCTTAGGGAGCGTGGTACTTGCCGGAGCCCTGGTGCTCATCAACATCGTCTTCTACCAGTTGATGAAGGCCCCGACGCTCGCCGGACGCAAGCTGTTGGACCGCCTCGCCGGCTTTCGCGAGTACCTGCAGGTAGCCGAGCAGGACGAGCTGAATCTAAAAAACCCGCCGCGCATGACGCCGCAGTTGTTCGAGGCTTACCTGCCCTTTGCGCTGGCGCTGGACGTGGAGCAGCGGTGGGGCGATCGCTTTGCCCGGGAGTTCGAGAACCTGCAGAATTCCGACCATTACCAGCCCAGCTGGTACCGCGGCCGGCGCTGGGATTCGCATGGCGTATCGGGCATGAGCCGGGCACTGGGCGGCTCGCTGGCGTCGGCGATTTCCTCCTCGTCGGTGGCGCCGGGATCGAGTTCCGGCAGCGGCGGTGGCGGTTCCTCCGGCGGCGGCGGCGGCGGCGGTGGTGGCGGCGGCTGGTAGGTGACCGGTGTTGAGAGCCGGCAACTGAATTA
>JAOTYY010000187.1 GCA_029861595.1 Gammaproteobacteria bacterium
CGCAAATACCAAAGCCAGCAAAATTTATCCAGCGTCTCGTCATAACGACTCCTCTTCGGTCGGCGCCCCGAGCATTTCCCGGAATTGTAGCGAATACCTTGCACGCGGGCGGAATCGAACAAGTTACCGTTGCGTAACTACCTCCTTCTCTTAATTATCAGGCGAGGCTCTCCTCGACACTGTTCGCATACTCGAGCAATTGCGACAGGACGCCACGATCGTCCGCCGTCAGATCCTCGCGCGCCTGTTGAGACTCGATGCTGCCGCGAAATTGCATCAACGAGCGACTACCCGACGTGCCGTCCAGGAGTCTCGACCGCCGATGCTGGTGCCACTGCTGCTGCTCGCGCTCAGTCAGCGTCTGCGGAAGATTGCGCGCCCGATAGTTGAATAACATCTCGCGCAGCCGCTTGTCGCCAAACCGGGCAGCGATATCTGCAAACTCATTGGCGCTGGCGGCAGCCTGTACACTCGGCAACAAATCTCGGTCGCTGTCTTCCACAAAAGACTCGTACAACGCGGTCTCGGGATCTGCGGACTGAGGATCCCGATCCGGCGGCTGGAATACTTCGGCAAGTTTCGCGGTAACCTCGTCGCTGTTCGCATCGATCAGCGCGAGATACTGCTGAGCGCGTAGCGGGTCGATCGACCAGCGTTCCGCTGCCTCGTGGGTAAGTGTATTCGCCGGCACAACGACCGGTGCACGATTCAGGCGCACCGTCTTCAATGCGATACGTTCGTTGTCGAGTTCTTCACTGCGGGTAAACACGCGCCGCGCGATTTCTTCAGCCGACAATTCCAGCAGCATCTGCGGGTCCTGGCGCAGATCGAAAACGACTATTTCCCGGTTGTTCCCGCGCGGGCAGCAAATCGGTGCCACCAGCGCGATACAGCCCAGGCGAGCCGGATACTTACTGGAAACGTGTAACACCACCTGTCGAGCGCGCGTGTCGAGAAGTTTCGCCACGCTGCGCCGATCTCGGTGCCGGTACACATAGTCGAACAATCGCGGGTGGCGCGCCCGCAGCAATTGTGCCGTGGCCAGGGTCGCGCGTACATCGGACAAAGCGTCGTGCGCGTCGCTGTGTTCCAGACCGTTGGCGCTGGTCAAATCTTCAAGGCGGAAACTTGCCGTACCGTCGTCGTGCGTCGGCCATTCGATGCCTTGCGGCCGCAACGCGTGCGCCAGCCGCATGGCATCGATCAGATCCCAACGCGAGTTGCCGTTGCGCCATTCGCGTGCATAGGCATCGAAGAAATTCCGGTACAGAAGGAAGCGGGTGAATTCATCATCGAAACGGAGGCTGTTGTAACCCGCGCCGCAAGTGCCCGGTTTTGCCAGCTCCTGGTGCACGCACCGCGCAAACTGCGCCTCCGGCATCCCGTCTCGCAGTGTCGCCTGCGGCACGAGTCCGGTGACCAGACACGCGCCTGGATCGGGCAGGTAATCATCCGGTATACGGCAATGCGCCATCACTTCGGCGTCGATCACCTGCAGTTGTTCGTCCGTGCGCAAACCGGCGAACTGCGCAATGCGATCACGTCTGGTGTCGATTCCGAAAGTTTCGTAGTCGTACCAGAAAAATGTATTCACAATACGACCGAGTGCCTGTGCGTCGTCGGACGCTGGACCGAACAGACGCTCATGTGCCGCGCGAGACGCCCGCCGCCGCAAGAATTTCGGGAATGATCTCCTCCCAGCCGATCGCCATGATATGCACACCGCGGCAGTACTTTCGCACCGCGCGGATAGTACGCGCCGCAATATCGATCGCGGCAGCCCGTTTGTCGCGCGCCCCATCCAGTTCCGCGACAATGTCGTCCGGGACGCTGATACCGGGTACCTTGTCGTTGAGAAAGCGTGCCATCCTGACCGACTTCAACGGAATGATGCCGGCAAGAACCGGAATCTCAAAACCACCCGCGGCTTCACGAAAATCCGCGAACGCAGCGACGTCGTAGACTGCCTGCGTTTGCATGAACGTTGCCCCGGCGGCGATTTTTTCACGCATGCGCTGGATCTCATCGGCCGGGTTGGTGGCGCCGGGATTAACCACCGCCCCGATACACATGGTTGGCGCACCGTGCAGCGCGTTACCTGCCATATCCTGTCCCATGGTCAGCGAATGCGCCGCGGCGATGATTTGCGAAGCAAACAAGTCGAACACGGGCTTGGCTTCTGGGTGGTCGCCGTTGCTGGGTGGGTCACCACCCATGACCACCAGATTACCGATCCCGAGCACCGCGGCGCCCAGAATGTCGCCCTGCAATGCGATACGGTTTCGGTCGCGTGACGTCAACTGCAGGATCGGTTCGAGGCCATGCTCAAACAGCATATGACAAGCGGCCAATGGCGCCAGGGTCATGTGCGCACCTGCGCTGTCAGTTACGTTCACCGCCTGGACGCAGTCTTCGAGAACGGCGGCTTTCGCAAACAGTCCGTCGAGATCCACGCCCTTGGGCGGATTCAGTTCGCTGGTCACCAGAAATTGATCGGTCTGCAAGGCGCGCGCCAGTGCACTCACTTTTTCATCCTTTACTGCTGCTGCGAGCAAAGCGGCGATTATACCGAAGCAAACCGCCGTCCGACGGTCCATGGTATCGGGCCAAAAGTTCGCAAGTGGTCGAAAAGCGGCGATACTAGCCGCTTTTTCCGGTTCACTGCGTTATATGCGACTGCTGCTTTCGCCCCAGGACACCTGCAGCTACCTGCCCGATCGGCAGTCGGCGAGCCTGTTCGTGGATCCACACGAACCCCTGGACATGCGCCGTTACGCGGCCCTGTTGAACGTGGGTTTCAGACGCAGCGGTCGGTACGTCTACCGCCCCCATTGCGAAGGCTGCCAGGCGTGCGTACCGGCACGTATACCGGTAGCGCGCTTCAAAGCCAACCGCAGCCAGCGCCGCAATCTTCGTAACAACAGCGACGTCATCGGCAGGCCATGCCGCGACCGCTTCGGCGAACGCAAATACGAAATGTACAAGGCGTATCAGCAGCGACGTCATCCGGGCGGCAGCATGGCGCTGGCCGACCGCAGCGAGTTCGCCTCGTTTCTGGCAGCGGATTGGGCTGCTACCGGGTTCTGCGAATTTTACGACGGCGAAGAGTCGTTGGGGGTGTGCGTCTACGACCGCGTCGAGAACGGCCTGTCGGCCGTGTACACGTACTACTCGCAGACCGGCGAGAAACGTGGCCTGGGCAAGTTTGCGGTGCTCTGGCTGATCGACGAAGCGCGCCGGCTGAAACTCGCCTACGTGTATCTCGGTTACTGGATTTCGCAATGCGACAAAATGTCGTACAAGGCGGAATTCCAGCCACTTGAAGTGCTGACGCAGGGCGCCTGGCGAGACTTATCGGGGTAATTCACAAGTGCCGATGCACATGCTATATTGTGCACCGCACAATTCAGATCTTCGTGTTGGCAAAATACGTTATAAATCGATATTTAGCCGCGAAAAACGCTGAATTTCGAAAAATTTGCATTTAGGAGAAGACGCGAATGATCCGACGAACGGCCCTCATCAGCGGCGGCACGGGGGGATTGGGTACGGCCATGTGCAGGGCGCTGGCGGACGCCGGTCATACGGTGGTGGCGAACGACCTGCCCTCGCTGGAGACGCAGTGTAAAGAGTGGCAGGCAAAGCAACGCGACGACGGGTACGCCTTCGAGCTAGCCTTCGCCGATGTCACGGATTACGACGCTTGCGCGGCGATGGTCGAGGACCTGCAAGCGCGGGTGGGCACAGTCGAGATACTGGTCAACAACGCGGGCATAACGCGCGACGGCGTGTTCAAGAAAATGTCGCTGGAGCGCTGGCAGACCGTTTTAGACGCCTCGCTGGGTGGCATGTTCAACCTCACGCGGCAAGTCTTCGAGGGCATGCTGGAAGGCGGCTGGGGCCGGGTCATCAATATCTCGTCATTGAACGGGCAGAAGGGGCAATTCGGCCAGGCCAACTACTCGGCCGCCAAAGCCGGCGCGCACGGACTGACTATGGCGCTGGCACAGGAAGGTGCCCGAAATGGCGTCACGGTGAACAGCATATCGCCTGGCTACATCGGCACCGAAATGGTGATGGCGATCCCCGAAGACGTGCGCAACAGCATCGTCGCGCAGATTCCGGTTGGACGCCTGGGCGAGCCGGATGAAATAGCGCACGTGGTCAGGTTTCTGACCGACGAAAAATCCGGCTTCATAACGGGCGCGAATATCGATATCAACGGCGGCCAGTGGATGCACTAGCCCCCAGCCATCGTCATTTTTCGCTGGAATGCCCGACCTGCACGGTTCCAGCCCCTGCCTCCGGTCAGGGCACCACGACGACCCGGCCGGTGATGTCGCCTGACTCGAGCTCACGCAGGGTCCGGGTCACCTCGGACATCGGGCGGGTCTGAACCGGAAGCGCTTTGACCTTTCCCGCCTGGGCGAGCGAAGCAAGCTCACGCATCTCGGCCAGATTTCCCACGTACGAACCGCGCAGACTCATGTGCCGCAGCGGCAGCAGCGGCATGGATAGCGAAACTTCACCGCCATAAAGACCGACGGCGACGTATTTTCCGCCTTTCCTGATCGCGTCCATGCCGAGCTGCGCAGTCTGTGGTGCTCCTACGAAATCGACGACCGCCCCGGCGCCACCTCCTGTCAGGTCGTGGATCGCTTCCACTGCGCTGCCCGCGCTCGAATTGATCGTGTGGACGGCATGATTCGCACCAGTCTCGCGCGCGGTGCGTAACTTCTCGTCCTCTATGTCCACGACGATGACCTCGCGCTCCAGGAAGCCGGGCGCGATGCCCACGCCGGTGAGCCCCACCCCGCCGGCACCGATGATGACGACTTTGTCGTCGTCGGCCAGCGGCAAGGTCTTTTTAAGGGCGCCGTAGGCAGTCACCCCCGCACAAGCCAGTGTGCACCCATAAATCGGATCGATGCCGCTGATATCGATGAGGTACTTGGGATGCGGGGCCAGCACGTGATCAGCGTAGCCGCCCGGCCGGAACACACCGATAGTGCGCATGCTGGTGCAATCGTTGTCGTGCTCCTCGTCGCAGCGGGCGCAGTTCCCGCAGCCGATCCAGGGAAAAATCAGCCGGGTCTCGCCGATCGAGACACCCTCCGCGTCCGGCCCCACCGCCACCACCTCACCGATCGGTTCATGGCCCATCACCATGGGCAGGGTCATGCCGCGATCGACCAGAGACATGAACTTGCCACCCCCCAGATCGAACCCGCCGTGCCAGAGGTGCACGTCGGAATGGCAAACGCCGCACGCGATCGTTTTGAGCAGCACCTGGCTGCCGGCAGGCTCCGGGGTTTCGCTCTCGACTTGCTCCAGCGGCTGGCCCAGATCGGTGACCTGATAACTCCTCATGAGCTTCCTCCGTGGTTAATTCGTTTGCGGCCCGTTCAGCGGGAGTCGGCAATTCGTCAATACTACCCGGTCGCGCTCAAACAGAAACCAGCCCGGCGATATCTGACGCTGTCCATCATACCCGAGGTCGCTGAGGATCGGTTTCAACCCCAGTGACGGATATTTCGGCGCACTGAGCTGACGCGGTTGCAAATCCTCGTTTTTCAACTATATACATCGGACCGGGCGAGTTTTATTTGAAATCCCGAACCACTTGCAACAGGCGAGACACGTCATGGCGACTCTCCATTTTGAGTCTCTTCGTCATAGGAGGGACACGCTTCGCGATGGGCCATGGAGTTTCCTGCCCCTTAGCGGGCAACTAAGAACACAGTACCCGGTGCATGCCGGAAGAGCGGCACGGATAGTGGGTAGGCTATTTTGCCGATTCCGGTGAATGTGAGGACGCGCCTTGACAAGGGTCACCCTTTCGTCATTCTGCGTAACATGTACTCGGGAATTACGTGCGCCTTGGTGTTGCTGTTGACCGTTGGAGTTGTCGACGTTCGCGCGCAAAACGGTTCGCCGGTGTATTCAATCGAGTTGGAAATTAGTGGCGTGGCGTCAGCACGTTTCACGTCGTGCACGCGCCTTGAATCGCGCAGTGAGGTGTTGGAAACCTACACCTCCGGTAGTTTGTATCCGAATAAGGAGCCGGGCCTGGTTCGCACGACTGAATTGACCTGCACCAAGCCCCTAGATGCTACGACCTATGTCGCGTTTTCTAACTGGCGGAGGTCGGTCGAACAGGGAACGGTGGACCGGAGAAGTGCTTCGTACATTTTTCGAGACCTCAACCAGGGTGGCCAGGAAGTGTTCCGCTTCAACATTTTCGAGGCCTGACCGTCCGCCTACGGCATCGAGTGCTCAGTCGGTAACGTGTGCGTGGAGAAAATCACGATCGTATTCGAATTTATGGAACTTGCTTGAGCGGCGCCGTCATGTCCATATATAAATGGATCATCGGGTTCTGCGCCGTTCTGCTGGGGTCCGCCCCGGTGCTGGTTTCCGCCAGCGTTGTTTTCGCACTAGAAGGTGTAAGCCGCGAACCGGTCGAATTGCAGAGCTGCAGCGTGGTCGCGAGCGTTTCCGAGCCCATTCCACTGGCCAACAACGGAACATTGCGTCCCACGCTTGTTCCTTCGCTACCAAACTGGCGCGCGCTGCGCTGTCAACGCAAAGCAGTCCCGGACGCGCGATTGCGCGCCTGGCGTGAACAGGTCGAGAAAGGGGACGAAGCTGCGTTTCGCGACGTGACACTCAATGCACCGGATGAACCGACCGATCAGAACGTGTTCTGGAACCTGCAGCGAGCTTGGCCGTCTAGGTGGTGGATCGCATGCGACCGCACGGTCTGTCGCGAAACGCTGGTGTTGGTGTTCAACGACGTCCGCAACAGTCTGGACGCCGTCCCGACTGTCGTCGAGGAAGTCGTGGACGAGCCTGGCCTCGGGCGCAGTGACGGGAGTGCGTTTGGGCTCGTTCTATGCGGATTATTGCTGCTGGTTTCGGCTGTACGGCGACGTGCCGGTTGGAGTCCTCGCACATCAGTGAGTGCCGCAGTCATTCGATAAGAACGTTATCTGTCTGCCACCTTTGTCCCCATAGGGATCTGAACACCGGTGACTTGATTACATATCAGGCCCAGGCCCATTCCGCCGTTAATGTCGGCCGGCCCGGTCTTCGGTTGGACGATCGGTATAGGCTGTGATTTCCGCCCTGCCGGGAAGTCCGTAAAGTGGCGTCCCTGCCATCCCGACGGCAGGGAACTCCGTCGGTTATCGGGGGCAAATGTACAGCTCAAAATGGTTACCCCCTCTGCACCCGGTCTTTACCTACTCCGAGCCGTAGCGCGTGGAGGTTGATATGTCTATTTTTCGGATCAAGTTCTCAGAAATAGTTTAGACATTCATTCTACGACCTGAGACATGGAACTCTCAGTAGAACACTCTTCACGAGTGGAGGAGTCGCGCGTAACTGCTTGCACTAGGTACTCCATCAATATTAATTCGATGCCCGGAAAAACAGACTAAAGGAGTGGTTTATCTCTGAAACCGTCTTTGTGACGGCCCGCTAACAAAGTTATTGGAAGGTGACCACCGTGGCTTATGAATCTCAACCTCTGCGGATTGAACCGCACATCCAGATTACCGTGCGCCGCAGTGCCCGGGAACATCTGTCCAAATTCTTGGATGCCAAAAGAGATATGCTGGTTTTCGTGTGGGGGATGCACGGCTTGCAATCCGATCCTGGTTGGACGGCGAGCGTAGTTGATCGCGAAGACTTGCCGAATAGCGCCAACGCGTGCGCTGTCCTCAAAACCACAATCGGTAGTTTTCCGGTTGGGATACCGCAGCGTCAGCATTTACAGAAACTGGACGGATGCACGCTCGCTTGCGACGGAGACCAGCTCAAGGTGGAAGTCTCTTTCGAATCCTGGCTGAACGATCTGAAGTTTGACAAAGTTGTAGAGTAGCTTGCCGATGCCCGCACCGGCCGGATGCAGCACCTCCTGAGCCGCCCTGCAGAAGGAGGCTTCATACCGCTTTGAGCTGTTGCGGTTAAGAGTCGTGGTGGTGAGCGCCGGGGAAAAGTCGCCGATGAAGGCGGGTGGCTGCTGACTGGGGGTGGTGCCCGGTGCGTAGGTGGCGTGACACTGCTCCAGGCTTTGTGGGAACCTATCGTGCCGATGATAAGGAGAGAAGTGCCGAGTGGTTAGCGCCACGAGCGCGAGCGTACCGATGCGGCGCGCAGGAGCGGATCAATCCTTGGTTAGTGAGGAAGCCTGGAAATGCAGGTGCCGCTCCAGGGATTTTGGTCCTCTGGCCGATCTATGTGTTGTGCAACACAGCACAGGTGTGATTCCTCGCTTCTCGAAGCGGTCTGTTTTGTCGGGATTCTGTTGCAAGACTCGGCGACGTCTCCCCCAAAAAAGTAGAGCACTGTCGCGCAGGTTTCATTTTCCGCTGCATAGTTTTTCAATAGTATCTCGGCGTTGCTGCCATCTCCCAAGAAAGAATTCTGTCCGTTGCGGACAATAGCCGACCGCCTTGGCACGCGGCACATGCCGAATCGAATGGGACTCGAGCGACCGATAGCGATCTCAATACGACGCAGAACTGGCTGCTAAGGTGCCTGTGTTGAGGAATGCGGCCGCATTACGTTCAGCGCGCAAGTGA
>JAOTYY010000015.1 GCA_029861595.1 Gammaproteobacteria bacterium
ACCTCGATGAAAAGCGAACCGGTAAACAGGATGCCGATAAAGGCACTGGGGAAACCGGCAATCACGATCAGCATGGCGTTGCGGAACACGTGACCGTACAGGACCTGCCGTTCGTTGAGACCCTTGGCCCGCGCCGTTTGCACGTATTGCATATTGATCTGATCGAGAAACGAGTTCTTGGTCAGCATCGTCAGCCCGGCAAAACCGCCAACCACCAGCGCCACCACCGGCAAGGCGATGTGCCAAAGGTAATCGGCGACCTGCCGGTACCAGGCCAGGTCCTCCCAGCCGGGTGAGGTCAGACCGCGCAGGGGGAACCAATCGAGGAACCGCCCCCCGGCGAACACGATAATCAGCATTACGGCAAACAGGAAACCCGGGATCGCATAGCCGACGACCACCACGCCACTGGTCCATACATCGAATCGCGATCCGTCCCGCACGGCTTTGCGAATGCCCAGCGGGATGGAGATCAGGTACACCAGCACGGTAGTCCACAATCCCAGCGAGATAGACACCGGCATCTTGTCGAGCACCAGATCGATGACGGCCTCGTCGCGAAAGTAGCTGGTGCCGAAATCGAATCGCAGGTAGTTCCACATCATGGACAGGAACCGCTCGTGCAACGGTTTATCGAAACCAAAATCGCGTTCGATCTCCTCGATAATGGCTGGATCCAGACCTTGCGCGCCACGGTATTTGCTGTCGGACGTGCTTTCGCCGGCAGCGTCACTGCCGCCCTGAAAATCGCCGCTCTCACCCGCGATACGTGCCGTCGCCTCGACCGCCTGGCCGCTCATCTCGGCCAGCAGCTGCTCCACGGGGCCGCCGGGCGCCAGTTGCACGACCAGAAAATTGATGATCATGATCCCGAGCAGTGTCGGGGCGATCAGCAGTATGCGGCGAAAGGTGTAGGCCAGCATCGGCGGGTTTCAGCGCGCAGCTATTTGCGCTGCAAAGTCAGCTTTGCGGCGCGCTCCTCGTCGATCCACCAGGTGCTGGGAAATCCCACCGAATACCTGGGCTTGCGGTCCGGATAGCCGAACTTGTCCCAGTGAACGATGCGGTCGTTGTCGATGAAAAATTGTGGAATGACGTAATGATTCCACAACAGCACACGATCCAAGGCGCGCGAGGCATGCTTCAGCGATTCCAGATCTTCGGCATTGATGATTTTTTCGATAAGCGCATCGATCACCGGGTTCTTTATTCCCGCCATGTTCGCCGAACCGCGGACCTCGGCTGCCGCCGAACCGTAGTAAGAACGCAACTCCGGCCCGGGCGGTGGAAAGAAGTTCAGCCGCACTGATATCACGTCAAAATCGAAATCGTCGACCCGCACCTCGTACTGCGATGAATCGACGATACGGATAGTTGCCGCGATACCCGTGCGCTTGAGATTCTGCACGAACGGCGCAACCAGACGCTCCATGGTAGGCGATACCAGCAGGAACTCGAACGCCATCTGCTTGCCGCCCTTGGTCAACTTCCCGCCCTGTGAACTCCAGCCGGCCGCCTTGAACAGCTCCAGCGCTTTGCGCAGCTGGCGCCGGATGCGTCCGCTGCCATCTGTCTTCGGCGGTGTGAAAGTCTCCGCAAACAACGCAGCGGGCAGTTGCTCGCGAAACGGTTCCAGGAGCTGCAACTCGGCGCCCGCAGGCGTCCCGGACGCACCGAAATCGGAGTTCGGGAAATAGCTGGCGGTGCGCTGATACTCCCCGTACAGCACGGTGCGCTGAACGGCTTCGAAATCGAACAACAGGGCGATGGCTTCACGCACGCGTTTGTCATCGAACGGGGCGCGCCGCAGGTTGAAGAAGAACGCCTGAATGCCCTGCGGTGTCTCATTGGGCACCCTGCGGCGCACGATTTGTTGCTTTTTTACCGCCGGGGAATTTTCGTAACCCGTTGCCCAGCGCTTGGAGCTGTTTTCCTGACGAAAATCGATGGCGCCGGATTTAAACGCCTCGAACATCACACCGTCGTCACGGTAGTACTCGAAGCGAATGCGTTGAATGTTGTTGAGCCCGCGATTTATCGCCAGATCTTTACCCCAGTAGTTGTCGACGAGCTCGTAGGTGATGGAGCGTCCCGCGTCGACTGATGTTATTCGATAAGCGCCACTGGACGGCTCCGGCTCCAACGTCGTTTTGGTTATGTCGCGGGTTTCCCAGTGATGCCGCGGCAACGGCGACAATCCGGCCACGTTCATCAGCGGTTTCATGTTATTACGCGTCTTCATGGTGAATTTCAGGCGCCGATCATCCAGTGCTTCGACCCCTTCGACGTCGGCATAGAAGGAACGCAGAAACGGTCGTCCATGCTTACGTATCGTTTCGAACCCGAATGCGAAATCGCCGGCGGTGATCTGTACTCCGTCTTCGTAGTGCGCATCGGGCCGCAAGTTGAAGATTATCCAGCTCTTGTCCTGCGGATATTCGACCGATTCGGCGATCACGCCGTATGCGCTCGCCAATTCGTCGCCCGAGCCGGACATCAGGCTGTCACCGGTCAGCCCGATGCTGCGCGGCCACTCGCCCTTGAGAATATAAGTATTGAGACTGTCGAACGACCCGAATGCGCCGAGCACGATTTCGCCACCCTTGGGAGCCGCCGGATTCGCATACGGCCAGTGAGCGATATCCCGCTTGTATAACGGCGTGCCGAATTCGGCCATGGACCAGGACTTGACGACATTCTGTGCATGAGCGAGGGGAAATGCCCACAGCAACAGCGCCACCAGACTGAAGAATCTCATGCTAATCGCCATAGTCGCTCCTTCAGGTTGAGAATCAGTGCCGCCATCGGGGCGATCGGACGGCGGCAAATTAACAACTTTCACCGCGTTTGACCATCGCATCACGTGCAACAATGCACCGACTGTGCGGCTGCGCCGCTCGAGTGCAGTGACCACCAGCGGTGCCGCGTGGTTCCGCGCCGCACCATTAACGTTTCGTTAGCCGGCATCCGGAAGCGGGATCCATCGCATCTCCACCTCCAGGTCGTGTGCCGCGATGATCGAAAACCCCAGCCGCGCGTACAATCTGCGAGCGGGATTGTCGGCACCGACGTGCAATCCGATCTCGCTGCCGTGACCATCGGCTTCGTGCTGCAGATCGCTAATCAGGCGCGTGGCGATTCCCCTGTCTCGCCACGCCGGCGCGACGGTGATGTCGATAATCACGTAAGCGTTGTCGCGCTTGGCGACGTAGAACCTGCCCACCGTTTGCGCGCGGATTTCGATCACATCAAAACGCGCGCCCGGAAACCGCCGCGCATAGTCCAGCGACTGAGCCTTGAATTGCGCATAAAGGAACGATTCCAGCTGCTGCGGCGGCCATCCCAGCGCCGCAAACTCCGCGGCCCGGGACTGCGCGAACAATTGCAGCAGGACTGGCTGATCGCCGCTCGCCTGAGGACGCAACCGCAGTCCCGCAACACCCTCCACTGGTCAGTTCTCCACAACGATAAATCGAGGCCATGCGGCTGCCGCTGTACGGCACTCCGAAAGTCAGACGCTGCACATGACGATAGTCGGAACAACATACCTAAATGGCATCCGGCAGGCCAGCCCGCTGATATACTCCCCGCCAGTTATGATGATAGCTACCAACACCAGGCGGCTGGTCCTGCGTCTGCCATTCGGCCATCGCCCGACACCCCTATGAATCATTCTCCTCCCGCACGCCGGCATTCGACCTGCCCCCACGATTGCCCCAGCACCTGCGCGCTGGAGGTTGAAAAACTCGACGCACGAACCATCGGCCGGGTCTACGGGGCGAAGGGCAACTCCTATACCAGTGGCGTGATCTGTGCGAAGGTCGCTAACTACGCGGAGCGCGTACACCATCCGGCCCGCCTCACCCGTCCGTTGCGACGCATCGGTGAGAAAGGCGCCGGGCACGAAGCTTTTGCACCGATCGGCTGGGACGAAGCGCTGGACGAAGTTGCGGAGCGTCTGAGCGCCGCGGCCGCGGAATACGGCCCCGAAAGCGTGTGGCCGTACTTCTATGCCGGCACCATGGGTCTCGTTCAGCGCGATGGCATCGAGCGGCTGCGTCACGTGATGAAATATTCACGCCAGCACTCGACTATCTGCATAACCCTGGCAGATGCCGGCTGGCTGGCCGGCATCGGGGAAAAACGCGGTCTCGATCCGCGCGAGCTGAGCGAGTCCGATCTGATCGTGATGTGGGGCGGTAATCCCGTGCACACCCAAGTCAATGTCATGCATCACGTCAGCCGCGCGCGCCGCGAACGCGGGACCAGATTTGTTGTGGTGGATCCATATCGCACCGCCACCGCCGAAAAATCGGACCTGCATCTGATGCCGAAACCGGGCACGGACGGCGCCCTGGCGTGTGCCACCATGCACGTGCTGTTTGCGGAAGGTTTCGCCGATCGGAACTACCTGGAGCGCTATACCGATGCGCCTGGCGAGCTGGAAGCTCACCTGCACAGTCGCACACCGCAATGGGCGGAAAGCATTTGCGGTGTGCCCGCCGCGCAGATTATCGAGTTCGCCCGGCTTTACGGCTGCACAAAAAGGAGTTTCATACGCACCGGTTACGGTTTCACGCGCTCGCGTAACGGCGCGGTGAACATGCATGCCGTCACCTGCCTGCCGGCAGTCACCGGCGCGTGGCAGTATCCGGGCGGCGGTGCGCTGTACAGCAACAACGGCATCTACCGGCTGGACATGTCGTTGATAATGGGTCTGGATGCACTGGATAAAAGCGTACGTCTGCTCGATCAGTCGCGCATCGGTCCGATCCTGTGCGGCGATACACGCGACCTCGGTGACGGCCCACCGGTGAAAGCGCTGTTTGTGCAGAATACCAATCCGGCAGTTGTCGCCCCGGAGTCGCTGAAAGTCCGCCAGGGTCTGCAGCGCCAGGATTTGTTTACCTGCGTCCACGAGCAGTTCCTCACCGAAACTGCGAGCATGGCGGACATCGTGTTACCGGCCACAACCTTTCTCGAGCACGACGACCTGTACACGGCCGGCGGGCATACTCATCTGCAGCTGGCGAGGCAGGTGATCGAGCCGGTTGGCGAGAGTCGCAGCAATCACCAGGTGATCTGTGCGCTTGCAAAACGCCTTGGCGCGCAGCACCCGGGATTCGAGATGAGTGAATGGCAGCTGATCGATGCGACGCTGAAACAATCCGGCAGATCCGACGCCGCAGAGCTGGCCGCGCAGCACTGGCTGGATTGTGCACTGCCTTTCGAGAGGGCACATTTTTTGAACGGTTTCGCCACACCCGACGGAAAATTTCATTTCAAGCCGGATTGGTCGCGCGTGGGGCACGACGTGCACGGTTTACCGGCACTGCCTGATCACTACGCCGTGACAGACAACGCCACGTCAGAACGGCCGTTCCGTCTGGTTACCGCGCCGGCGCGCCAGTTCCTCAACACCAGTTTCACCGAAGCGCCGACGTCGCGTACACGCGAAACGCGGCCTGTTGCCAAGATTCATCCCAGCGATTGTGCCGAACTCGGTGTTCAATCGGGTGATCTCGTGAGCATCGGCAATCAACGCACGACCATCCGCGTGCACGTGGAAGCGTTTGATGGGCTGCAACCCAAAACGCTGATCATCGAAAGTATCTGGCCGAACGGAGACTTCCTGGATGGCGTCGGCGTAAATGCGCTGGTGAGTGCCGAACCCGGTGCACCGCTGGGCGGCGCAGTCTTTCACGATACCTCGGTCTGGGTAGAGCGCGCGCTCACTGACTCGCGAAGTACTCCTTGAGAAACGTGTCGAAATCGACATCGTCGGCCGCCTCCATCGCTGCCTGCTCGGCCAGCGACTGCTCCGCCCTGCGCTGGTATTCCGCCGCCTGCCCGGCGGTGATGGGATGCTCCGCCAGAGCGCGCTGGTGTCGATAGGACCAGCGCATCGCGAACTCGAAAAAGCTTTCCTTGTTATCACGCATCTCCTGCAGCACACGCGCCGAGGGCGTGGCATCACTGTCGTGCACCCTCTCAAGTTGTTCAGTCAAGGTTCGCGCATAGTCGTCAGCGCCAGACGCTCCGTCCATTATCTCCGCCACACCTCGCAGCTGTTGCAACAGCTCGCCGGCCCACGCGCGAAGCTTGATCGCTGTTCCACCCCGGCACAGGGTCAGATCGGGATCGCGGCCCTGCACCGCGGTTTGTTGCAGGTTGTAGCTGATTTCACGACGCTCGTCGCTGCTCAGCGGCGGGCTGTCGTGTAACAGGCAAAAAGTCATCAGCAGCTCGAGAAATCGCAACTGCGACTCGCACACGCCCAACGGATCGAACGGTGAGACATCCAGGGAACGCAGTTCGACATAACGAACGCCCCGCAACGCCAGCGCAGTCGTGGGCTTCTCCAGTCGCTGCGCGATCTCTTTGACGCGAACGGTGCTGTAGTACTCGTTCTCGATCTGCAGCCGGTTGGCATTCAGTTGCCGGTACTCACCGCCGACTTTCACGCCGATGCGCTGGTATTCGCTATGCGGCTGGCTGATCGCCTCGGTCATGCTCTCGATATAGTCCGGTAACGAGCCGTAGTCGATATTGATACCCAGTTCGGACTCGCGGTTGTTCTGGTAGCCGATATCACTGAGCCGCAATGACGTCGCGAAGGGAGCATAGAAAGTCGTCCCGTTGAATGCTTCGAGATCGCTTTGCCCATTCGGGAAAAATGACCTGCAGACCGCCGGAGAAGAACCGAAAAGGTACGGGACCAGCCAACCCAGCCGCAGCAGATTTCTGGTCAGCGACATGTAGCTCTCGGACTTCGAAGCGTGACGCGCATCGCCACCGGCGATGTCCGTAAAGCTAGGCCATAGCTCCTGCGCAAACGAATAGTTGAAATGCACGCCCGCGATAATTTGCATGGTCTTGCCGTAGCGGTAGGCCAGCCCCTGGCGGTACACGCGCTTCATGAGACCGGAATTGGAGGTACCGTACCAGGCAATCGGTATCGAGGTTTCACCCTCCACGACGCATGGCATGCTGGTCGACCACAGAATTTCTTCGTCCAGCGCCGCGTATACCACGCGCATGATTTCGTCCAGTTGCGCCAGCAGCACGGCGACCTCGCTGCTGGGGGCGGTAATCAACTCGATGAGCGCCTCGGAATAGTCGGTGGTAACGTTCGGGTGGGTGAGCGCGGAACCCAGCGCCCGGGGATGCGGCGTTTGCGCTATGGTGCCGTTTGCCGCAACCCGCAGATTCTCTTTCTCCAGACCGATCAGTCCCTGGGTCAGGAGTCGCGCATATGCGTCCTGCTGGAATGCCGCCAAGCGCCGGTTATACAGATCGTACACAGCCGTCCACCACAGGGCCTTGGCGTCGATAAAGGCGGGCATTCTGCCCGAATCGTCACGGAAAAACGAGCGCTGTCACGGGGCTTGAGCGAAATGGTCGCCAAGCGATATCCAGGTGCGGCGGCGGTGGCGGTAACACGGCGATTTGTGCGCATCGACGGTGCGCGCTAGTATTCACGGTGCATGTTGCATGACAGCGGGCGTTCGGCGCAGGCATTCGCTGCGCCGTATCAGCCGGGTAAAGATCGAGCCCTGTATAAAGATGTCTAATCAAAAATTGAGTGCCGATGCTTTACAGGAAGAACTGAACCGCCTCCGCGATGCGTCGCGTACGCGGGCCAAACGCGTGCAACTCACCGCCCGCCTGATCGTTTTCCTGTGCCTGTTACTGTTCCTGGCCTTGTCACTGTTTGCTGCGAAGGCCCTGTGGGACAGCCTCCAGGCACCTGTCCATGTCGCAGTGTTACTTGCCGTGCTGGCTGCATGCATACAGCAGGTACTGGGGCTGGCGATGCATCGAGGACGCTTTCGCCGCCAGCCGCTCTATCAGCCGCTGTGGTGGTCGGTGATGCTGGTCAGCGGTGCAGCGCTGGTTCTACTGGCAGGCTGAAACGTGCGGCTGCCCCGGCTTTGCGCCTTACTGCCCGCGCTTGCCGTTTTGTTTGCCAGCTCCGCGGCCAGTGGCGACATGTTGCTTGACATCCGCACTAACGGCGTGCTGCGGGTTGGCGTCCTGCAGGATACCCCGCCGTACAGTTTCCGCGATCACGACGGGAAGCGGTTGGGGCTGGAACCTGATCTAGCAGCCGAGATCGCTGACACGATCGGCGTGAAGTTGCGCCTGGTACCGGTGGAGATCATCGATCGCATCGATGTGCTGGTCAAGAACGAGGTGGATGTCGTGCTCGCCGGCCTGGCTTACAACTCGCAAATAGCCCGTGTGGTCGAATTGATATCGCCGCCTTACTACGCTTCGGGAATCAACGTCCTGGCCCGCAAATCGGAACGCCTGACGAGTTGGGCCGCTCTGGCGGGCGTGCCGGTCTGCAGCATTCAAGGCGCCGGGCAGAATCTGCGCCTGGCTGGCGACTACGGCGTTGAGCTCGTTACCTACAAGTCGGCGGGCGAGGCGCACGGCGCGCTCACTTCGGGCGGTTGCCGGGCTTTCGCATTCGCGGATTCGGCGATCGTCACGTTGCTGCGCAGCGAAAAGCGCTGGCGGGACTACGAGATGCCGTTGCAACCGATTGACGAACAACCGTGGGCGATGGCGACACGCATAGGGGACCCTTTGTTCAGTGCGCTCCTCACCGGCATCGCCTTCCGCTGGCACCGTGAAGGTACGCTGTTGAACCTGCAGGACAAGTGGACAATCGCACGCACGCCGTTCTTGGAATCACTGAACGAAATTTACCGCTATTGAGCACCCCGCGATCAACCGCGCTCATCGTCGATGCGAGCAAAAGCGTCGCGACGCTGCTCGGCTCATACGTACGTCTCGCGGTCGGCACCGAAACCGAACTGGCGCACGATTTCAAGACCCTGAAGAAACTGCTGGAAGACCGCCCTGAGCGTTTTTATGTGGCGGCGCTGGACACGGTATTGCCGGATGCTCCCAGTGGCGAGGCGGTGGACTATGTGCTCGGCTATAACATTCCCGTTATCGTACTGACGGCTTCACACGGTGATGCGCAACACGAGGCGGTAGTCGACAAAAACGTGGTCGAATTTGTCGTCAAATCAGGCACGGGCGAAATGGAATACGCGACCAACGCCATCCACCGCGTCTACAACAACCGCTTTGTCAAAATATTGATCGTTGACGATTCCATTTCCTACCGTTATTACCTGCGAAACCTTTTGCGCATGCATCAGTACCAGACACTGGATGCCGCCAACGCGGACCAGGCACTGGCGACCCTGGATGAGAACAACGATATCCGTTTGGTGATCGTCGACTACAACATGCCCGGCATTAACGGACTGCAATTAATCAACGTCATCCGCCAACGCTACAATCGCAGCGAACTTGCGGTACTGGGACTTTCGCAGGTCGACGACGAAAAACTTCCAGCCAGAATACTCAGAAGCGGCGCCAACGATTTTGTCACCAAGCCGGTGGTGGTGGAAGAGTTCTATTGTCGTGTAACCCATTGCATAGAAACGATCGAACATATTCGATTGATCGAAGAATGGGCAACGAGAGACTACCTTACCCGCGCCTACAATCGCCGCTACCTGTTCGAGGCCGGTTCGCGGCTGCACGAAAATGCCAAACGCGGAAATCTCACTCTGGCCGCGGCGATGATAGACGCGGATCACTTCAAGAGCATCAATGACAAACACGGCCATCATGTAGGTGACGTGGTGTTGAAAGCGATCGCCTCGACATTGGCCGAGTGCCTCCGTCAGTCCGATCTCGTGGCACGAGTGGGAGGTGAGGAGTTTTGTGTGCTGGCCACCGGTCTGGACGAGGCAGGTGCCGCCAACGTTTTCGAACGGGTACGTCAGGAAATCGATGCGTTGGATATTTCGGCCGACGAGCGGACAGTACATGTCACAGTTTCCATCGGCGTATGCATGACACTCGAAGACTCTCTGGAGTCCATGATCAACCGCGCGGACGGCGCACTTTACAGCGCCAAATCGCAAGGACGCAACAAGGTCGTCCTGGTAACGGAAAATGCGTGATTAAAACCAGCACTCAATCGGTATCGAAAACCAGCGCATCGAGCAGACTGAGCGTGATGCGCGCGGTTGCGCCCCACAGGAGTTCGCCATCGTAGTGCCGGTAGTAAACCACCGTCACGGGTTTGCCGGGAATCACCTTGTCACGCGGCCGCACCTCGTAGTTGCTGGTGTCGGCCAGCCAGTCAAGCGGTATGGTGAACACGCGACCGACCTCATCCTCGGCCAGATCAAACACGTACGGCCAGTCGATGGTCGCTACCACGGGCACGACCCGGTAATTGGTGATCGTATGATAGGCCGGCAATCGCCCCAGCACGCAGGCCGAACGCGGTTGTAAACCGATCTCTTCGTGCGCTTCGCGCAGGGCCGCGTTTTCCGACGTTTTGTCCTGCGCCTCGACGCGCCCGCCCGGGAACGCCACCTGCCCGCTGTGGTGATCGCGATCGCTGATCGCGCGGCGGATGTAGACCACGTGCCAGGCATCCTCGAACCACGCCAGCGGCACCAGTACCGCGGCGGGTTTTGGCGGACCGATGAGAAAGTCAGGTATGTGGGCATCCGATGGCCAGTCGGACGAGCGCGGTTTCTTCTCGCGCAACGCGATTTCGCGCAAACGTGGCTTCATCGGCCCGCGTGGCCCACCAACAGCGCGCTGATCAGGCGCTCCACCGGCGCATGGTCGTCGCGCAGCACCGGCAGCGAAGCCAGTGGCGTGCCAGTTGCCAGCAATGGTTCGGTTATGCGAAACCAACGGCGGCGCAAACCACTGCGCGAATTGATTATTTCCCCGGGTAGGAACTCATCGCTCGCGGTGATCACCAGGGTAACGCGCTGTGGCTGCTCCGGCAGTTCGTGCAAAAATGCATGCACGTGCCTGAATACCCTGTTCAGGGTTTTCATCAGGCTCTTGGCAAACCGTGCATCCGGAAACAGATCGACGACATTGAGCACGTACAAACCGCCGCGACGCAGGCGATCGTGCACCAGTCTCGCGTACTCTTCGGTTACCAGATGGTGAGGTACGGCGACGTCCTTGAACACATCAGTAACCACGGCGTCGAAGTGTTTGTCGGCGAAACGCGCAAGCGCCAGTCGCGCATCGGTATGCTGCACGCGCAGCTGGTCAGTACGCAAAAACAGACTCTCCCGCGCCACCTCGGTGACCACCGGATCGATTTCCGCGACTACTACCTCGGCACCGGGATAGCGCGCGATCACTGCGCGCGGTTGCGTGTACGCACCGCCGCCGCCGAAAAATACGCGGGGGTTATTGATTTGCTCACGCCGCAAAGCATCGTTCAACAACTCGTCGAGTAAATGCACATAGGGTGCGATCAGCAAGCGCGGGTCCTGCTGATGGTTGGTGCCGTGCAGCAGATGATCTAAAATCAGTGAACGCGCTTCTCCGTAGGGCGCCTCGTCGGAACTGTCGACCACACGGATACAGAAGTAGCTGCTCTCGCGCTGGCATGGATTTCTGAATCCGCCGCGCTCCCAGCCGAACCACAGCAGTGGAATCAATCCGATGATGAGCAGCGCGATACTGCCACGCAACCGACCGCGCAGGAACGGCAGCCCCAGACCGATCAATGTCAGCGCAGTACCGCACACGACGACGCGCGTACCCAGATACTGAATTAGCAGGTAACCGGTGAGGAACGTGCCGCAGATACTGCCAAGGGCCGCCAGCGCGTGCAGAGTGCCGACCACCCGTCCGGTACGCAGCCGCAGCTGCAGCGCCAGCGTCGTCAGCATCGGCGTGATCACGCCTAGCAATACCGCGGGCAGGAAAAACAACGTCAGCACCAAGATGAAGCTCGCCCCGAGCAGGCCAAAACGTTGATCATTCACCAGCGGCGCTATCCAGGTGAGTAACAGCAGAATGCCCAGGCTCGCGACCCCGGCCGCCAGCAACGTGCAGCCGACGGCGTACTCGCCACCGCCCCGGTCAGCCCATACACCGCCTAACCAGTTGCCCAGCGACAAACCCGCGAGGATCACGCCGATGATTGCCGTCCAGGTATAGAGCGACACCCCTACATAAGGTGCCAGCAGCCGCCCGGCGACGATTTCGAGCACCAGCAGGCATGCGGAACTGATGAACACCGTAAACGCATACCAGAGCAGGCGGCGAAGCGAAGCAGCGGCCATTTGCGCCTCATCACCGGCGCCGTTGTGCATTGTGTAAACCATGGCCGACTATCATAACTTGGGCCGCTGCCGAAACCACCGATTGACGGCGCGTGGGTCGCCCGTCGAGCGCAGATAATACGGCCTGAACCGCCAGCATCTCATGCGCAAGCTTGGCACCGGCTGCGTTCAGATTAGCGTGACCCGCGTGGGCGAACCGGTTAACAAAACGCGTTGTATACCACTGGACGAGCGCGGATTGCCGGAGTGGCGGGCAACGACTCGCGCGGCCGGTATGGTCCCGCCCCCCGCATAATCGCGCGGTCCCTTTGCACCCGCGCCTTGCGGCTGACCCTTGACGAGGCGCAGAATCACACGGTAATCACGGGACAGCAAACCAGGCCATGAGCAACGCCGCATCGCGCAATCCGCACACGCTGAGTGAGACGCAACTCAGGCAGTTTGCGCGCGACGGATTTCTGGTAATGCGGGAACTCGCGGACGCACGGCAACTCGAGCACCTCGCCGCAGTCTCGACAGCCGCGCTGGCGACACCACTGGCGCCGCTGGAGTATGAAGCGGACGTGAACTACCCTGGTGCACCACAATCGCGCACCGACACCGGCGGCGACACGCCACGCCGGCTGCTCCACGCCTACAGCCGCGACCCGGTGTATCGCGAATGGGCAACCGCACCGGCGATCACTGCGACGGTTTGCGTACTGCTCGGCAGCGAGCGTATTGCACTTTCGCAGAACCACCACAACTGCGTAATGACGAAACATCCGGGCTACAGCAGCGCCACGCACTGGCACCAGGACATACGCTACTGGTCGTTCGACAAGCCGGACCTGATCAGTGTGTGGCTGGCGCTTGGCTCAGAAACAACCGTCAATGGCTGTCTGCGCATTATTGCGGGCAGCCATCGTCTGGAGATCGATCGTGGCCGGCTGGACGCCGAGTTGTTTCTGCGTACCGATCTGGCGGACAACCGCGAACTGATCGACACCGCGCGAAACGTTGAACTGGCAGCGGGCGACACTTTGTTTTTCCATTCCCGGGTATTTCACTACGCCGGCCAGAATCTCAGCGAACAGACCAAGCTGTCGCTGGTTTTCACTTATCACGCATTCGCCAATCAGCCGATCCCGGGCACCCGCTCGGCACACTTTGCGGATATCGATCTGGGTCCCGGCGGGCTTGTCTGACTCCGCATCCAGGCCGGATCGGGAAAAACTTTACGCTTCCGTGCAACCAGTGTGCTGTCCCATAGATAACGTGCAATTCTGAGCGCGTGTCGCGGGTCAGGACAAGGCGTCGTCGTGAAAGTGATAGCCGTCGCTATCGCCAAGCGGCGCAACGCTGTCATGGCCCGCGACACACGCTCCCGTCGTTACAAATCAATCAGTTGGGCGCGCCGCCACAGATAGTTGCTCCTGCAATATCTGCATACCGTACGTCCCTCTACATAAGGGCCATCTGCGGCGTCACGCGCTTGAGCCATAGGCCGGGCTGTGCCTTGGCACGCGTACCTTGCAGCTGACCCTTGGCGACGCGCAGAATTACATGTTATTTATGGGGCAGCACACTGGCTTTTCACGCAAAAACATGCATTTAGTCGTGTAAAGGGGTAGGCTGGAGACCCATGGACTCGGACACTCAGCGACATCAGCGTCCTGCCAGCAAGAGCAACTATCGCGAGGCGATTATCGGCCTGGATCCGATTACCGGCATCGCCAACCGGCGCCTGTTCGAGTACCAGGGGGAAAAGGCTTTCTCCATGGCGCAACGCCACAACGATGATCTGGGTCTGGTGGTATTCCGCCTGGAGAATCTCGAAGCCATAGCGACCAGGGACGGAATGTCCCAGGCAAAACAAATGCTGCAGACCATCGCATCGCAGCTGTCGGAGAACGCGCGCGTCCACGATACCACGGGCCGGCTCAGCCGCTCGCGGTTCGGTGTGCTGCTGCCCGGCGCACGCGAATTCGGTGCACACAAATTCGCCGTGCGGCTGTTGAGCGTTTTGCGTGACTCCACAGATACACAGCGATCCTGTGTCCTGAGCGCCGCGGCGACGGCCACCAACAGCCGCAGCTGCGATCGTTTCCACGAACTGCACGATCACGCATCGCAACGCCTGGAAGACGCCGTTTCCGCCGGCGGCAACCGCCTGGTTTCCAGTTTCTGCCAGTAATCTCTCACCGGACCGGAAACGCTAAAGGCTGTCCGTCGCGCGCCGCTATTTCGGGTGTTGCATCAGAGAACGCCCCGTTATGCGGCCTGCAGTACAACACAGAGCCACACACCGTGATGAGCCACAGAACGTGGATCGCACTACCGGTCTGTATGACCGGCAGGCATTCGACACCCGTCTCCAGGAATCGACCCGGGAAGCCGCCCAAAACGGCCGCCCCCTGTCGCTGATAATCACCGGTATCGACGACTTCGAGCGCGTCGGTGCCAGGCTGGGCCCCGCGGTATCCAGCACCTGCGTGCAGATAGTGGTGGAAAACATTACCCGCACCATACAGCGCATCGGTATGTTCACCGCGCGCCTGGGCTGGAACGAATTCGGCATGATATTGCCGGCAACCGATTCAGGAGAGGTGTGGCGCATGGCGAATAACATAGTGCACTCGGTACGACAGCTCGGTCTGCAGCATCCCATAGATGCGCCGCGCCTGTTGTCCATCAGCGTTGGCGTCGCGACCAACAGCGGGCATTTCGACATGGACGGCCAGGCTTTGTGGGTAGTCGCGGATCAGGCCTACCAGCGCGCGAGGTTCGACCACGGCGACCGTGTGGCCACCAGCGCCGAGTAAGCACGAAAGCAGTGAACCTCTCCTGGCCAGGGTTGACCCCGGCACCGTGACATCCCGCGACACTCAAGAAGCAGCCATTTCCGCCGCTATTCCACTAACTCCCGCGCCTGCGCACAATCGGCCGCCTGCATGCACGATGAACGATGCTTACGTGTTCTGCTCGTCGAGGACGACGAGGACGATTATCTGCTGACGACCGATCTGCTTGCTGGCCTCGAGCACCTGCGCTGTCATGTCGATTGGGCGCACAGTTATGACCAGGCGAAATCGCTGCTCGCCACTGGCGACTACCACATCATGCTGCTGGACACGCAGCTGGGCGAGCATTGTGGACTGGAGGTGTTGCGAGAAGCTGCGGAACTGGGTTTCAACGGCCCGACGCTGATGCTCAGCGGACAGGCCGACCAAGACACGGACGCGGCAGCGAGGAATGCCGGGGCGGTGGACTATCTGCTCAAGGGGCGACTCGACGGATATCTGCTGGAGCGCTCGCTTCGTTACGCGCTGGAGCGCAAAAAGTTGCTCGACGAACTGCAATCCCGCAGTCACAAACTTTACGAACGCGAAATGCAGCTACGCGACATCATGGAGCAAAGCGTTGCCGGTGTGATCGTGGTCAATCACGAGGGCACTGTGTTGTTCGCCAATCCGATGGCCGAAGTCTTTTTCGCCAGATCAAAGCACGAATTGCTCGGCGAACGGCTGGACATTCCCATGCAGCCGAACGATCAACACGAAATCGACATCTACCTCGAAGACGGACAGCAAGGCGTGGCCGAGTTGCGCATCGTGGACGTACAATGGCAAGGCAGTTCCGCCAGTCTGGCCACACTGCTGGATATCACGCGTCGCAAACAAGCCGAAGAAAGCCTCGCTTACCACGCCAAATACGACGCTCTCACGGGCCTTGCAAACCGCTCCTTGTTCCAGGAATTTCTCGCCCATGCCTTGCCGCGCGCCAATCGCAACAAGCATCTTGTCGCGCTGCTGTTTCTGGATCTGGATCATTTCAAACAGATCAACGACCGACTCGGTCACGATGCCGGCGACCGTTTGATTCACGGGGTTGCGCAACGCCTGCAGAAGTGTCTGCGTGGCGGCGATCTGATTGCACGTCTGGGCGGCGATGAGTTCGCGGTCGTAGTCGACAGCATAAACGACGTACAACATGCAGGACGTGTGGCCGAAAAGATTCTCAGCGGATTACAGGACCCCTTCACAATTTGCGGTAACCAGATACTAACCCGAACCAGTATCGGGATCGCGGCATTTCCGGAAGATGCGCTGGATACCGATGGCCTGGTGAAAGCGGCCGACACGGCAATGTACGAAGCCAAGCGCCTGGGACGTAACAACTATCAGTACTTCGCCGCCGAAATGCAGGAAGCAGCGGTGATGCGCTCGATACTGGAATACGACCTGGATTACGCACTGCGTAATCAGCAGTTCGAACTCTACTTCCAGCCGCAGCTGGACGCGCACGCACGGACCATCTGTGGCGCCGAAGCACTGATTCGCTGGCATCACGATCGACGAGGCCTGCTGGCGCCGGAGGAATTCATCGAAGTCGCCGAGGAATCCGGGCTCATCGTGCCGATCGGCAAGTGGGTGGTGATGGCCGCCTGCGAACAAATGCGTCAATGGCGCACCGCCGGATTGAGCGGGCCGTTTTCACTTTCGATAAACCTTTCGATGCGCGAGCTGAAACGCGATAATATCGTCGAGCGCATTGTCAACGCGCTGGCCACAAGCGGCATCGATCCTGGCGATTTACAGATCGAGCTGACGGAAACGACGGTTATGGAAGATCCGCAATCCGCCATCGTGCAACTGCAGCAACTGCACGACATCGGCGTCAAAATCGTGATCGACGATTTTGGCACCGGATATTCCTCGCTGCAGTACCTCAACCGGCTGCCACTGGATTGTCTGAAAATAGACCGTTCCTTCGTGGAGAAGATCGATGCCTATAGAGATGCGCAAATCATCGTCCGCACGACGATCAATCTCGCCCACAACCTGGGACTGGAGGTAGTGGCCGAGGGGGTGGAAACGCAGGCGCAGGCAGCATATCTTGTCAGTCACGGCTGTGAAAAACTGCAGGGATACCTGATCGGTGAGCCGCAATGCGCCGACAGATTCGAGAAACTGCTGCAATTCGAGCCGAGCCAGCCACGCCACCAGTTGAACGAGATCGGTATTGCATGACCCAGAGCGCAAAAACCACTAGCCCTCAAGCGACCAAGATACTGGTTGTCGACGCGTCCAATATGTCCCGCAAGGCACTCACCAAATTGCTGGCCAAGGACAACACGGTATTTTCCGCCGACAGCAGCGAGACCGCCTGGCAGCTGCTCGACGAGCAGCGGCCGCAGTGCGTGGTCGTCGACATGGAGCATCAAAGGGACGACGCACTGGCATTACTGGAACTCATACGCAACGCCAACAACTCCTGGTTGCGCCGACTGCCGGTTCTGATGATTGGTCCCGGCGACGCGCGCATTCAAACCCTGGCTATAGAGACCGGCGCCAGCGCCTATATAGGCAAGCCTTTCGAGTCCGGAGAACTGCTAGCACTCATCGATAACCCGCCCAAGGCAAGCGAGAATGCCACTCGCCCGATTGCCGCACCGGGCAGTATCGACTCGATCACGAGCCTGCCCAAAGCCGACTACTTCCACTACCGAGGCGAAAAGGAACTGGCTTTCGCCAAGCGCTATAACAAGGACTTCGCCGTAGTGTTGTTCGAGGTGGACAGCCTTGAGCGACTGGTCTCGGAGTTTGGCGCACCGCTGGCCAAACAGATCATCAAGAAACTCGGCAAGTATCTCACCGAAGCGATCCGCGGCGAGGATACTGCCGCGCGCCTGAGCGGTCGACGCTTCGGGGTAATCGCACCGACCTGCAACGAATTCGGCGCGAAGTCTATTGCGGATCGTGTGTTGGAAAGCGTGCGCAAACGGGTCTTTCAGTACGGGGAGCATCGCGTCTCGTTTACCGTGAGCGCCGGACTCGCCGCGCCGCGATTGAGCCAGTGCAATGAGTTCGCCGATGTCGTGACCACTGCACGTAAACGCCTGGCGAGCGCGATTGCCGCAGGCGGCAATCAGGCGGTGTTCGACGGGCGCTCCCTGGAAAATGCGCTGTCGCAAACGCAACAGCATCATGCCGTGGACGACCTTGTTACGGAGGCGGAAGAAACCGAAGTGCACACTGTCATCCGGCCCGCGGTTCAGGAAGTCGATGTGGAAGACATTCTCGAAGACGCACCGTCCCTGGACGTTGTGATGTGGCTTCTCGAGCACGGTCTGGGTGACGAACTTAAACCACACTACGGCAAGCTGCTCGATCAGATTACGCCGCTTCTCGAGAACGCGGGTGCTGCCATGGGACCGGAACTCCAGACCCTGGTCGACAAACTGCAGGCCAGACGTCGCGACGAACGCTGATCCGCGGGCACGCGGATCAGCGCAAACCCCATAGGCGCTCATCGAGCGTCGGTTGCCACCGGAACCGCCGCATATCGATTCGCCCGCCGATCACCGGCACATCCTCCTCACTCAAACGGGCGCACTGGCGCCGGTAGGCATCACTTTGCACCGGGAAAGCTACGCGTCCGGATACGGTCACGACTCGATGCCAGGGTAGCGAAGTCGGCGCCAGGCGCAGTGCCCGCCCCACCTGGCGCGCGCCTCTAGGCATACCAGCCAACTCCGCGACCTGACCGTAGCTGGCAACCCTGCCGCGCGGAATACTGCGCACCACGTCCCACACTCGCGTGTAGAAGTCGGGTAACGTCCGGGCGCTCTCCTCGGTGCTGGTGGATGTTGGTAGCGGCATATCGGTTGCCGTCAGGCGGGCTCCCGCGGTACGGTTTGACGAAAGGACTCACGGGCGGCGAGCGTCTCATGCCAATCCGCCAGAGCGCGATGCCCATGGCGCCATTGCAGCTGGGAGTGGCGAAAATCGAGATAGCCCAAGGCACAGCCGACCGCGATCTGACCAACGTGCAACTGCGCCGGCGCGCGCACCACCTCTTTTTCCAGAGTCTGCAGGGCGCGCCCGACGCTTCCCAGCTGGCGCTCTACCCACACCGGCCAGCGGCGTTCTTCAGGCCGGCGGGTCAATTCGACAAACGCCGCGACCGCGGCGTCCATGACGCCGTCGCCCAGGGCCTGCCAACGCAACGCCGCCCAGCGCGGCTCACCCGAGGCGGGAAACATAAGTGGGCCGTCGTGCAGTGAATCCAGGTATTCGCACACGACACGGCTGTCGAACAGCGCAAGCTCGTCGTCACGTAAAAGCGCGGGAACTTTACCAAGCGGATTATCTCCAACCAGGTCGGTATCCGGATCCCAGGGATTGGTCGTTATCTGCTGTACCGACCCGCCCAGTCCGGTCTCAAGAGCCAGCACCAATACTTTGCGAACGAATGGCGAGGCCGGCGAATAACGTAGTTGCATCGTGCGAAGACTCGAAATTATTGCGGTCGCTGCGGAACTAGCGGCGCTGTTTGCGCTCGAACTCTCATAATGCCAATCGTTACTGCTTAATGCGACACCGACACTGCCTCTGGGCAATCTTTACAGCCCTTCTATGGACCGCCTCTGCGGCGGCCGCAGGTGACGACTCCGCGCAATTCGAAATGCTGGATGGCACGACCGCGACGCTGGAGCAATTCAGGGGACGAGGGAAATGGCTGGTGGTCAAGATCTGGGCGTCGAACTGCCACGTGTGTAATGAGACCGCCCACGAGATGGTGTCGCTGAGCAACCATCGCGGGCACGACATGCAGATAGTGGGCATTGCGGTCGATGCCAACGGCAACCGTCCCGGTGTACTGGCGTTCATCGAGCGCCACGCGCTGAACTATCCCGTCCTGTTTGACGACGGGCAAGGTACAGCTTACATCTACCGGCGTGACGTGCAGCAGGATTGGGGCGGCTGGACACCCACCTATCTCATCTATTCGCCACAAGGCGACCTGGTGGCACGGAATATCGGCGCTGTCGCCGAAAGTGACGTAGTGCAGTTCGTCGATAGCTACCCGCCGGAGTCACGCCCCGGCTCGTAGCTTCCTTACGGGTCCTCACCCGGGCGGGGAGGGGGAAGAAGGAAGAGGAACGGCTGTCCCTGTCTCCCACACGGCGCGCAAGGGTGTGTCCATCCGGGTGCGTATACCGGGCGGATCAAACGTGCTTATCAGCCGCTTCCACAGACCCTCATCGGCCGTGAATATCTCTTCAGTGGTGAGTTGCACCACGTACCAAGCGGTGCGTGCCAACTCCTGATTCAACTGATCCGGAGCCCATCCGGCGTAACCGACGAAAACGCGCAATGCAGCGGGGTCGAAGTCGGCCTGCAGCAGTGTTTCCAGCAACTCGGGGCTGCCGCTGGCGAAAATATCCGAATCGATGCGCACGGCATCACCGGGATGTTCGTGCGTGCGGACCAGAAATTTCAGCGCCCGCAGGCCTACCGGGCCACCGTAGAGGATCCGGTGGCTGCGCGCCTCGAGCTCCGCGAATTTAGGCAACAGATCGGTAAGAGTGGCCTTGGTAGGACGATTGACGATCACACCCAGCGAGCCGTGCTCGTCGTGGCTCAGCAAATACACGATACTTTCCCGGAACACGCCACCGGTATCGCGCGCCGCCACCAGCACTAATCCGGCGGCGGGTTCGCGCGCATGCGCTGCACCATACAGACAGAGCAGCGCCGCGGCCAGCGGAAGGCAGATAACTCGTTGCAGCATCGTCGTCAACACGAAACTAAGCGGCCCGTCATACGTGACCTGCGAACTGTAACAAATCAATCCCTATCACCACGACTACGGCGGCCGCAATTCTCTTGGAATCCCCCGGTTCGCGCAGCACGAAGCCACCGATAAATGCCGTAACTATAACGCCGCACTCCCGTACGGCGGAAACCGATGCCGTCGGCGTGCGGGTCATCGCCCAGATTACGACCGCGTACGCGAGCAGTTAGAACACCCCTGAGTGGCCAGGCCCGCACTGCGCGGACTGGATATCTGCCGCGCTGACCAACAACAACGCGGCGATCCCCAGCGGCGAGAGAGACTCGCCGATGAACAGTGCGGCGGTGGCGGCGATCAATAGCGGTGTGATTCCGCGCGCCGTGGGATAGACGGCCTACAGATCCCCGTACCGGTAAACGACGATCAGGGCCACGTAGTAAACCTGATGGACCGCCACGGACACGATGAGAACGGGGAATTGAGGCGATGCAACGCCTACGGTACTGGGGCCAGCACGAGCACCATCAACAGGGCAACGCAAGCCACCACGCGCCGGCGATCCTGGTTCGGTGGTATTTGGCGCGCACTTTCGATGGTACTAACAGACCGTGTATAGACGTCGCTCTGATCCAGGTAAAGATTACGCAGAAAAGCCAACTCGTGACGCATCTCCGGGGTCAGCATCTTGCCTTCGCCGGCATCCGCCTTGAGCAGCCGTTGCAGGAAATTTTGGAACTCGGGCTTGGCCCACAGCGTGCTGATCAACATGGCAAGGCGCGGGTCCTCATCCAGGGCACAAAACGTGCGGGCGGCGCTCGGCTGCTGATCATCGTCTTCGATCTCGATGCTGGACGGATCGAAAACCGAAGCGGCTATATCATCGTGGCCGCGCTTGCGCTTGTCCTCCAACACCCTGAGCCGGCGCCGGTAGATCACCCGCCGGTGCAGGTACCGCGTCATCGTTAGAATGGCAACGGCGAACAGGCCGCCCACCGTCAGTCCAATAAACAGAACTATCTGCAGCGGCGGTATCGTAGCCGGTACGTATTCCGCTGCCAGAGGCACAAACCATGCGAGCGTCATTTGCACTGGGATCCAGCGCAACGCGAAAAACAGCACCGCCAGTATTGCCAGCGGCACCAGGTAGACGTGAATCAATTTGGCAGTTGGCTTCATGGCTGCTGGTATCGTGCTAAGCGCACTGTCATTCGGCGGTTCAGTAAATCCGTCCGGTGGGTCGGACTATAGGACTTCCCAGGGACTTTTCGGCGCGATCACCACTGCCATGGTGCTGAGCACTCGCTCTATCACTACTTCCATGCCCTCTGCACGGTATCTGGCCTGCAGCACTGCCAGCTCCTTATCGACCCGTGCCTCCGTGCCGTGCACCCGGAAGGCATATCCTTCCGGCCCGCGCCAGTCACGCTCCAGGTAGCTGTTTTCGGGCATCGCGGAGTTTGCGGTCAGGCAACAGCGCGGCGTGATTCGCGGGAATACTCAACCGCGTGTCCGTCCATGGCCGCCCAGTTCATTTCCGTTGCCTGCGGGCTGTCGAAGCGAAAGGTGCGCGTGCCACAGCGCTGGCATGCGATGAAAAACTGGTTCGGGGGATAATCTGAATCCGCCTGCTCGGTGGAATATTCGATCATTTCCCCAGTGTGGCCACAACCGCAACGGTATTCGACAGCTATCATTCTTGTCCCCTCCGGAATTAGGTCTCTGGTGGTCAATTCAGCAGATACTGTGCCAACCGTCGGCAAACCTTGCTATGCGCCTCGGTATTGTGCATAACTCGTTGTTAGACAATGATAATATTGCCGAAACAAGGACATGGCCGGACATCGAAAAAGTGTGACCAATTGCGCCAAATCCGACGTTGTTGGGTCAACTATTGACGACACTCGATCACAGCGACTGGCTGCTTGCTGGAACCCGTAATCTGCCCCCGGACTCCAGTACCCATGCAGACCTGCTAACATGCGCCTGCCCGTTACGGCCTGCAGTGACTGACGAGTTGTGCGAATCAAACAACTGCTGATATTCACACCGCTACTGCTCGTCGGTTTGCTTGTGCAGGCCTACTTCTGGGTACCCACTTACGAAGATCAGACCACGGGTGACGCGCGGCGCCTGAACAAGTTCGTGGAAGCCTCAATCGGCGACGCCAAGCTGTTGAATCCGGCTCTTCACGCCGACGCGGCCAGCGGCAAGATAGTCGACAAAGTCTTCGATACACTGCTGGACTTGGACGAGAATCTGCAGTTGCGCGGCCGCCTGGCCATACACTGGCAGCTCACCGAAAACGCATACCTTCAGGTGCTGCCGGGGGCGCCCCTCGCACGAGGCGTGGTCAGCGACGCGCCTGCGTTGCTGACCACCCTGCGTGCCGCCATCGGCAGCGGGGCGATTGATCTGCCGCCTGACCTGCTTTCCGGCATGCGGATACTGCCCGCCCGCCGCCTGACCCTGACTGTCACCGCCGTGGCCGACAGCGAGGTCCAGGAACAGATCGTCGTCGAGGTGCCGCCGCGATTGCAATTCACGCTGCGCCATGTCGATCAGACGTTTTTTGCACGCCTGCGGCCGGTGTTGGGTGACGACTACGCGCAGCAGGCGGATTTCAGTACCTGGCACCGTCCGCTCGGCGACGCTTTTATGCCGTCGCTGCAGGCGCAATTGCCGGTCTTCGAACACAATCCGCAGATCGAGTTCCGGCTACGCCGGGACGTGCGTTTTCACGACGGTCATGAATTCGACGCCGGCGACGTGAAGTTCACGTACGATGCGATCATGAACGCGCGCAACCTTTCGCCGCGCACCTCCGATTTCGAACCTGTCAAGTCCATTGAAGTACTGGGCACCCACAGGCTGCGAGTCGTTTACAAACGGCTCTTTTCACCCGCGGTTATGGCGTGGGCCGCGATGGGGATATTGCCGGAGCACCTGCTAAACGAGCGGAAGCTGGCAGACGAAATGGACGAACGGAAACTCGGCGAGGCCGCGCGCGCTACGTTCGGCATGCGCGAGAGCAGCTTCAACCGCAAGCCGGTCGGCACCGGCCCGTTCCGATTCGTCTCCTGGCAGAGCGACGAGGTAGTGCACTTGCAGCGCAACACCGACTACTGGGACGGTGCGCCGATTTATCACGATTATTTCTTCCGGATTATTCCCGACACGCTGACCCGGGAAGTCGAATTCCGCACCGGGGCCGCGGACAGCTACAACCCGGAGCCCTACCAGGTGGCACGCTATCGTGGCGATGACAGATACCGCGTGTACTCCAGCCCCAGTACCGGTTACACCTACATCGGCTACAACAATCGCCACCCGCTATTCAGCGACTCGCGCGTGCGGCGCGCACTGGGAATGGCGCTCAACGTCGATGAGATCATTAAATACGTACTGTACGGCGAAGGCGAACGCACCACCGGACCCTATCCGCAAACCACCAACTTCTACCCAAGGCACGTCGCGCCGCTTGCCTACGACCCCGGAGGAGCGTTGCGTCTGTTGCAGGATCTCGGCTGGCAGCGCAACACAGAAGGCTGGCTGGAAAAGGATGGCAAGGTTTTCGAGTTCAACCTGATCACCAACAACGGTAATCAGAAACGCCGCAACATTCTGTCCATCGCCCAAGACGCGTGGAAACGCATCGGTATCAAGTGTAATACGCAAGTGTTCGAGTGGGCGGTGTTTCTGCAGGACTTCGTCAACCCGGGCGAATTCGATGCCGTGGTACTGGGCTGGCAGCTCGGCATAGACGCGGATCTGTTTCAGTTGTGGCATTCCAGCCAGAGCGGCGCCAATCAACTGAACTTCGTAGGGTACATGAATCCGCGCGCCGATCGTTTGATGGAAGACATTCGCCGCGAATACGACCCCGAGCGGCAAACCGCCCTGGCGCAGGAACTTCACGAACTGGTGGCTGAAGACCAGCCCTACACGTTCCTCTATGCGCCGCGAAAGAACGAAGTACTGGACCGGAAGATTGTAATGGCTGCCAGCGACGGGCGCTTCGAGCCGGTACGCGCCGACCGCCGCGGCGAGCTGTATTTCTTTTTCAGCCGCTGGCGCAAACTCGCACACGCGCCGCAGTTCTAGTGCCTAGTCCCACGCAGCCGCCAGGGGATCATACGTAGCATGGGACAGTACCTGCTGCGCAACTTGCTACAGCGTCTCGTGCTGCTGGTCATCGTGTCGTTTCTGGTGCACGCGCTGGTGCATCTGGCACCCGGCGAGCCGGCCGAGGTCGATCCCAATAACCCACGCTTCAAGGCGGAAGACGTTGCCAAGATTCGCGCCGCTTTCCACCTCGACGAGCCGCTGCACGTGCAGTACGCCTTGTGGATCCGCGACCTGTTCAACGGCGAGCTAAAATCATTCAAGGACGGTCAACCGGTGTTGCCGAAAATCTGGGAGCGGTTCCTCAATTCGCTGCCCCTGTTTATCTGCGCCACACTGATAATCTGGACACTATCGTTTCCCACCGGCATCCACGCCGCAGTGCGGCGCGGTTCCACGTACGATCGAAGTACCACGTTTATCGCTTACGCGTTGATTTCGGTGCCGGGTTTCTTTCTTTCCTATCTGGTTATCCTGTGGGTGGTCAATGCTTTCGGCGTACCCGTCATCGGTATGCACACGTTCGGCAGCGAGCACGCCTCCGTCTGGTTCCGCAGCATGGACAACCTCTGGCACCTGGTGGTGCCATCGCTGATGCTGGCGGTGGCGGGCGTGGCAATTCTTTCACGTTACGTACGCTCACAGATGCTGGAGGTGATCGGACAGGACTACGTTCGCACTGCGCGTGCCAAAGGCCTGGATGCAGATTCAGTGATTTACAGCCACGCGCTGCGCAACGCATTGCTGCCGTTCGTCACCATGTTCGGGTTGATGTTACCGGAGTTAATCAGCGGCGCAGTTATCATCGAGCAGATCTTTGCCTGGCCGGGAATCGGACGGCTCAGCTTCGACGCCATACTGGCACGCGACTATCCCGTGGTTCTTACCGTAACACTGATGGCCGCCGTGATTACGCTGGCGGGCACGTTTCTCTCCGACATACTCTACGCGGTGGTCGATCCCCGCATCCGGTTGAATTGATATGCACGCACAGGACTCGAGTACTGGCAGTCTGATCGCGCACACCGAATCGCCCTGGCGATTGTTCTGGCAGCTGCTGCAACGCGACCGCCTGGCCATGGCTGGACTCGGCATTCTGCTGGCGCTGGCGGTGGTCGCTTTGCTCGGCAAAGCGACCACCGAATGGCTGGTAATCTTCGATCCTACGACGGTGCGGCTGGTGGACAAGTTTCGCGCCCCGCTAAGCGAGGCATCGGCCCTGCTGCCCGATGCCGACCGCCCGTTGACCGGTGTCTATCTTCTCGGCACCGACGAACTGGGCCGTGATGTGTTCGCCCGCATGTTGCAGGGATCGTTCGTGTCCATGTCGATTGGTTTCGTGGCAGTGGGTATTTCCATCGCCGTAGGCGTGGTGTTGGGCGGCATCGCGGGTTACTACGGTGAGGTGAGAATCGGCCCCGTCACGGTCGACACGCTGATCATGCGGTTTACCGATGCGATGCTGTGCATACCGATATTCTTTCTGATTCTGGTAGTCGTGGCGCTGCTGCCAGCAAGCATCTACAACATAATGATCGTTATTGGTCTGACTCGCTGGATGGGCATATCGCGTTTCGTGCGTGCGGAGTTCCTGTCCCTGCGCGAACAGGATTTTGTGTTAGCCGCCCGCGCGCTGGGTCTGCCGGCGTACCGCATAATCTTCTGGCACATGATGCCCAACGCCATGGCGCCGGTGCTGGTTACGGCGACAATCGGCGTCGCCACCGCGATTCTCACCGAATCGGCGCTGAGCTTCCTGGGGTTCGGCGTGCAACCGCCGTTCGCCACCTGGGGCAATATTCTCGCCGACGGCAAGAACTTCATTTTCGACGCGCCGTGGCTGTTCTTCATTCCCGGGTTTGCGATTTTCGTCATCGTGCTCGCCTTCAACCTGTTGGGTGAAGGTATGCGCGAAGCGCTGAACCCGAAACTGCAACGGCGCTGATGCGAGACGCGAAAGTGACACCGCACAATATATTCCGCCATGCGAATGATCCCGACAACAGCGCGCACCCTGTCTGACGATATGAGCAAGCGGGTACTGAGCCTGGAGCGGCTGCACGTGTCGTTTTTCACCGACGCCGGGGAGCTTGCCGTGGTGCGCGACGTCTCGTTAAGCGTCTCAGCCGGCGAGACGCTGGCGCTGGTCGGCGAATCCGGATGCGGTAAATCCGTTACCGCGCTCGCCACGATGGGCTTGCTGGATCACCCTGGACGCATTGTAGCGGGTGACATAACGCTGGGCGACGATGTGATCTCCGGCTTCTCAGAGCCGCAGATGCGCAAAGTACGCGGCGCGCGTATCGGCATGATTTTCCAGGAACCCATGACGTCTCTGAATCCCGTTTTCACCATCGGCCGGCAACTCGCGGAAGTCCTGCGACTGCATCGGGGGCATGACGATCGCGCAGCGCGGCTAGCGAGCCTGGCGCTCCTGGAACGCGTGCGCATTCCGGCGGCACTCGAACGCTTGCGGCAATACCCGCACGAGTTGTCCGGTGGAATGAAGCAACGCATCATGATCGCCATGGCGATAGCCTGCGAACCGCAACTGTTGATCGCCGACGAACCCACCACGGCGCTGGACGTCACTATTCAGGCGCAGATACTGGAACTGCTCGACGAGTTGCAGAAAGACCTCGGCATGGCGGTCATTCTGATTACACACAATCTGGGTGTCGTCGCGCAGTACGCGCAGCGAGTAGCCGTGATGTATGCAGGGGAAATCGTCGAACAGGCGCCGGTGACCGAATTGTTTGCCGATCCACGCCACCCTTACACGCAGGCACTGCTGCAGTCACTGCCCGGCACGGTGGATCCCGGACGTCAGCTGAACGTAATTCAAGGCACCGTGCCTACACCGCGCGAATTTCCAGCCGGCTGCCGGTTCGCGACGCGTTGCGGCGAAGTGTTGTCGCGCTGCGCGAGTGACGTCCCGCCTGCTTCTCGGCACGGCGGGAACCACGTTTTTTCCTGCTGGCAACGGATGGAGTCGACCTCGTGAGCACCGCGGCGCTGCTGGAGGTCCGCGATCTCGCCAAGCACTTTGCCCTACGCCGCGGGTTGCTGGGGCGGCCCTCGGGATGGATCAAGGCAGTCGACGGCGTTTCCTTTCACGTGCGCGAGGGCGAGACGCTGGCACTGGTGGGTGAATCCGGATGCGGAAAAACCACCACCGGCAGAGCTGTCCTGCGTCTGATTGAACCGTCCAGCGGCAGCGTGACTTTCGACGGACAGGAACTGTTGAAACTCAACGCGGGCGATCTGCAGCGCATGCGCCGTGATATACAGATCGTCTTCCAGGATCCGTACAGTTCGCTGAATCCACGTATGACCGTCGGCAACATCGTCGGCGAGGCGTTGCGCGTGCACGGGATCGCTCGGGGCGCCGAACTCAACGAGCGTGTGGCTCACATCCTCGAGCGTGTCGGACTGTCACCTGACTTCCGCCATCGCTACGCTCACGAGTTCTCCGGCGGGCAGCGGCAACGGGTCGGCATCGCCCGTGCTCTGGCGATGGCGCCGAGATTCATCGTCTGCGACGAGGCGGTCTCCGCGCTCGATGTATCGATTCAAGCGCAAGTGATCAATCTGCTGAAGGACCTGCAGGATGAGTATCGACTGGCGTATCTGTTCATCACGCACGATCTGAATGTGGTGCGGCACATCGCCCAGCGCGTAGCGGTTATGTATCTGGGCAGGATTGTTGAGACGGCTGGCACCGACGAGCTGTTCGACAATCCCCGGCATCCCTACACGCGCGCGCTGCTGGCAGCCAACCCGCTGCCGGATCCATCCAGCCCCCGCCCCAGGGCCCTGCGGGGTGACGTGCCATCGCCGCTGACGCCGCCGCCGGGCTGTGCGTTTCATCCGCGCTGCGCCGAAGCACTGGCACACTGCGACCGTCAAACGCCGACATGGATACAGATCGCACGGCGCCACGGCGTGGCCTGTCACTTGCATCAAAACACCTCCCGTCAAGGCGATGACGAAATACCGGACGGGTGACGGAGTTCACGCTTCAGTAGCGAAAACGCTTGTAACTGATTGTTCTTAGGCTACCATGACGGCTAAATTCTCTTTATTATGTTAGGGTTACCGTCGGAGAACGGAGCGCAAACGTGGGTAAAATCGTCGTACTGACGCAGCGTGGTATCAAGATCAGCGAGTGGCCGGTGAACGGCGGCGGATTGACGATCGGCCGTGCTCCCACCAATGACATCCAGATCAACAATCCGGGTGTGAGTGCTCACCATGCGCGACTCGTCACCAACAACGAGCAGTTTATTCTGGAAGATCTCGACAGCCGCAACGGCACCTACGTCAATCTCGATCGCATTACGCGCAAGGTTTTACAGAACGGGGACACGATCAACTTTCCCAACTGTAAACTTAAGTTCGTGCTCGGCGACGACGACAGCGGGCAGACCTACAATGACTTCGCCAGTTGGTGGCGGGCACGCAAAACCGGACAGGAAAAAGCCGTTCCATGATTCACTCGTGATGTCACGACAAAAAAAGGCCGCTTAAGCGGCCTTTATATTCGCGACGCAGACTGTGTCAGGAAGCGGCCATGTCCTTGAGTTTCTTAAGTGGCGTTACGCGCACTTTCACGCTTGCCGGACGAGCGGCCACATCCATGGTCTCACCGGGGCGAAACGGGTTCGGGACATTCTTCTGGGCCTTGCGCGCAGGCACTTTGACGGTTTTAATCTTCAGCAACCCAGGCAGGGTGAAACTGCCGACACCACGCTTCTTGACGTGCCGTTCGATCACGTCCGATAACTCTTCGAGAACATTTTTCACCTCCCTCTTGCCGACACCGGCGTTTTCCGAAAGTTCGGCGATCAGTTGCGTTTTGCTCATCGCCTCTTTCAAAGCGGTTGTCTTTGCTGCCATTGTTACTCCCTGGAATAGTGATAGTGAGCCCAACAGGCGGATAAACCGGTTGCCGAATTTATTGCTTGCGGGGGAAAACCGGCGGGATTCTATAGAACCTGGATAGGAAAAAAAAGCAAAAAAAGCCTATCAGTAGCAAGAAAAACTCGTCACACGCAGAAAACTTGCGCGCCATTTTCGCACAAACTACAGCTTAACTTGTCGCAGGAGCAATACACTGCGGCCCGTCGTTGCGTGAGCTGTTTACAAATTTGGATACCGGCAGAAGATTCAAGACCTGGCGCTGCGCACCGGCTACCAGCGCGTCCAGGCTGTCGCGATCGTCACTGGTCAACCAATCGCGCACACTGCCCGGCGGCAGACAAACGGGCATGCGATCGTGAATCACGCTCATCGAATCGTTCGCCGCCGTGGTCAATACACAGCAACGCATTTCGCCTTCGGTATCCACTGCGAACAATCCTGCCAGCGCCAGAACTCTGTCCTGCCCGGTTACATAGAACGGTGACTTATCGGTGCCTTCGCGCAACCACTCGTAGAAGCCGTTGACTGGCAACACCGCGCGCCGGCGGTGCATGGCATCACGAAACGATGGTTTCTCCCACGCCGTCTCTGCGCGTGCGTTGATCAGCAAACCGCGCTGCTTCGGATTGCGTGGCAACAATCCCCAGCGCATTTCCGCCAGTTCGAGTTCCCGGTCTGCAAAAAGTGTGTGTACCGGGTCGCTGGGTGCCAGGTTGTAACGAGGCGTGAAACGCTCTCGCTGCAGCGACAAGCCGAGGTCGTCGAGAAACGCCTGCACACCCTCATGGTCGTGCACATTCATGCGTCCGCACATCCTAGGGTGACGCGTGCCGGTGCGCTACGTCTTCACACCCGGCAGCTGGCGCGCGCCTTCGACCGTAACCCCGTCGGTCATCCAGCAACCCTCGCATCCGACATGGGTCTGGCGTCTCAGATAGAAACGGAACGCAATGGCCACGTAATCGGCACTCAATACCGACACCCGCAGCTGTGCCTCGTCGTCCACGATCTGGATGTCGCCGTATTCGATCAGCTGCGGGTCCAGCATAACGCTGTAAGGCGAGTGCTTGATCATTTGTATGAAGCGGTGCAGCGGGCCGGTAACTTGCTTGTTGCTGGGCGAAGCAAAACGAAATGCGGTCGCTATGCCTTTATCGTCGTTGTCATTGCTGCGCAACGCCTC
>JAOTYY010000188.1 GCA_029861595.1 Gammaproteobacteria bacterium
CCACCAGCTCCGCGTGCAGGTAGGTGCGAAGCCTTATGCCCTGCGCGATTTTTTCGCGGATTTCGTAGGGCCCGGCAAACAGCGATGGTGGTTCGGCGGGCCGATCCACCACGAAGGTCGCGCGATATCCGTCGCTGCCGGTATGTTCCTCCACTAGCCTGCCAGTAGCCACAGCGAGGTGCCCGGCAGGTACGCTGACAGTCAACCGGTAGCGCATGCGAGCCTGCTCGTCCAGCGGAATCCACGCCGCAAAACCGGGAACGAAGGCGCCGTCGCTGCCACTAGTGCTGAGCGCACCGGCCACATCGCGAGAAGGCACCGTGCCCTCCATCTCGAACCTGAGCACATGGTGTCCGCGACCCGGCAGCGCCAGGCGATAGTTATGCCCGGAGCGCACCACCGCCGCGGCGGCGTCATCCACTGTCAAGCGCGATAGATTCAACCAGGGAGCAAGCCGGAAGTTAAACTCAGCGCGCCCAGAGAGTTGCACGTGATCGACAAGATGCAGTTCGCCGCCTGCCGGAGACAGTCGCGCCTCGATGTCGTGTTGGGGAACGTCGGGAGCTGCCGCCAGCGCAATGCCGGTGGTGAAGAAAAGAGCTGCCGCCGCGAAAGCGCGGATCACGGCGTCGCGAAACGTTGCGGAAACTTGGCGATCAGCTCGTCGAGCTGGCCCTCGCGCCCGACACGCAGCGGCAGCCAGGTGCCGGGCGCCTGGCGGCTGACGATTTCGATCAGCGCCGAGGTGCTTTCCGTGGCGAATCCCGCGGCCGACAGGATCACGTCTGCGCTACGTATGCCCGCCCGCTCAGCCACACTGCCGGCAACGACTTCCAGCACGCGAACGCCCTGTTCAACCGTTTCTATCCTGACCCCGAGAAGCGGCCGCCCCGCCGCCGATTCGTCGGCTGGCGGCGCATCCAGCACGAACACCGCCGTCGCGAGTTCCCGATCCAGACCGTCGCAGACCGCCGCCTCGGTGATGGGCAGCAGCACCGCGACGTCGTCGACGCCGAGATCGGCAAGCTGATGGGGGATGCCATAGCCGTACTCGAGGTGACCGCGTCCGACGATACCCACTACCAGCGCACCGGGGTCGCGGCGATACGCCACGGCCAGCGCTTCCGCCATGGCACGGTCCCAGGTGAGCTGCGCATCGACGAAGTTTCGAAAAGTTTCGCTGCTCTGAATTTCCTGCAACTCTTCCGGGCTGGGTTCCTCGACGGATGCGTGTCCATGCCCCCGGCCCAGGCTCTGTTTGAACGCGTGCAGCCGCGCGAGTGACTCCAGGTACCCGTCGCTGGCCGGCGCCGGGTCGGACAACCCGCCGCGCTGCGCCACGGTCAAGGCCTGCCAGCCTCTGCTGCCGACCAGCGACACCAGCTCACGGTCTACATTCAATGCCACGGTCGGCAATCGGTTGAGGCGCGCGAAATGAAACAGCGGCAGGTACAAGCCGGCGTCGTAACCCCACACCCCTGTCCAGTCGGAGCGCTTCAGCAACGCCTCTTCAGACAGCGAACCGGCGCTCCATGCGTCAAGTACCGGCTGTGCCCGTCGCGGCAGCATTTCAAAACCTACCACCATATCGGGTATGCGTGAGTGCAGCGCTGCCAAGACATATGCCTGCCAGCGATGATGCTCCTCGGTGGTGTGCTCCTCGCCCAGCAGCACCACCCGCTTGCGCGCCAGCCGATCGAAGAGCCGCCCGGCGGTAATGCTTTCCCCGCTGGCGGGATCGAGCCACCGTGCCACCCTGCTATCGCAGGTATCCGCATCACCGTTCGCCATCGCTGCACTGGCGAGCAGCGTGCACAGGCACATCATCAGTAAGCTGCGGCTAATTTTCATCGTCATCTTGTACATCTCGCATGAGCCCCAACTACGTTGGTTTCGGCAAGCATAAACGAGTTCAACTTTCACCGCAGACCGAATAAAGTTTCCGTGTTTCCGGCCATTATAGAAATCATGAAGACGCCAATCCGCCCGGCGGCCCTGTTGTGCCTGCTGTTCACCTGTTATCCCGGCAGCTATGCTGCAAAGTTGTATCAGTGCCAGAACGGTGACGGCGAAACCACGTTTCGCGACACGCCCTGCGAAGCTCAGGAAGACACCTTGCGTACCCGGGAAATGAGGCCGCGCGAATCTGAGCAGTCATCAGCGATAGCCGAACCGAACGGCCCCAGAGTTGCGGGCAGCCAACTGCAGATCGCCAACCTGACGCAGGCGTTGAGTTCGCTGACGCCGATCAAAATGACGGTAACCGAGTACTACCTGGTGAACGGTAGCTGGCCGGCAAGTCTCAAGGAGCTCGGCTTCGATCCCCGCAGCATGCACAACCGGCAGATTCGCCAGGTCGATATCCTGCCCGGGGGGAAGATACGCGCGACGCTGGATCCGCTGTTCGGCGCGCGCAAACACCTCACGCTGCATCCCCAGGAGGCGATGGGGGGTACGCAACTCGAATGGTCGTGCGAGGTTAATCTGCCGGCGCCTACCCTGGCCAGGATGTACGGGTCCGCCTGCACCGCGGAAAACTAGTCCCGGGGCTACTCCCGCGGCACCCCCGTTGCGAGATCATTTCGCCACACCCGGGCCCCGAAAACGAACAGATAAAAATCGCCAAACTCGATGCGTTCCACCGCAACGGCGTCATTGGCGTTGACGAGTTGCACCCTCGCACCAGATTGTTCCAGGTGCATTGAAATCCGCGTGGCGATCTTTTGTGTCTGGCCTTCTGTGGTGGCGTAGAGAATGAGAACTCTTTACATCGCAACTTCAGCCGTCCACGAGCTCCAGCAGTGAGGTCATCTGCGCGTCGTCTACGCCAACAGATCGCAATGCCGCCACAGTGTCAGCGAGATAGTCTCGGCAGCTGCCGAATTTTCCGTGTGCGCCGCGGATCAGTTGCACCTGTTCGGCCAGCGGAATGTCTCTAGCGTATTGAGCGTGGATCGCGTTGACCACAAAAGTCACCGCTGTGATGTCTCTGTTGGTCGCGGCCACGGAAACCCAGGCCGGCGAATAAATGCCCGTCAGCATTTCCCGCGCCCACAGGCTGTCGAGACCTGCGTCCAGCGCGTCATCGTCGATGCGCAGAACGAAGCCTTCGCAGGTGCCGCCGGGTTGTAACGCGAGACCGAGGCCTGGTTGCGCCGGCGTGCCCCGTGCCTCGACGGTGAAAATAGAAAATGCGCGGGAGTAGCCGTGCAGTGTTGCATGATGGCGTTCGGCGACCGCGAAACACGGATTCCACATCAGCGAACCGTAGGCAAATACCCAAACGTCATCAAGTTCGGGAATTTGCTGCAAAGTTTCACGCAGACTGTGCCGCCTTTCCGCCTCGCTCAGGCGGTCAAAGGGGCCCAGGGGCAGCGGCGGCAGCGCCATGGACTAACGCGAAAACAACTGCGGTTAACGCTTTACGCGCTACTCAGGCGCCGGCCGTGCGCGCTGGTTGTACAGTAAAGCAGCGCGACGCGCTTTTTCTTCATCGGAAAGCTTGCTGACGTCACTGCTCATGTCGCTGCCGACTGCCAGGCCGCGTTGCACAGCAAGCCGCTCGCTCAATTTCTCGAACCAGCGTTTGAAATACCTGAACTCCTCGATGTCCTGGTCCTGCCCCTTCCAGTTGACACACCATGGATAGCAGATCATGTCAGCGATCGTGTAATCGTCGCCGGCTATGTAGGGCCGGTCGTGGAGGCGGTTGTTCAGCACACCGTAGAGCCGGTTCACCTCGTTGGTGAAGCGCGTCACCGCGTAACTCTGGTCGCCCTGGTCATCACCGAGGCGCGCGAAGTGGCCGCGCTCACCGGTCTTGGGTCCCTGGTTCGCCATCTGCCACATGATCCACTGGTTGACTTCGTAGCGGCCGCGCAGGTCCTGTGGATAAAACTTACCGGCCTTCTCGGCAATGTACATCATGATCGCCCCGGACTCGAAAAGTGCGATCGGTTCACCCCCGTCCGCCGGTTCGTGATCGACCATGGCTGGCATGCGATTGTTGGGAGCGATACGCAGGAACTCGTCCGTGAACTGGTCGCCACGGCCGATGTTGCATTCCACGACCCGGTACGGCATTTCGCACTCTTCGAGCAGAATGGTCACTTTTTTACCGTTCGGCGTCGGCCAGTAGTGCAGATCGATCATTTCCCCATCCCCCGGGTAAAAGCAGCAATGATAACGGGATCGTAAACGTCGTGCGGCACATTCTGGCCGGCGCTTGAAACTTGACTTGGCTCAATCGCCAGCCCTGCGCGGACGCGAATACTCATCACTCGTCTCCAACCAATCGGGGAAACCTCATGAAGCCGATCTTCACGGTTGAATTCACGGCAAAAGTGGCTGGTGTGGAGTTCAAGGAGGAAAGCGTTTCGTTGCACGGACCGGAGGAGTTGTTCGACTTCGTCGCGCCGGGTGGCGGTTGCGACCGCATTCCGGACGATGTGAACGAGATCCAGATGGTGTTTCAGCCGCCGGCGCGCCGCAACGAGCAGAATCCAATTGCGGACGTGCACGCGATGCTGGAACTCGGCCGGGTGTTTTTCAACGGACCGCTGGCAATGATCACCCAGACCATGGAGCAGCTGCTCGATAAAGCCGGGCGTGGAGAACTCTCACGATCCTTCCTGGCGGTCATAGGCATGCCTCGCATCGAGCGCCGTTAATCAGGTAGAAGTGCGTGTTGACGGTATCACGACAGCCGAGTTTGCTGCTGCTCGCAGTCGTGACGCTCGGCATGTACGGCACCGTTCACATGGACGAAGATACCGGCGCGGCGATGGGCGAAATATTCCAGAGCATGCGCTACCTGTTGCCGCTCAGCGTCGATGATAGCTGGCGCGATGCGCAACACCTGCAGCATGTGCGTGACGCATTGGAAACGGTTGCAGAGCGCGCCTCGCTGCTCGGAGAGCATGGGCAAAGCGACCGTTACGTCTTCCGCTTTCTCGGCTACACGCTGGCCTCCGATCTGCGCGAGGTGCTGCGGCGTTACGAACTCGCCGAGTTCGAGAGCGCGCGTTTCCTGCTGTTGCGAGCCACCGACTACTGTGTTGCCTGTCACGCGCGTCTGCCGTCTCCCAACGATTCCCCGCTTTCCGCGCACTTCGTGGACGGCACCGTGCTGGCGCGTCTCCCCCTTGAGCAGCGGGCGCATCTCGAAGTGGCAACCCGCCGATTCGACGATGCGCTTACAAGTTTCGAGGCGCTGTTCGCCGCACCCGATGTGCATCCCTCATCGCTGCTGGGTGCGCTGACCGACTACCTGATCATCAGCATCCGCGTGCGGCAGGACTTCGACCGTGCGCTGACCACGTTGCAGATTTTCGGCAAACGCCCGGATCTCTGGACCGCTTTGCGCGAAGACGTGGCCCACTGGGTGGCAGCGCTGCGCGAGTTCCGCGCTCGCCCGTTCGACCCGCCCACCTTGTCGCTCGCGGTCGAACTCATAGACCTGGCGACGAGTTACCGCCGCTACATCGCCGATCGCCGCAGCCTGGTGCACTATGTGCTCGCCTCCTCGGTGCTGCACCGGTTCCTGGAATCGCACCCGCAACGCGACGGCCTCGCCAGGACCTACTACCTGCTCGGCCTGGTGGAGTTCCAGATCGGCCGGGATTTCTGGGTCGCCCAGGGTGAGATGTTTCTCGAGACGGCGATCCGGCTGGCACCGGATTCCCCAATCGCTTTGGATGCCTACGCGCTGCTGGAACAGGAAATACTGCTCGGCTATACGGGCTCTTCCGGGCTGCACCTGCCGGACGACGAGCGTGAGCGCCTGGAGAGACTGCGCGCGTTGCTCGGTGCGCGCCCCAATACCGGGCAGTTCTAGCCCGTAACGCTGGCCGAAGTTTGCCCCGGCTCATTCGGGTGGTACGGATGGGTGAGCACGAAGTGCTTCAGGACCTGTTGCAGGTGCTTCACTTTCTCACGATTGCACAGCCGCTCCGCAGCTGCGATGTCATCGAGGATGATCTTCTTCAGCATCGGCACGCCATCGTCGGTGTGGATCAGATACTCTGCATAAGCAATCGCGACGAACTGTGGCAGATGTTCGTGCTCGGCGACGGCGACTATCTCGTCTTCGTCGAAGTCGCACATCCCGAGGCAGTCTTTATAGGTCAACACTCTCTAAACCTCCTGGCCGACGGCGGGTCGATGGTATCTGGAGCCGTGACACTTCGGGCACGGCGGAATCCGTCCCGGTTTGTGGAAATGCAACACCTCGGAACAGCCGTCGCAGCGCAACGTCCCCGGGCCGGTGATCTCGCCGGTGTGATATTCGGCCCTCTGCGCTATCTCGTGGAGTTCCTGCAACTCGAGCGTCGTCTGGTCCGCGGCGCGGCTGAAGTTGTCGCGCAGCTGCTCTTCGAGCAACGCACTTTCGAAACCCCACCAGTCCTTCAGGTCCTGGCCCGTTTCCGACATAAAGTGCGCAGCATCGGCGAGATCACGCTTGAGATACTCGGCGAGTTTCGGCAGCTGCTCCTCGCTGACCTTGGTTACGGCTTCTACCTCGTCGTCCACGGCGTCGATGATCTGGTGTAACTTGCGACCGGCCTGTGTCTCGACCCGCCGGGCGTTCTCCATGGTTTTTTCGAGCAACCGCTCGTATGCCTGGCCGATTGCATCGATGGGATCGTGGGGCGGTTGTAAATCTTTCATCTCGTCACCGATTCGGTTTTACGTCTAATTATCGTAGCGAACGAGAATGTACGATCGTTGACGCCGGTCAAACAGCGCCTTGCCTACCCCGCTGGGGTCGTGGATACTGCCGATCCATTTCCCCGATCCAGAGAGTATCGGCCATGAGCCGGGACCTGCGGTTTTTCGTTCTCGCCTGCCCAACACCTCCTGGGACGAGCTGCTGCGGCGCTTCCAGGTGATCGAAGACCTGGGCTTCGACCTGGCCGGCACCGGCGACCACTTCGTCGACTGGAGCAACCCGCCGCGCCCCTGGTTCGACACATGGACATTCCTCGCCGCCGTCGCCCGGGAGACCACCCGCATCCGGCTCGCACCCTACGTCGCCCAGATACCACTGCGGGAGCCCGCGATGCTCGCGCGCCAGGCACTCACCCTCGACCACATCTCCGGTGGGCGGCTGGACGTCGGTCTCGGCATCGGGCTGGAGATCGATCCCTCGTACGACATGATGGGCATTCCCGACTGGAGCGTCAAAAGGTACGTTGCACGTTCGTGGATCACATGTCGTCGAACGAAATCACCACGTACGAAGATAAGTTCTACAAGGTCAACGGTGCGTACATGAACCCCCGGCCGCTGCAACAGCCACGCCCGCCGATCGTTATCGCGGCAATGGGACCGGTGATGCTGAAGCATACCGTGCGTTTTGCGGACACCTGGAACAGTCTCAGCTTCGCCGCAACTTTCGATGAGCGGTTGGAAGAAACGCGCGGGCAGATCGCGAAAGTGGACGCGCTGCGCGCGGAGCTGGGCCGGGACCCGGCATCGCTGACCCGTTCCTACCTGATGTTCGATCCCGACGCGAGAACCAGCGGCGGGCAGTTCGGCTACTACCAGTCCGAAGAGGCCTTCGAGGAAACGGCGCAGCGGGTGGTCGAACTCGGCATCTCTGACATCGGCCCGTACTACCCCATGCAGGAAGCGCAGTTGCCGATGTTCGAGAAGATTGCGAGGGACGTGATACCAGAACTCAAGGCCAGGTACGCGGGAACCTAGGATGTCCGGGAAGCTGCAGGCGATCTGGGCCGTGGTGCCGGTTAAAGACCTGAAGAATGCTAAACAGCGCCTGTCCCCGGTACTGGAGACCGAGCAACGCCGGTCGTTGTTGCGCGCAATGCTGCACGACGTTCTGGCGGCGCTGACCGAGACGGCGTGTCTCGCCGGCGTAATGCTCGTTACGCGAGACACCGAGATCAGGAAGATCGCGCAGCGCTTTCCCGTCAAGGTGCTCGTCGAGCGCGACAATCGCGGTCACACCGCAGCCGTTACCCGTGCCGCGCATGCTCTCGCCGCGAAGGAGCTTCGGAGCATGCTCACGGTACCAGCGGATATTCCGCTTATGACGCCGGCCGATATCGAAGCGTTGATCGGCGCGCATGCGGATTTATCGCCGGCCGTGACGATCGCACCGGCACGGGACGAGTTGGGCTCCAACGCGATGTTGTGTTCGCCACCGGACGTGCTGCCGTTTCGCTTCGGCGACAACAGTTTCTTCCCGCACCTACAAAGTGCGCGTGAACTCGGCATCGAGCCGCGCGTGGTCGAGCGAACGGGACTGGGGCTGGATATCGATACGCCCGATGATCTGCGTGCGTTTGCCGCCGGGCGTTCCGCGACCCACGCGTATGACTACCTCGAACGATCCGGGCTCGTAGCGCTTCTCCGTGGAAATGAGGAACCCTCAGCCCGGCCCCTCTCCCAGAGGGAAAGGGGGAAAAGCAAGTGAGCCCTTATATGGTTCGCCCCGCGATGCAAGGAAAAAGTCTGTGAATGACAGAAAGAATATTGCGTCCATATATCCGACCTTTTGTTGAGGCATTTAAGGCCTCTGGCCCTGATGGAAATCCGC
>JAOTYY010000189.1 GCA_029861595.1 Gammaproteobacteria bacterium
GATACTGCGCGCGGCAGCGGCGGGCCGATCGCGACAGCACGCGCACGAAGTATGTTGGCGACGAATGCCGGATCGTCGCTGTCGGCGACGTTGCGCTCTACAAACTTTCCAAGTCCGGTCGATACAACGTAGCAGGGCAGGCCAGCTTCGATGGCCCGCACGAATCGTTCACGCCCGTCGTGTACCGCCGCCAACGATCCGGGATCAAGGATGACGTCGGCATGATCGTAGGCAATGGCCTGCACATTGTGCCAGTTGATATCGGCAACGGCCCGCAGCGTAATCGTTGTCATTGCACGCGCAGCGGCAGGTTTGTAAGCCCGCGGAACCGCGCACGGTGTTTTCTTTCAGGTGTGCCGTCGAGATGCATACGGGGGAAACGCGAGAAAATACGTTGTATCGCGATTCTGCCTTCCAGGCGCGCGACCGTGAGGCCGGCGCAAGTGTGCACACCGGCTCCGAAGGCAAGGTGTCCATTCGGCTTTCGTGCGACGTTGAATCTGTCGGGTTCGGGGAACTGTTGCGGATCACGGTTGGCCGCGCCGATACACATCGTCAACACCGTGTCTGCTGCAATCTGCTCAGCACCGATCTGCACGGAGTCCGTGGCGAGGCGATTGCCGAGTTGGTTCGGACTTTCGTAACGCAGAACTTCTTCGACTGCGGTATCGATCAGCGCCGGGTTTTCGCGCAGCGTCTGTAGCTGAGCCGGGTGCTGCAACAAGGCGAGGATGGCGTTACCGATCAGATTTGTGGTGGTTTCGTGGCCGGCATTGAGAATGAAGATGCACTGACGATAAAGGGTCGAGCCGGTCAAGCGGAAACCATCTGCCTCCCAGCGCAATAGCCGCGCCAGCATGTCGTCGTCGGTACTTTTTAGATGCTTGCGCCGGTGTTCCACGAAGCTTTCCAGGTAGTCGAGAAATTCCGCAACGGCCGTGTTTCCATGGGAAAGTTGCGCTTGTGTCAGGCCGACCTCCAAGGCGCCGAGAATGGCCAGCGACCAGTTACGCAACGGTGCACGCTCAGCGACCGGAACTTGCAGCAGATTGCCGATAACTTCCACCGGAATCGCACCGGCGAAATCCGCGATGCCGTCGAGGCACCCCCGATCCTCGGCATTGTCTAGCAACCGGTCAACGAGCTCCACCAGCGGTGCCTCCATCGGTGCGATCGTGCGAGCCGAGAGCGCATTGCCGATCGCACGGCGAACCTGTGTATGCAGTGGTGGGTCATTGAACACCAGGCTGGTGGTATGGTGTTCGAACAGCAGGCTGTCGCCGAACTGAGGGTTGAACTGCTTGTGTTTGTCGGAGCTGAACAGCGTGGGATTTCGGTAAACGTGGTAACAATCGGCATAGTGGGTCAGCAGAACACTGCCGTCAGCACAGCGGTATACCGGTGCTTCGCTGCGCAGCCTTGCATAAGTGGGGTACGGATCGGCATAGAAGGATGCCGGAAGACTGACGAAATCGATGAGCGGAGGGTAATTGATTGCAGCCATGCATTACGATTGTAGCCGGTGTCCGCCGCGAGCGGGTATACCGAGGCAGTACCGATGTCTTTACCGGATAGAGCTTACGCGGCACAATCCGCGCGCGTAACTTAGCGCAATCCGGCACCAACCGCTTATCCCACGGACTCATCAGCATGGCCAGCACGGTAGTACAATCCTGGAACGATTTCGATCCACTGACCCACGTCATCGTCGGCCGCGCCGACCATACCTGTATCCCGCCATCGGAACCGGCCACCGAAGCAAAGGTGCCGGAAGACAGCGACATGCGAGGCTTGTGGGGGCCGCGGCCCCTGGAAACGGTGGAAAAGGCGAATCAGCAGCTCGACGGGCTGACCAGGATTCTCGAGGGTCGTGGCATTCGCGTCGACCGGCCCAGTCCGATTCAGTGGAATCAAGCGGTGCAGACTCCGGATTTCACGACTGGCGCGATGTTCGGCTGCATGCCGCCGCGCGATGTGCTGCTCACGGTTGGCAGCGAGATTCTCAGCGCGCCGATGTCGTTTCGCTGCCGTTATTGGGAATACCTTGCCTATCATCCGCTGATGCAGCGCTATTTCGACGACGATCCCAATTTTCGCTGGGAGCAGGCACCACGTCCGCGTCTCACTGATGCGTCCTACAAGCAGAACTATTTCGACGAGATCACCCTGGACGAACGGCTGAAACGCACTGCCGAGTTGAACTTTGTCACTACCGAGCACGAGCCTCTGTTCGACTCGGCCGACGTACTACGTCTCGGCAAAGACTTATTCTGTCAGCACGGATTGACGACCAATCGGCGCGGCATGGAATGGTTGCAGCGGCATTTTCCGCGGCATCGTGTACATTCGGTGAACTTCCCGGGTGATCCCTATCCGATACATATCGACGCTTCGTTTGTACCGTTGCGCCCCGGGTTGATCATTAACAATCCCAACCGGCGTTTACCGGATGCGCAACGGAAAATATTTTCGGTCAACGATTGGGAAATCTTTGATGCGGCACAACCGGCGCACAATGAGCCGCCGCCGTTGTGTTATTCCAGTGTCTGGCTGTCGATGAATTGCCTGATTCTCGATCATAAAACTGTCTGCGTCGAGGCGAGTGAAGTTTATCAGATGGAGCAAATGGACAAGCTCGGTATGGAAGTTATTCCAGTGCCGTTTCGCGATGCCTATCCGTTCGGCGGTGGGCTGCATTGCGCCACCGGCGACGTGCACCGCGATGGTGTATGCGACGACTTTTTTCCGAACCAGGTGCAGGGAACGCAAATCCGCTGAATAGAGGGACAGGATACTTATTTCACAACCCCGAACCCTGGACAGTGCCCGTTATTGGAAAGGGGAATAAGTATACTGTCCCCGGTTTTTACGGTTGTTAGACGCGGCTTTCCGCACGAGTTTTGCGCGTAACGAGCACGATGCCGATACCGACCAGCGCCAGCGCAACCAGGAACGTGGCCGTTATCTGATCATCAAAAATCACCCAGCCGAAAAATACGGCGATCAACGGCGTCAGAAAACTGAAAGAAGCCATATCGGATGCCGGGTAGACGGACAAGGTCCAGAACCACAGTGAAAAGCCAAACGCGACCACCACGAATGACTGAAACACGAAGATACCGGCGATCGCCGGTGTCAGATCACGAACCAGATCGCCGAACAGCGGCGCTACCGCCGTGAGCAGCACCGCCGATACCGCAAGCTGATATACAAGCTGCATCTCGGGGAGTGCATTGGACAGCCTGGTGGTTCGTGTGACGAGTGGTATGCCGGCCCAGAACATGGCCGCCAGCATGCACATTAAGTCACCCAGCAGCGCATGTTCGGACGCCGACGTATTGGACTGCGAGAATGCCAGAGCCACGCCGCCGATCGCCACCACCAGTCCGCTGAAGCGCACCCGCGTAAGACGTTCACCGGAAATCAGAAAGTGTGCACCCACCGCTACCCACAACGGCATGGTGTAGAAGAATACCGAAGCTCGGGAAACGGTGGTGTAGTCGAGTGCGCTGAACAGCAGCAGGAACTCGATGGCAAACAACAGGCCAGCGAAAATACCGGGTCCCAGGCTGCCGTCGCTGATCGACAGTCGTTTGCGGGTGATAAGCAGATATGCAAGCAACGGCACGAGCGCAAACGCGGAACGCAATCCTGACTGCAATGCGGGTGCAATACCCTCATTGACCAGTTTGATCAACGGGTTGTTGAGTCCCATCAACAGGCAGCAAACGATAAGCACACCAGCACCAAGTGTGTCGATATTGTTTTTGCGTTGCATTTCTCGGCACTCGCGCGTGTGGGTGTCAACGGAATTCTGTTCGCGCGCGAGGCACGAAGCAAGTCCTGCCGTTTGCGCCACAAGGTCTGCCGGATGCCGCTTGGTTTAACCTGAGCGAGTATCATGGGCCGGAATCATTCGTGTTTTCTCGCAGGGGGCTTGACGTAATGCGTAATTACGATGCGATCATTATCGGTACCGGTCAATCCGGGCCCCCGCTGGCAGGGCGCCTGAACAGCGAAGGTCTCAAGGTCGCCATTGTCGAGCGCCACCTTGTCGGCGGTACTTGCGTGAACGTCGGATGCATCCCGACCAAGACGCTGGTAGGCAGCGCTCGCGTGGCCGCACTCGCACAACGCGCCAGGGACTTCGGTATCCTGATCGACGGCCCAGTACGCACCGATATGCAATTGGTCAGGGCACGCAAAGATCGGATTGCCGGTGATTCCAACCGTGGAGTTACCCAGTGGCTGGAAAGCATGGACAACGTCGAATTGATCCGCGGGCATGCGCGCTTCACCGGCCCCCGCACCGTAACGGTGAACGACGACGTTCTGCAGGCGGATAAGATTTTCATCGACGTCGGTGCCAGAGCGCGCGTGCCGGACTGGCCCGGCCTGGATGAAATTTCTTATTTCACTAATTCATCGATTATGGACGTCGATTTTGTTCCCGAGCACTTGATCATAATTGGTGGCAGCTACATCGGACTGGAATTTGCGCAGATGTACCGGCGTTTCGGCAGCCAGGTGACGGTCGTGGAGATGCACGACAGGCTGATAGGGCGCGATGACGAAGACGTCTCGGTGGCCGTGCAGGAGATTCTGGAAACAGAAGGTGTCAGGTTTCGCCTGCGCGCGAAGTGCCTGAGCGCGCGGGCGCATGCCGATGGTGTGGCCGTGCAAGTCAGCTGCGACGAAGGCCCCGAAGAGGTGATCGGCACCCATCTGCTGTTTGCGGTCGGGCGGCAGCCCAACACGGACGATCTCGGTCTGGAGGACGCTGGCATAGAAACGGATCGGTCCGGCCATATCACGGTAGACGATCACCTGCGTACCAGTGTGCCCGGAGTCTGGGCCATCGGCGAGGTCAACGGCCGGGGAGCATTTACCCACACGTCGTACAACGATTACGAGATCGTCGCTGCGAATCTGTTTGACAACGATCCGCGTAAAGTGACCGACCGTATCCTCTGTTATGGGTTGTTTATAGACCCGCCCCTGGGGCGCATCGGCATGACCGAGCGGGAGGTGCGGGCGCTAGGCCGGCCGGCATTGATCGGCAAACGCATGATGACGCGGGTAGGGCGCGCACGGGAATTCGGGGAAACCCACGGATTCATCAAAATTCTGGTGGATGCCGAAACGGAGCAGATACTCGGGGCCACGATTCTCGGCCTCAACGGGGATGAAGCGGTGCACTCGCTGCTGGACGTGATGTACACCGGCAAGCCGTACACGGTTATTTCACGGGCGGTGCATATTCATCCCACGGTCGCCGAACTCATTCCCACTGTGTTGCAGGAGATGACACTGCTCCAATAGCAAGGAAGCAGCGGCGACGGCATCCAAAAGGCCAGTTTCACGTACCTCAGGCGCGGCTGCAGGACGATCATGCACTCGACGATTGACTGCCTACGCGGGTGCGAAAGTACATTCTAAGGTTGGGGTTGCCCAACCACGTATCTGGCTAAATGTCGTAATATGCGGCCATCAGCCAATCAGCGATGGGTAAACCGCCATGCCGATTCATGCCATAGATTCGAAGTCATCAACCGATCCGGTAACCCAGGCCAGGATCGATCTCGCCGCCGCGCATCGGCTGGCTGTGTATCACGAACTGGAAGAGGGCATCGACAACCATTTTACTGTGACCGTTCCGGGTTACGAGGACCGCTACCTAGTGCTGCCTTTCGGGCTGCACTGGTCGGAGGCGCGGGCCAGCGACATGATCGTCTTCGATGAGGCGGGTAATACACTGGAAGGTGAGGGACTCGTGGAGTTATCGGCGCAGTGCATTCACGCCCCGATTCATCGGATCACGGGTGTTCGCGTGGTGATGCACACACACCAAATCTGGGCTGTGGCGCTCAACATGCTGGAAAACAATCGTTTGATTCCCGCTTCACAGACCGCCGCTTTCTACGTTGGCCACATTGCCTACGATGACCACTACCGTGGCACCGCAGATACCCCCGAGGAGGGTGAGATACTGGCTGGTCTGCTGGGTGACAATTCGGTGATGTTCATGAAAAACCATGGCGTGATGGTGGCCGCGGACAGCATCGCCAGGGCTTATAAAACGTTGTATCTGCTGGAACGAGTGTGCCGGGCCCAGGTGCTTGCCATGAGCACGAGGCAACCCTTGGCGCCGATCTCCAAAGAGATCATCGCGCAGGTGCAGGCGCCCGACGAAAACGACCGGCACAAGGGGCAGCGCCATCATTTGTACTTCGAAGCGATGAAGCGCGTACTGGACCGGGAAATGCCGGGGTACGCTGACTAGCAGCCGGCGCGAGTGTCATCAGCCGAGGTCGCCGGCTTTCATGCTGAAGTCATTGCCGCCATGGCGGTCCGTACCGCGCACCAGGAATATTGAGCGTTGGATCGGGCCGGTACTGTTCAGGCGTTGGTAAAGCTCGAACTCGGCGTCCCGATCGAACAGCGAAGTGCTCGGCATGTAGCGAAGGGTCATGCCGCGGCGTGGCCGTGCGGAATGATTCGCCTCGGAGCCGTGGACAAGATACACGTCGTGCAGGGAGATCTGACCTGATTCCAACACCAGATCGACCGCCCCGGATTCATTGAATTCCGATGCGGGCAGTTCCTGGTTCAGGGTCAGGTTCGGGCTGTCATTGGTTGCATGCGGTAGCAGCCGGCGTTCTTTGTGAGACCCGGGGATGACCCGCAGGCAACCGTTGTCACGTGTGCAGTCGTCCAACGCAATCCATACCGTACAGGTCGCCAGCGGCCGTATCGGCCAGTATTCGCCATCCTGGTGCCAGGGTGTCTTGCGCCCGCGGTGCGCGGGTTTCGCGAACAGACTGGAGTTCCACAGGATCAGATCCTGCCCGAGCACCTGCCCGACCATCTGGAGGATCGCGGGGAAGCGCGCGTAGTTGAGGAAGCTGAGATCGTAGTGGAGCAGACTGGGGCAATAGTCGATGAACTGCGGGTATTTGCGAACGAAGCGTGTGTGAGCGGCACGGATCTCGTCGATGACCGCCGTCGGGAAGCGGAAATCGGGAATCACGTACCCTTCGGCGTGGTACTGGTCTAGTTGCTTTGAGGATAGTCCGGGCAATGGTTGGACCTTCGTATGACTGCTGAAAACGGTCTGCATTCTGCCTCAAAAACACAGGGCAGGTTCTGAATTTACTCCGCCACTACCAGCAGGGCGTCCACCGCGACGACGCCGTCGTGTTTGACCAGCAGAGGATTGATTTCGGCTTCCAAAACCCGAGGCCGGGCAATGCGTGCCAGCTCGGAGAACGCCTGCACGGCCGCGGCAAGTGCGTCGCGATCGCCCGGCGGTTGCGAGCGGTAGCCACGCACCGGCGCGAGCCCGGCGACTTCCTCGATCATCTCCTGCGCCGTGGCCAGATCGACCGGCGCCAGGCGGGTTGCCACATCGCTGTAGACTTCGGCCAGAATGCCACCCGCGCCCAGCACGACCACAGGGCCGGTTTCGGGATTGTGGCGATAACCGAGCAGTACTTCGGCGATGCCGGTCTCCATGCGTTGCACGAAAAAACCATCCAGCCGCACCTGCGGGTGCGTGCTGGCTATCGCTGTTCGAATGTTCTCCGCGGCCGCCTGCAAGGCTTCCCGGTCGGTAATGTCGAGCACCACTGCTCCGGCATCTGTGAGGTGCGCGAGGCTCGGTGAGAGCGCCTTCAGCGCCACCGGGTAGCCGATGGGCGAGCCGCTGGTGGGATCGTCGAGAACGCACGCCTCGGCCTGCGGAATCCCGAGCGCCGCGAAGGCCGCGCTGGCGCTTTTCAGGTCAACTTGTCCACGCAGGTTGCACAGTTCACCGGTGACTTTCGTGATGTCCGTTTGTGGCGGGAACTCGGGCCGCGGTGCGCGCCAATCGAGGTAGGCGCGCACCCCGTCGGCGCACGCTTCCGGGGTCCGAAAGGCAGCGATGCCGGCTTTGCCCAGAAAGTCCAGAGACTGGTCTGCCTGGGGAACGAGGAATGCTGCCACCGGTTTGGGTGATCCGGCGTAGGCGATAATGGGCTCGACCGCGGTTTGAGGGTGAAACTGGGCGGATGAGCCTACTACTGCAACAACGGCGTCGCAGTCTTCGGCGTTCACGAGCTCTTCAAGAGCTGCACTGTAGGCGTAGCGATTCGCGCCCGCCATGGTCAGATCGACGACTGGCCCTTCGGCAACGTTGACGCCCAGTTCGGCGAGGTTCTCGACCAGGCGCTGGGGAGCAGGCAGCGTGTCGATGCCGAGCATCCCCAGACGATCCACAACCATGGCGCTCCCGCCACCGGTAGTTGTCAGCACCGCCGCACGGCGGCCAAGAGGAGGGCGCCGGCCAATCACCATGGGCGGCAGTTCCAACAGGGTCTCCAGCATGTCTACCCGCAGCATGCCGTGCTGGCGGAAATAAGCCGTGGCGGCTGCATCGGGCCCGGCGATCGCGGCGGAGTGGGAAACGGCGAGAGTTCGACCGGCCTCGGAACGGCCGAGCTTGTAGACGATCACTGGTTTACCCACCGAGAATGCCCGACGCGCCATGCGCGCGAGGGCAACCGGGTCACGAAC
>JAOTYY010000405.1 GCA_029861595.1 Gammaproteobacteria bacterium
ACGTGACGCATACCTGCAACGCGCTGCGGTGCAACCGGACCGATTTACGGTACTGGACGCGAGCGAAGCTGTGTCACAGGTGACCGCAGAGGTCACGCAGATACTCGACCGTCTGCGCAGCGGGAACTGATGCACACAATGCCTGATCAGTTGAGTTCAAACGACATAGTTGCCTGGCATCCGCGTCCGGTGCAGCGGATCGCTCAGGCCATCGGCGGCAAGCGTCTGGGTCACGCGCAACTGCTGTGCGGCGTGCCTGGGATCGGAAAGCGTGCTTTGTCACGCTGGCTGGCGCAGCTGCTGTTGTGTGAACAGCGGCGGCTCGATGTGCCGCCAGGGTTTTGCGGCGAATGCAAGTCGTGCCTGCTGCTGAGCGCCGGTACCCACCCCGACTTCATACCGCTGGCCCCCGAAGAAGCTGGAAAAACGATCGGTGTCGAGGCGGTTCGGGCGTTCGGCGCACGGCTTGTGCTTACTGCGCAGCTGGCGGGCAACCGTGTCGGTATTCTAGATCCCGCTGACGCGATGACGATAAATGCCGCCAACGCATTGCTGAAATCGCTGGAGGAGCCGCCCGCCGGTACCTACCTGATACTGGTCAGCGACTTTCCGGCCAGGTTGCTGCCGACGGTGCGCAGCCGCTGCCAGCGGATTGAGCTGCGCCCGCCCGCAAACGAGCTAGCACTGCAATGGCTGGCGCCCCAGGTCGACGATGGACCGCCACAGCGCTGGCTGGATGTAGCGCGTGGCGCACCCCTGCGGGCCCTGGAATACGCACACCAGGAGCGACGTGCGTTTCGTGACACGTTGTTTGAAAACTTCGCTGCGGTGCTCGGCGGCGGGAGCGATCCGGTATGCGCTGCCGGTGAGTATGCGCGCGGCCAGTTGCCGGTGCTGCTGGCGTGTCTGGATTCGTGGATCAGTGATCTGATCCGCTTGACAGCAGCCGGCCCTGAGGTGGCGCTGAGTAACTCCGACCTTGGCGAAGCGCTCTGCAGACACTATGGGAAACTCGACTTGCATGCGTTGTTCGGCTATCTTGACAAGGTTCGGGACGCCGCCGCCAGCCCGGTCGCGTTGAACACCCAATTGGTTGTGGAAGAATTATTTATCTGCGCGAGCCGATTGGGCAGCACAGCTGAGAGGTAGCTTAAAGATGGCTCAAAGTCGTCAAGGGATACTGTCGCTTACCATCAAGGACAAAGGTGCGCTCTATGCGGCCTACATGCCGTTTGTGAAAAACGGTGGATTGTTCATTCCTACCAACAAAAAGTATCAGTTGGGTGACGAAGTGTTCATGCTGCTCACGCTGATGGACGACGCAGAGCGCATTCCGGTTGCGGGACGCATTGTCTGGATTACGCCGCAGGGCGCGCAAGGCAACAAGACGGCCGGCATCGGTGTGCAGTTCAGCGATCAGGATAACGGCGCAACGCGTAACAAAATCGAAACGTATCTGGCGGGCGCCTTGCAGGCTGATCGGCCCACGCACACGATGTGACTCGTTGCGCCGGTGCTGCCCCGGCATGACTACCCTATAGCGTTTGCTTCTTTACGTATTTCGTCCAGCGTGCGCAAATAGGCACGGATGACGGCCGACTCGAACAGTGCGCCTAGATATACCCCCTGGTCGTCGACCACCGGCACGCTTTCGCCTTGAAAATCCTCCAGCGCCTGCATGGCATCCCACACTGACGTGGCGCCAGGTAAATACAAGTGGTCATGTACTGCGTGTGATATCACGGGTTCAGTAGGCGATTGCGCAACGTTCAATTCGAGGTCCCGCAGGTGCAGTACGCCCACATAGCGGTCCGAGGAGTCGACAATATGTGCCTCGGGGGTATCGCTTGCGAGCATTCTGTCGCGCGCCTGCAATACGGTGGTTTGCGGCGGCAGCGTCAGGAACGAATCCACCAGATATCGGTCGATGTATTCGTGCTGCAGGCGCACACGCTCGACACCCAAGGAGAAGTCGATACCGCGCAGCCGCAAGCGCAGATCGTAAAACGAGCGGCCATACAGACGGAACGACACCAGGTTGGCGAAAACCACCGTGATCATCACGGCTATCGTGAGCTCATAGTCGTGGGTCAACTCGAAAACGATGAGAATCGCAGTTAGCGGCGCACCGATCACCGCGCTCGCTACGGCCGCCATCGCACCGACTGCGAATACCGGCGTAGAGGCAAGCAGGGACGGCATGGTTAGCGATATCAGCACGGCGAACAGACTGCCGAACAACGTGCCGAGCAACAGGGCAGGGCTGAAAATGCCGCCGGCAAATCCAAAA
>JAOTYY010000406.1 GCA_029861595.1 Gammaproteobacteria bacterium
TCCCCGGAATGGAAACTCAGTGGTGTATCGACCTGCACCGGGTCGGTGGCACACGCGGCGAATGCAATCACCACGAGCAGCGCAAGTAGTAGTCTCATAGGCATCCGAATCCAGCCGTGGAGCGAAAGTAGCTGACCAGCATTAGCGGCCACGGAACAGCGCGCCTTGAACATCAAGTCCCAGGCGCTGTTTACCGGCGCTCACCGACCGGCACGCCGTCCGAGCGCCACGCACGTGGTCAAGGCTACAACGTTTTGATACAGCCGACCACGCCGCGTACCGCCTGGTCGTTCGCGAGGCTCGGCTTCGTCACGCTGTGTTGTCGTCAATAGCGATTGTGGTTGAACACCATATCGCCGCCGGGAGCAGCCGTATGGCAGGCGATGCAGCCAGCGGGCTTGCCTTTCGCGACCCGCCCGGCCAGCTGCATACCAGCCGGGTTTTTGTCCAGGCTGCCGTCGGCCAGAAACTTGGCCCAGAACCAGTCCTGATTGTCGCTGTCGTACCCGTTTTCCCGTTTGTACATGACCGTAATTGCTTTCAGATAGGCGTTCGGATCCGACGCTACGCTGGCAGTACTCACGTTATCGCCGCCGTAGTTGCGCTTTACGATTGCGACACCGGTGTGTCCGCCGACCTTGACCGGCCCTTCGATCGTGTCCAGCACCGCGCCGTGCGGGTGCTGCCCTTTATACGGCTTCGAAATGACGGCGCTGGCGCCGATCATACCGGCGTCTTGCAGGGCGTCCCACAGTTGCGTGGCATATTTCACACTGTCTTCACCGGCAAACGGCATGCTTGATTCTTCCATCGTCTTACCGCCGCTGCAGGCCACCAGTGACCCCGCGGCGAAAGCCAGCAGCAAGCTCCCTACGACTCTCATACCAATTCCCCTTGTCAAATTTTTGGTTACGCCACCGTTACCGGCGACGTAACCTCAGACCCTGTTCGGTGGGAGTCGTTCAATATTGCCGCATTGCATACCAACCGTGCCGTAGGTCACAAAACGCCTGCGGCGGCCGCAATCTGACACACGAACGGCGTGCGCTTTGTCACTTTCGGCAGCGGCCTGACAGGTTAACGTGGCAAAAAAACTCAAGTGCGCGAATTGGGTCGCCGATATGCACTGTGAAGGCAATCCGCGGCTGGTGGTCCGCAAAAACGAACCTCCTGCGGCGCGAGTGTGTAACCGGATCAGCCCGCTGGGCGGTCGGTTACAAGTGACGATGTAAGACATGCCGACGGTGTCGGCAACGAGCCGGAAGCGCGACGTCATCATTTTGTCGCAATTGAACGTGAGGCACCGCGCAAAGTTAACGAAGTGTTTACGTAAATATGTTAACTCGTTGAATATATTTGTTATTTATTCTGGCGTTATTATTGCATGATGTTGATTGCCGGGTCGCACCGGCCGAAGTAGATCGACAAGCGAGGCTGATGTGGAAAACACCACGATAGCATGGGGCGCAGCGGCACTGCTGGTGCTGGCCACCGGCAGCCCAATGGACGTCAACTCCCGTTTGAAGCCGGACCCCGTCAATACCGACCGGATGCTGGACGTCTCGGTTTCGATTCGGACAATTTCACATGTGACCATCGACCGCTACGACGATTCGGTGTGGTCACCGGGATCGGGCTCCGGTCTGATGGTGTCCGCCGCCAACTGCGAAGTCTGGACCAACCATCACGTGATCGAAAACGCCGCCGTTATCGAAGTCCTGCCGCGAGGCTGGGAAGCGGCGCACGGTATTCCCGCGCGGGTGGTCAACTCCTCGCCTCGCACCGATGTGGCAATCCTGCAGATGTCGCACTGCGACGGCATCCCGGAAGCGACGCTCGGTGATTCGGGCAGCGTGCGTCAAGGCGACGAAGTCTATGCCGTCGGTAACCCGCTGGGCAGCAATCCCGACTCGATCAGCCGCGGTATCATTTCCCACGTGGAGCGCTACCTGACCGGCCCTACCGCCTATCTGCAGACCGACGCCACGATCAATCCGGGGAACTCGGGCGGCGCGTTGTTCGATCACAAGGGCGAAGTTATCGGTATCAGCACCGCCATCGCCACCACACAGCAGGGTTCCAATACCGGCATCGGCTACGCGATTCCCATCGATCGCGTGCGCAACGTGATTGCGCAGCTGCGACTGGGGCCACCCAGTTGGGGTGACGCCGGCATCGCCGACATCATCGCCGGTCTGACCGCCGAAGAAGCGGAAATATTCCAGGTGCCCGCGGGTTACGGCGCGGTCAACATCACCGAGACGCCGGAAAACGGCCCATCGACCG
>JAOTYY010000190.1 GCA_029861595.1 Gammaproteobacteria bacterium
GGACGTAGTGGTGGTTGGTGGTGGTATCTCCGGGTTGGCCATCGCACATAGCCTGTCCCGCGCCGGGCTGCACGTCGAGCTTTGGGAAGGCGAGGCCCGCGTCGGCGGCAAGATCCGCACCCGCGTGAAACAGGGCTACCGGCTGGAAAGCGCTGCCTCGATGGTGGTCAACTTTCGCTCCGAAGTGGACCGGTTTCTGCGCATCAGCGGGCTTGAGCACAGCACGTGTGTGCGCTCAACCCATGCGACGCGTTACCTGGCAGATGCCGAGCGCCTGCGCGAAGTGCCCTCCGGTCTGATCGAGATGGTCAGATCGCCGCTGTTCAGCCGGTCCGGTAAATTGCGGCTGCTGGCGGAGCCGCTGGTGCCGCGCGGTTGCGCACCGGGCGAGAGTGTCGCCGAGTTCGTGGCTCGCCGGTTGGGTAAGGAGTTTCTCGACAAGGCGTTCGAACCCTATGTCGCCGGTCCGCTGGCCAGTGATATCGAGCAGGCTGAGGCGCGCGCGATTCTGCCGAAGCTCACTGCACTCGAGGCCCGCTACGGCAGCGTGGTGGTTGGCGCACTGCTGGGTAAGGTGTTACGCGGGGGCCGGGCCATGCGGCCCAAGGTTTTTTCTTTCGCCAACGGTATGGAAACACTGGTCGAGACGCTGGGGCGCGCGGGGGCATTCCGCGTGCGCAACAATCTCCGTGTCAGCCGGGTGCAAGCGGTGCGTGGCGGCTGGCTCACGAGCGGTACCAGCGCCGCCACGCCAAGCACGGTTTTCTCCCGACAGGTGGTCCTCAGTACACCGGCCGATGTGAGCGCCCGTCTGATGGCTGACGTTCACGATGAGCTCGCGCGCCACTTGCACGCGATCGAGTACGCGTCGGTCAACGTCGTACATACCGGATTTCGTCGCAGCGATGTTGCGCATCCGTTGCGCGGCAGCGGATTTCTCGTGCCGCGTGGCTGCGGTTACCCGGCAAACGGTTGCTTGTGGATGAGTCAGCTGTTCCCCGATCGCGCGCCCGGGGACGAGGTCCTGTTGAGCAGCTATGTCGGCGGCGCACGTAACCCGGACGCGGCGACCTGGAGTACGGCTCGCACTCTGGATGCGGTGATGGGCATGTTGCGCCCGCTCCTGGGCGTGCGCAAGACGCCGGAGCTGTTGCACATCGAGCGACACAACCGCGCCCTGCCCCTCTACCATGGCGCCTACACGCAGCGGCTTGCCGCCATCGACCGATGCCTGGTCACTTTGCCGGGGCTGCATCTGGAAGCGAACTACAAGGGCGGTGTTTCGGTGCGTGACCGGATCTTGCGCGGCGAGCAGGCGGCGGAGCGAATCCTGAAACAAGCGGAGCACGCCAGCCGGGCGCCGTCGTGCACGCCGGCGGGCATGCCAGGGATCGCAGCGGCGGCCGGGATGCGCTGACTGCCGGGATGCGCGATGCACCAGCATCCACCGCAGCGGCAACAGGCGGGTTTCGAACGGTGCCTGTTATGCTCTTTGTGCTGGCCGCATTGTCGCTAATTCCTCTGGCGAACGGGTGGTACGCGCGGCGAGTTGCGCTGCCGCGTTACTGCCAGCAGCCCGAGCTCGCGCTTCAGCGCATCGTCGCGGTGATCAAGGAGAAGCGGCCGGCGGGAGACGGTCCCCGGCGCGACTACATCGTCGCCACCAAGCTGCTCCATCTCGTGCCGCGCACCGTGGACGAACCTTTCGACACTTACCTGCAACGCATGCGGCATCGGCTGCAGCACGAGTGCCGGAAAACACCCCCGAGTGTCGCGCCCGTGCCCGCACCATAGCGAGGGCGTGCCCCACATGAAATTTTTTTCGCGGGGCGGCCGTACGGTGCGACCTACGAACGGCATCAATCAGCCGCTGCATCTGCGCACAAAGTCGCTGCAGATATGCACGCCGCTCAGTGGATTCAATTTGACGCAGATCAAACCGTTTGCGCTGCATTTCCTTATGTTCGAGTGGCATACGTGACGCAGGTCAAGACATTTTATTTCGACCTGTCGTCGATTCAAAAAAGAAACCGGTAATGAAGCATATTGATCGTACACCTGCGCGCCCCCCGGTGCGCCTCAGTCGCATGAACTCAGCCCCCTCCAAGCGCCGTGGAGCACGCCTGTTATGCCGCCTAGTGTTGCCCGCGTTCGCTTCCGTGTTACTCGGACTCGTCGGCGGTTGCGTGGACGACGGGGGTACCAATACCTTGCCCGAGACGCTGAGCAGTCCTCCGCCTGATCCTGATCCACCGGCTGACGCAGCGCCGGACCCGTCGCAGCAGCAATTCACGGTGGACGCGTCGGGTGGCACGGTGCGCTACCAGTCGTCCGAGCACGACGTCTCGCTGACCTTGACCTTCCCGCCCGGCGCGCTGGCCGAAAGCACGGAAATCACCGTACAGCACGCACGTACTTTCCCCAACACGGCGGGGCTGGTAACAGGTGCCGTGTTCGAGTTCGGCCCGACTGGACTGGCGTTCGGCGCGCCGGTCGAACTCAGCATCGCGTACGCGTCGAACATGATCGGTGCCCTGACAGAGGGTAATCTGCGCATTCACCGAGCAGTGGGCGTGAACTGGGTACCTCTGCTTGGTGGCGTGGATACCGCGAACAAGGCGGTCGACGCCACGCTCACCGGATTCAGCATCTACGGCCTGAAAACCATACCGCCGCTGCGATCTGGCGCGGACACGTGGGCGACGATCCAGGCCGACATCCTGCAGACGAGCTGTGTGCTGTGCCACAACAACACGCCGACGGCGCCGATGGGCTTGTCGTGGGAGGCGGACCAGTACGACGCGGTGGTCGGCAACCGGCGTTTGGGCAATTCCGGCGGCTCCGTGGCCGGCGCGCCGATCATCAACCCGGGTAACAGCGCCGGTAGTGCCATGATCTGGAAGCTCAACGGTCAGGGTCCGAACGGCGAAGGTGTGGGCCTGCGCATGCCGGCTACGGGCTTGTTCCTGAGCCAGGCGCAGATCGCGCGTATCGCGGCGTGGATCGACGCGGGAGCGCCCGGTGTCAGCGGTGATCCTCCCGGTACCGGTGGCGGCGGTGATCCCGGCACGGGCGGTGGCGGTGATCCCGGCACGGGCGGTGGCGGTGATCCCGGCACGGGCGGTGGCGGTGGTGACCCCGCGCCCGGCGGGGACACGTGGGCGACGATCCAGGCTGACTTCCTGCAGACGGGTTGTGTGCTGTGCCACAACAACACGCCGGCGGCGCCGATGGGCTTGTCGTGGGAGGCGGACCAGTACGACGCGGTAGTGACCAACGGGCGCGTGGGCAATGCCGGCGGCTCCGTGGCCGGAGTACCGATCATCGTCCCGGGCAACAGCGCCGGGAGCGCGATGATCTGGAAGCTCAACGGACAGGGTCCGAACGGCGAAGGCGTGGGCCTGCGCATGCCGGCCACGGGCTTGTTCCTGAGCCAGGCGCAGATCGCGCGTATCGCGGCGTGGATCGACGCGGGAGCACCCGGTGTCAGCGGTGATCCTCCCGGTACCGGTGGCGGCGGTGATCCCGGCACGGGCGGTGGTGGTGATCCCGGCACGGGTGGCGGCGGTGATCCCGGCACGGGCGGTGGCGGTGATCCCGGCACGGGCGGTGGCGGTGATCCCGGCACGGGCGGTGGCGGTGGCACGCCGGATCCCTCGGCAATCGTGCCCACCTGGTACGGCGTGCAGGCCAACATACTGGGGCGGTTCTGCACCATGTGCCACAGCGGCGCCGGCGCGCCCATGGGCCTGTCCTGGGAGATCGATCAGTACGCCACGATCGTCACCAACGCGCGCATGAGCGGGGAAGTGCCGACTATGCCCATCATCGATCCGGGCAATCCGAACAACAGTTACATGTACTGGAAGATCACCGGTAATCCGGGCATCAGCGGTGCGCGGATGCCCGCCACCGGTGTGCCGCTGGATCAGGCGTTGATCGACGTCGTTGAGCAGTGGATCTTCGCCGGTGCGCCGCTGGGCGACCCCGCCGATGCCGAAGCGGGCGGCGGTGGCGGCGCGGGTGGGCCGACCTACCCCGTGGGTTCATGGATGTACGTGTGGAGCGAGTCGCTGCAGGTGTGCACGATGTGTCACAGCCTCACGCCGTCGAGCTCGCGCTGCGGCGCCGACATCGAGTGTCCGCCCAAAGGCGTGGTGCTCACGGCGGACAACTACATCGGCGTGGTGGACGACTCCATCGTGCGTCCGTTCCGCCCGGACAACAGCGAGCTATGGGAGCGCGTCACGGAGGACGACCCCGACAAGCGCATGCCGTTCGGGATGGCGCCGCTGACGCAGCGGCAGCTTGGCATCATTCAGGACTGGATCCAGAACGGCGCGCCGTTCTGCCCGAGCGGCGAGGTCTGTCCGTAAGGCCCGGTGGGCGCTGCGGCCATCGCGACTGAACCGGTGGCGAGCGTCCCTGCGCGAAGTCACGCGCATCGAGCAGCCGCTGGCGGCGATTCAATCGTTGGGCTGCATAGGTGCACATGCGGGCTGCGTTTATGCACGGCAGGTGGCGGGACCGATTCGATATATGATATGGTTCAAATCGGTTTGGGATTTCTTTCCCTTTTTTGGTGGTATACATTATTCAGGTGAATACGACAGATGACGTTATCCAGTTGGCTTCTCGCCGAACGAGAACTGGAGGCGGGTGGTCAAGCGCATAAACGTCTAACTGCCGTGCCCTCCGCACCCTGCGGGCTGAACGCTGCCTTTGCCAAGAGCGGCCAAACGCACCTCGTGTCCCGCATCGTGGCGCCTGTAGTGGCCGCTACGTTGCTCCTGGTCGGTGGTTGCGTGGATGACTCGGGGACGAACCCAGTACCGGGGTCTGATCCGGATTCCTCCCGGCAAACTTTCACCGTGGGCCCTGCGGGCGGCGAGGTGCAATACAGGTCGACCGAAAACGATGTTACGCTGACGCTGACGTTTCCTGCGGGCGCGCTGGCCGAAGCCACCGAGATCACCATTCAGCACTCACGTGACTACCCCGAAGCGGCCGGACTCATGGCGGGTGCGGTTTTCGAATTCGGCCCGGACGGCCTGGTTTTCCTCGCCCCGGTCGAACTCGACGTCAGCTACTCAGCGGCCATGATCGGTGCCCTGCCGGCGGACAATTTACGCATCCACAAGGTAATGGGTCTGAACTGGTTGCCCTTGCTCGGCGCGGTGGACACCGCAAACCATGCCGTCAGCGCGACACTCACCGGATTCAGCGTCTATGGCCTGAAAACAATTCCGCCGCCCAACGGAGGCGGTGATGGCACGGGCGGTGCAGATACCGGCGATGGCGGTGGCGCCTCGGATCCCTCGACGATCGTGCCGACCTGGTACGGCGTGCAGACCAACATACTGGAGCGTTTCTGCACCATGTGTCATAGCGGCGGCAGTCCCCCCAGGGGCCTGTCCTGGGGAGCGGATCAGTACGACACGGTGGTCACCAATGGCCGCATGAGCACGTGGGAACCCGCTATGCGGATCGTCGATCCGGGCAGTCCTGACACCAGCTACATGTTCTGGAAAATCAGCGGTCAGGGGCCCAATAACGAAACTATCCAGGGTGTACGAATGCCCGCCACGGGCGTGGCGCTGGAGCAGGCATATATCGACGTCATCGAGCGGTGGATCCTCGACGGTGCGCCGCTCGGCGATCCCGCCGATGCCGATGCGGGCGGCGGTGGGGGTTCGGATGAGCCCGACTACCCCGTGGGCTCGTGGATGTACGTATGGAGCGAGTCGCTGCAGGTCTGCACAATGTGCCACACCGCCAGCGACGAGCCGCCGAGTGAGCGCTGCGGCGTCGATTTCGCGTGCCCACCCAAAGGCGTGGTGCTTACGGCGGACAACTACGTCGGCGTGGTGGACGGTTCCATCGTGCGCCCGTTCCGCCCGGACAACAGCAAATTGTGGGAACGCGTCACGGAGAACGATCCGGATAAACGGATGCCGTTCGGACTGGCGCCGCTGACGCAGCCGCAACTCGATATCATCCGGGACTGGATACTGGACGGTGCGCCGTTCTGCCCGAGCGGCGAGGTCTGTCCGTAGCACCGGCGCGCTGCGGCTTCCAGGACTGGACGCAAGAGAAAACCTGGGCGCGAATGGGGAGTGAAGTGACAAAAGAATTCCATGATCGGCCGAATCGGGACCGCGCAGCGCATGCTTTCGCGGTGAGGCGTGAGCGCGTGCCGATCCGCATCGAGCGAGTGGTGGCGATTGCGGGGTTGGCGGTGGCGTTGTCTATACCGGTTTCAGGTTGGTCCCAGGACGACGAGTCAGTGGAGGAAACGGTCGAAACGCTGCAAGCCGAGGTCGGGCGGCTGAACCGCACCGTGCAGCTGCAACGCGGCCGTAAGATCTACTTCCAGGCCTGTTCGCCCTGTCACGGCGTTCGCGGCGACGGCAAAGGCCCTGCCGCTAGGGGGTTCGATCCCGCACCGCGGAACTTCCGCCGTGGCGTGTACAAGTTCCGCACCACGGTAAGCGGCGCCCTGCCCATCGACACGGATCTGGAACACACCGTGCGTGAGGGCGTTCCGGGTACGGAGATGGTGCGCTGGAAAGGCGTGCTGTCGGACCGTGACATCAAGGCGGTAGTCCAGTACGTAAAGACCTTTTCGCCATATTTCGAAGACCCGGATTCGCTGCCTCTGCCGGAAGACATAATCGAGATCCCCGAGGAACGACCGTTCGAACCCAGCCTGGCCTCGGCCGCCGTGGGACGCCAGATCTTCGTCGACCAGGACTGCCTGAAGTGTCACGGCGAATCCGGCCAGGGTGATGGTGTGGAAGCCGACCGGCTGGTCGACGACTGGGATGTGCCGATCCGGCCGGCCGACCTGACACAGCCCCATTTCAAGAACGGCAGGCTCGACAGCGACATCTTTCGTGTGTTTACCACGGGGCTGAACGGCACACCCATGCCAGCCTTTGACGACCTGAGTGAGGAGCAGCGCTGGCAACTGGTCGACTACATTCAGTCCTTGGAGCAGAAGCAGGGATTTCTCTTCTGGCTTTTCAAGGACAACCCCAATCAGGTCCGACGTCCACGGCCCGAAGCCCGTGTCGAGGACGCTGAGTCGGGCGGATAACCGCACACAGATCCAATGCAGGTACACGCTTATGAACACGCAGACAACCCGTATTTTTTTCCTTGCTCAAATGCTCGCCTGTATGTTCGCCGCTGCACTGTTGGCGGGTTGTGAACCGGGCAGCGGCCAGGGGCTGGATGAGAACGGCAACCTGCTCAGCGATTCCGAAGAGGGGCCGGACCCGGTCGAGGATCCGGGCAACGGTGGCGGCGGCGCCAGCGGTAATCCCAACGCCACCTTGGCTTGGCTGCAGGCTAATGTTTTTGGGGGTGTCTGCACGCAGTGTCACACCGGTGCCGGCGCGCCGTTTGGTGTTGATTGGAGTTCAGACGCGGCCACCTGCGGCAATCTGCTGCGACCGAGCGGCGAGAAGCCCGAATTGATGGAGATCGACCCGGGCAATCCTGCGCGCAGTTACCTGATCTGGAAAGTCGAGGGTCAGGGCCCGAACGGGGAGCCCATCGAACTCGCACAGATGCCACTCGCGAATCCCCCACTGACGGCGGAAACCATTCAGAACATGCGTGATTGGATTGCCGACGGGACGCCGGGCTGCCAGTTGCCGAGCGCTCAGCTCCCCCACACGGGCCTGGCCGGCATGTCTTAGCCTAGCCCAGCGGCACTCCAAGCCCATTCACTCCGCGAACCGGATAATTTCTTCTTCAGCGTGGTAATCGATTCATGCAGAAAACAACAACAAGAATGCTCTGCCGAGTGCCGGCCAACTTATTGTTGATATGCGTCGTGGGGCTCGCGTTTACGGGCGCAGCAAACGTCAGGGCCGAACCTTACCTGGCCATCCAGGAGGGTTATAAATGTTCCAAATGCCACGTCAACATGACCGGCGGCGGGAAACGTACCGATTTCGCAAACGTGTATGTACAGACTCGTCTGAGCACTAAGTTCCTCAACTGGAGAGAAATTACTAAGGCGGACGGGGAGGAGGACGACGAAGACAACCCCTATCGTACCGATTCCACCAGCAGCTTCTTCACCGGCCGGCTGAACGAATACGTGGCCATCGGCGGGGATTTCCGGTGGCTGTACGAAGTGACCGAAGAATCCGGCAGCCCGAATGAAGAGGCGTTCAACCAGCGCAAGCAGAATATCTATCTCGAAGTCGACTTGATCCCCGAGCGGGTGATTCTCTATCAGACGCTGGCCGAGGGCGGAGACGCTCGTGAGATCTGGGGACTGTACAAAAATGAGTTGTGGAGTGAGCCCTACTACTTGAAGGTCGGCCAGTTCTTCCTGCCCTATGGACTGCGTCTGCAAGACGACACGGCCTTCACCCGTTCGGTCACCGGGTTTACCTACGGGACAACCGACGTGGGCCTGGAGGTGGGCTTCGAACCCGGTGCCTGGGCGTTTCACGTGGCAGTGACGAACGGCACGGGTTCATCCTTGGAAACCGATCGCTTCAAACGCCCTACGGCATCGGTC